>CAZSOR010000356.1:0-4927 GCA_964608395.1 uncultured Pirellulales bacterium
CTGGTGAATAAAGTATCGAAGCTTCTCGGCCAAAATAGTACAGCCGACTGAGACCAAAAACTCTAATTTTCATACGTTAGAAAATTGAAACCGGATAGTCTTTCGCCTGTATGGAAGGATATCTTTGCCATGCTGATTGGCGCCCTGATCGTTACGAGTATCGCATGCGGTTCTGATTCGAATCCCAGTTGGCCTCAATTTCACGGGCCGAAGCGGGATAACCTCTCGATTATTCAGGAGAAGGAGAAATAATGGTCGGTACAAAGCACAGAAAAATTCAATGTTGCCTGGTTCTGATTTTCATTATCTCGCTTTCGGCTTGCTCGAAGCTGCCCGCGGCTCAGGACCGGGCGGAACTGGCCAACATCGCTATTCCCAGACTTGAAAAAGTGCTGCAGGAAAATATTGCTTCATTCTGGTATACCAAGTGCCTGGATCGCGTCAACGGCGGATATGCAATCAACTTCGACCAGAAAGGCAAGTTCAAAGGCCCAGGCACAAAAATGATTGTGACTCAGGCGCGGACGATGTGGCTCTTTGCCCGACTGGCCAGAGCCGGCTATGGCGACGACCAATATATCGATGCCGCAGAGCATGGCTATCGCTTCCTGAAAGAAAAAATGTGGGATGTCGAGAACGGCGGTTTCTACTGGGAAGTCGATGCTGCCGGCAACGAAAAACTCCAGCCCCGAAAGCACCTTTACGGCCAGTCTTTCGCTCTCTACGCTATCTCCGAATATTATCTGGCCACTGAAAGAAAGGATGTGCTGGATTTCGCGATTAGCTTTTTTGATCTACTGGAGGAAAAATCCCACGACAAAATATACGGAGGCTACATCGAATTTTTCAACGAAAACTGGACACCGGTATCTGCCGGCGAATCATCCTATATGGGCGCTCCGGCAAATCTGAAACTAATGAATACACATCTGCACCTCATGGAATCGATGACGACTTTCTATCGTGCCTGCAAACTGCCTTTGGCGCGCGAGCGGCTGCTGGAGCTTATCAATATTGAAAGTAACTCTGTCGTACGAAAAGACCTTGGCGCCTGTACAGATAAATATGATCGCGACTGGACGCCGAGACTCGAAGCGGCCTACGCGCGGATCTCCTACGGCCATGATATCGAGAACATCTGGTTGCTGATGGACGCCTGCGACGCGGCGGGTATTTCGAACTATCCGTTCGGCGATTTATATCGAACCTTGTTCGGTTATTCGCTGAAGTATGGTTACGACCAGGGCGCGGGCGGATTTTACGACAGCGGCCTTTTCAATCGGCCGGCAGACAATCTAACAAAAGTCTGGTGGGTCGAGGCCGAGGCCATCGTAAGCGCTTTATATATGCACCGGTTTTCAGACGATCCACAATATCTGGATATATTCCAGCAAACCTACGATTATATTGAAAAACAGCTCGTGGACTGGGAACATGGCGAGTGGCACGCGAATGTCACTACCAGAGGTGCCGTGCAGGGTGACAAAGCTAACAACTGGAAAGCAGGTTATCACAGCGGCCGGGCAATGATCGAATGCCTGGAAATCCTGAAGCAGTGGAAGAACTGACGGATTATGAAAAAATCAAAACTCAAAGATGAAAATTCGTAATTATGGAATCCCTTAGGGATGACTTGCGAAATTCTACATTTTACATTTTGATTTTTTATTTTTCTCAAGCGTTGTTTTCGCTTAGCCTGGAATTACATTGGTCGCGCAAGGGCCTTTTTTGCCTTCTCCGACCTCGAATTCAACTTTCTGGCCTTCATCGAGCGATGCGTACCCGGTTGTCTTAATCTCCGAGTGGTGAACAAACAAATCGTCGCCGCCGTCGTCTGGCTGGATGAAACCGAATCCCTTACTTGAATTGAACCATTTTACTGTACCTGTACTCACTGAAACTTCTCCCCGGCCTTATAAAGGCCGACTTAATAATAACTCTCTCTCTTTCGATTTTTTAAGAATATGTCCTTGAGAGAGGAAAGGAAATACTCTACTAACTGTTCAAATATACATATAGACCGAAAAAAGTCAATAAAATAAATAGAATATTTTTGGCGGTTTATAAGCCGTCCGAACTTCGCATCGAAGAACTTTGCTTCGATGATTGAGCGTTCGAGTCTTTGCTGGTAAACTGTACTTTGTGTCGATCGACGACGTTCGGGACAGATGACTATCTTTTTGGAGAATAACTAATGCCGATAAGGATTATAGCGCTAATTATTACTTGTGCATTTTCGTCCCTGACTTTGGCGGCATCTGTACCGTCAATCCCGGAGCCGGCTTATAAAATAGTCGACGACTTTTCATACTCTCAGCGGACCGCCGTTACGATCTGGAAGCCGATGGCCGGCAGCAAGCCGGTTTCGCTTTTAGAAATTGAAGGCGGGAAAACCTTGAGAATGCAATGCAATTTCCGCGGCACAAAAATAGAACGTGCATCCTGGGACGGCAGCCTCAAACTCGACCTGACCATGTGCAAGGGTTTTCAATTCCTGTTTTACTGCCCGGACCCAATGCCTGTGGCAAATTTTGCCGTCTACCTGCACAGCGGAGACGGGTGGTACAGGGGCGGATTCGATGCTCCTGCTTCCGATGGATGGGCTGCGGTCAGGATTAATAAGAACGCGACTAACATCGAAGGCCGGCCGGCAGGATGGGGCAAAATCGACACGGTTCGCATTTCCGCATGGCGGGGCCAGGATGTAGACGCCGAGTTTTATATTGCAGCTCTGGGTGTATTCGGCACAGCGGGCAGGATTGTTATCGTTCGCGGCGATTCGGTCGCGAGCGAGGCGCCGAACGAACTGGATGCCGTCAGGCAATACACGCAGGTTATGAGTGAGTTTTTTGACAGGGCGGGCCTTTCGCATACAGTCCTCAGCGACCATGATGTCACGCCGGAGAGGCTTAAGGGTATGAAGCTTGTGGTTCTGCCGTACAATCCGAATATGCCGGAGACTGTGACCGGCGAGATCGCAAAATTTCTTCAGGCCGGCGGGAAATTAATTGCGTGCTACACACTGCCCCGGCGCCTCGAATCGATAACAGGTATTCGAATCGGCCCTCATATTCGACAGAAATATCAGGGCAATTTCGCCTCGATCCGTCCTTCCGCCGATGCCTTACATGGAATGCTGGCGGTTACCAGTCAAGCCTCGTGGAATATACGCGATACATCCGCCGTCGAGGGACGCAGCCGGGTTGCCGCATGGTGGTATAACGACAAAGACCAGTCTACAGGCAAACCCGCTATCGTCGCCAGCCCAAACTGCATCTTCCTGACGCATGTGCTTTTGGCCGATGATTCGGTCAATAAAATGCAATTGCTGCTGGCTATGGCCGGAGACCTTGTTCCGGATCTCTGGCATCAGGCAGCCGATGGCTGTCTCGACCGGGTTGGCCGATTGGGGCCTTATGATAATTACAATGCAGCCAAAAAAGGCATAATAAGACTTGCCGCCGGAGACACGCGAGCTTTGGAGCCTCTCAAAAAGGCCGACCAGCTTCACGCTCAGAGTCAGTCCATGTTATCCGAGGGCAAGTTTTCACAAGTCATTGCTGCCGCCGAACAATCACAGGAGTCTCTTATCGATGCGTACTGCATGGCGCAAAAGCCCTTACGCCCGGAACACCGGGCTTTCTGGTGCCACAGCGCGTTCGGCGTAGCCGGCATGACATGGGACCAGGCCATTAAGATTCTTGCCGATAATGGCTTTACCGCGGTCCTGCCGAATATGATGTGGGCCGGGGCGGCTTTTTATAAGAGTGACGTTTTGCCCGTGGCGGCGGCTGTCAAGCAGCAGGGCGATCAAATCGAACTTTGCCTGGCGGCATGCAAAAAATACGGCATCGAATGTCACGTCTGGAAAGTCAACTATAACATGGGCTGGGCGACAGATAAGGAATTCATCGTCGGGATGAAGGCCGATGGTCGAACCCAGGTAAACTACGACGGCTCGCCGAACGAGCGCTGGCTCTGCCCTTCACATCCGGAAAATCAGAAGCTGGAGATTGAATCGATGCTCGAAGTGGCACGCAAGTACGACGTCCACGGCCTGCATTTCGACTACATCCGTTATCCCGGAAATGAGGGCTGCTTCTGCAAAGGCTGCCGTCTGCGTTTTGAGAAAACAATCGGCAAGAAAATTCGCAAGTGGCCTGCCGATGTGCGGAATGACGACAGCCTGCAGGAACAATGGCTGGAGTTTCGGCGCCGGCAGATTACCGAAGTTGTTGCTGCCGTAGCGCAACGTGCAAAAAAAATCAGGCCGGACATCAAAATCTCAGCGGCGGTCTTTAGAAACTGGCCTGTCGATCGAAACGCAGTCGGCCAGGACTGGAAATTGTGGTGCGATCGCGGGTACCTTGATTTCGTTTGCCCGATGGATTATACGGACTCCAGCAGTCACTTCCAGCGCATGGTGGCCCAGCAGCTTGAATGGGCCGGCAAGGTTCCGTGCTTTCCCGGCATAGGTTTGAGCGTCTGGAGCGATTCGTCTGATATCTGCAAGCTTATAGAACAGATCAATGTCACCCGCAAGCTGGGCACGGGGGGCTTTACAATCTTCAACTATAGTCCTAATGAAGCGAATAAAATCCTGCCCCTGTTGGGAAAAGGCCTTACGCGGAACCAATGAAACTTATCCGGATGGAACAGTCATCTCGATGAAAACGTTTTCAGGCTCGCCGTCGCATTCGATTGTGTAGTCATCCGGCTTATCCATGTTTAATGTTTTCGTTTGAAGTTGCCCATCTATACTAAAGCCGTGAACGATTCGCAGGGCGGTCTTTGGAGTTTGCTTCGGAAGCAAATGCAGGCAAGCCCGAATTACATTCAGGCCTGGATTTCCCGTAAACTTGACATAAACCTGCTCGGCGGGCTTATCCAGCACAACATCTGTATCCCAGTTGCATCGCCAGTGGTT
>CAZSOR010000357.1:0-4912 GCA_964608395.1 uncultured Pirellulales bacterium
GCCATCCAGGTACCGGAGCCATTGGCCGGATCATCCAGAGGGACGAAAGAAGCCACTGATGCATCAGCCCAAATATCATCGACCTGGCCATCAATCACGGGGGTGCCAAAGCCGATTTCCATATCGACATCTTGCGCCGCCGCCGGCCCGATCAAGCCCACAACCATAAAGACAGAAACCAAATAAAACAATTTTCTAATCATGATAATCCTCCTTCGATAAAGTTAAAATAATCTCGCTTTGGCCACACACCAAAGCACTTATACCCTTCGATAAGCCAACTACATTCTATCCATATTCGACCAAGATATTTTCCGCGATTTGACACCACCTCCTTCCTTCAATAAGCCAAATATGAACTGCTAATTGAAAAATCAAAATCTGAAATAAGTAGTAGAATATCCACCTGCCGGGAGGCCGGAAATCCACTAATGCCTATAGTTCTACTTATACAAGATTAGCTATCCTCTTGTCAAGCATAAAATCCGGGTGATTATGTGTGTGGCTTATGAAGAAGTGAAAAACCCTATTTTTAGCGTTAAATTCATTTTAAGGGCTTATTTATCGGCGTTTTCATGCGGATTTTTTTAGTTGTTTTTAAGGCTATCGATGCCAGATTCGGATAAGTTTTTAAAAGACCGGCGGGAACAAGCTGCTTTTCACCGCTTACCAGAGCCTTCAATTCTATGGCATTTGCAAGCTCGGCGCCTCGATAATGATTATTGGCGATGACCGTCAAGAATTCAAAGGCCTCGGCCAGTTTTTCGATCCTGTCGTATATCCCTGCAAGCTCTTCGCCGTTGTAATAATAATCATAGGTCTGGTCCCTGCCGGCCTTGCTGAACCATTTGGCTCTATTTCTGCCGTGCATGCGAAAATAGCCGAACCGCCCTACCGTGCAGTGCTGCAAATTGAACGAGTTCCACGAAGTCGGATAGTCAAGGTTGCAGACCGAGACGCCAAGTTCCTGCAGGAATTCCAGTGTCCCTTTTTCCTGCCATGATTTATGCCTTACCTCGACAGCCAGCTCGAAGGCATCGCGGAAGTTCTCCACTATCGAACTCAAATGTCGCCGACCGTCCGGGCAATCCGCAAAATCGTACCGGAATTGAACCAGCAGTTGCTTTAATTTGCCCGCCTCTAAGAACGGCTCGAAACCTTTATGAAAATGCCTGACCATCTCGGCGTCAATGTTGCCTTTGTGCGTAAAATCCCGATGCAGTTTTGCCGTGAAGAAGAAGTCCTTTTTTTCCGAAGTCCTCTGAAGCCATGACTTCGTGGTCTTTTCAAACGGCGGCCGGTAAAAAGTGCTGTTAATCTCGATGCAATCAACAAACCTGCTTACGTATTCGAGTTGGTCGACCTTAGAATCGGCGTAAACAATCCCCTTCCAGTCCGGATACGACCAGCCTGCTATTCCTACGTACACCTTACCCGGCATATATCATCCCCGTGAACATTGTCATTCCCGCGAAGGCGGGGATCCATTTGGGCACTCTAACAAAACATAACTTCTTACATTTCTATTGGCAACAGACAAATACCTGTTTATCATAGTGAACATTAGCGATAAAACCATATAATAACTTATTCTTCTTAATCACAAAATCATGTGTATAAGGAGTCACTAAATGAGAACTATTATTGGCATGGACGGAGTGGAGTGGACACTAAATCAACAGCCTCCTAGTTGGAACCTAAGCAATGAAAGAGGACAAATAGCTGGGGGGATCACAATCGAATGTACTCCCAACAACGAAGGAAGACGTGTATACATCAGTTCCCCTGATATGCCCTTAGATTCTATACCAGAATCAATGCTATTGGATATGATTGCAAAAGAATTAGCTGATACAGATTAAAGACATTCTAAAGAGAGACGAACATATCTCTGGTGTGGGACGGCCTGAAGGCCGCCGCTTAGTTGGATCATTGGATGCACGGAAAATTTCACCGGGCAAATATTACCGATTATGGTATAATGCTCTAAACATTGTGTTTTTAGAAGGAATCTCGTATGCCTGAAATATCTCGTTTTTATGGCATTATAATAGCCATGTTTTATGACGAGCACAATCCACCACATTTTCACGCACGATATGGCGGCTTTAAGGTCTCTATAAACATCCATACTTTAAGCATTCTTGAAGGAAAACTGCCTCCTCGTGCCCTTGGTTTGGTTATTGAATGGGCAAGTTTGCATCAAGACGAATTACTACAAAATTGGAATCTTGCCAAGGAAAGACAAACTCCAAATAAAATTGAACCACTCAATTAAGGATTTATCAATGTACCACGATGTTACCGAGATGCGAATCCTGGATGGTTATAAATTGCAGCTCACCTTTGATAACGGGAAATCAGGTGTCCTTGATTGTAAACCATTTATCGATAAGGGCGGCGTATTTTCTAAGCTTCGTGATCCGGAGTTCTTTAAAAGTGTTCAAATTAATAGTGAGCTGGGTGTTCTTACCTGGAACGACGAAATAGACATCGCCCCTGAAACTGTCTACAGTATAGCAACCGGTTCTCCCCTGCCTGAATGGATGGAAAACCGCGAACAGATCGCTTAAAGCCGTCCTTCATACCGGGCAGAGTCGATATACCTGATGCCCTTACTTGCAATCCAGCTACACCACTTCGAGTAATTCATCCCACTGGGTGGTATATCTTTTCGAGCGTTTGGCAAACTTGGTTCGCCAGGATTGGTCTATGCCCTCGGCCGCCCATATTAACCTGCTGTCCGGCAGCTTCAGATTGACGGCGTCAATCGCCCGCATCAATCTTCTCGATTTCTGCCTGTCGGCCCGGTCGAATAAGTTGCCCTGCACTTTGCCTTCCGGCACAAGATCGCCGAGAATAAGGCCCGCCTTGGTGTACAAAAACCCTTTTTTGTACAGCCGCTCTATCGCCCCGGTCGCATAGTCTATCAGCTCGGGCGTATAATTCGTGGCGGTCGGGAAATGAACCCCTCGCGAATTAAAATATCTCTTCCGCGGCTCGACAAAACGGCTCGTCATCACAAAGACGGTCATCGCCCCGGCGGCCAGGCCCTCGTCCCGGAGTTTCTCGCCCGCCCTCGTAGCATAACTTGCTATCGCCTCTTTGAGCTCTTCGACGGTCTCGACTTTTCTGCCGAACATTCGCGAGACGGTGATGCCCTTTTTCGTCGGCGGCTGATCCTCTAATTCATAGCAACTCATGCCGCGCAATTCATAAACCGTCCTGACGCCGGTAACGCCGAAACGCCGCCTCATCCACTCGGCATCCACCCCGCGAAGGGCGAGCGCCGTTTTAATCCCGGCCCTTTTCAGTTTGATGCAGGTTTTTATCCCCACTCCCCAGATGTGCTCTACATCCGTCCGCTCCAGAGCCTCGTCGATACAGGCCTGCCCGGTAAGCTCGAAGACGCCAGCCGCTTCGGGCGACCTCTTGGCAATCCGGTTGGCTATCTTCGCCAGCGTTTTTGTCTCCGCGATGCCGACCGAAACGGGCATGCCGGTCCATTGCTTTACGGTCTGCCTTATTCTCCGGCCGTAATCCGCCAGATTATCGCCAAAACCCGAAAGATTCAAAAACGCCTCGTCGATCGAATATACCTCGATCTCGGGCGTAAAATTGCAAAGCGTCTCCATCACCCGGCGTGACATATCAGCGTAAAGAGTATAGTTGGAAGAAAGCGCCACCAGGCCGTGCTTGTCGGCCAAGTCTTTGACTTTGAAAAACGCCACCCCCATCCCGATGCCGAGCCGCTTGGCCTGGTTCGACCTCGAGACCACACATCCGTCATTGTTGGAAAGCACCACGACCGGCCTGCCTTCCAGGGACGGCTCGAAAATCCGCTCGCAGGAAACGTAAAAATTATTACAATCAACAAGTGCGAATATATCTTTCATAATGCGTGTATAACGTTAGTGACAACCCCCCAGACCTCGAACTCCATCTTCTCGTCGATTTCCTGGCTCCGGTAGGCGTCGTTCTCCGCTACGAGCGTCACTTTATTCCTGCGTATGCGGATTCTCTTGACGGTAAGCTCGCCGTTGACGACGGCTATAACAACGCTCTTATCCCTGGGCTCGATGCTCCGATCGACGACCAGCAGGTCCCCGCCGTGAATTCCAGCCTTGAGCATCGAATCACCCGTAACCCTGACAAAGAACGTGGCCGCGGGATTCTTTATAAGATGCCTGTTTAAATCGAGCTTGCCCTCTTCGTAATCGGCGGCCGGGGAAGGGAATCCTGCAGGCACCGTCGCTATAAAAATCGGCTGGCGGCGTTTTGTTGACCGGTCCGGCTTATAAACTATCTCAACCTTCGTTTCCATACGCCGTACTATACACCTTCGGCGCCGCCGAATCAAGCACACTTATGCCAAATCCTTTGTCTTCCTGCCGTACCAATTAAAAAAGGGGCCTATGCCGAAATTATTGGCATAGGCCCCGAATTTTTCAAAGTTCAGAGCTCAGTAGGGGCAGGCCCGCGTGCCTGCCCCTTCGACAGGGCGGGCTCTGGGCAACCACATAGGGTTGCCCCTACTCAGCAGCCTCTCTCGGCTGATACAGACGTACGTCGTCAATATACATCTTGCCCGAACCGCCGGGGACCGTCATGTTGCCCTGGGTACCGAGACCAATTGCGATCCTGTCAACATTGCTCAGGTTGATGCCCTTATCAGCAAGAGCCTGGAGCGGGATAATCCACTCTGTCCAGTTAACGATGTTCGCCGCGGCCGGATCATCGTGGACCACCACCGCAGGTACGCCTGCGCTGTTGGAGACAGCCACGTACAGCGGCTCAGCGGCATTGCTAACGATACCGATATCCTGGTGCGCCCACTGCCCGCTGATATTACCGGAAGTCGTAACGTTGGAGAATACGGCCTCGCATGTCAGAGCAGCATCATGGCTGGTCA
>CAZSOR010000358.1:0-4909 GCA_964608395.1 uncultured Pirellulales bacterium
CGCCCGCGAAAAATAGACTGGAAAATGGAGTCTCTGCTGCCGGTGTTGACACGCAAACTGCCGGTCCGGATCAATTGCCATAATGCCCAGGATATCCGCAGCGCAATTTTATTCAGCGAGGTTTTCAATCTCAGGCTTATCATCGAAGGCGGCACGGAAGCATACAACGTCCTTAACCAGATAAAATGGAGCGATTCGCCCGTAGTTGTCACCGGGGCCTTCGAGCCCGGCCGGCAGTATCCGAAAGACGATACCCGGGATATCATGCTCGGACGCGTAAATCCCTCAAATGCACGACTTCTTGCCGAAGCGGGTATTAAATTTGCGCTTTCGGCGCCGACCGATGCGACGATCGGCGACCTGCAATTTGTTGCCGGCTACGCAGTAAGCCAGGGATTGTCGCCGGAAGAAGCGCTCGAAGCGATTACAATTACGCCCGCCGAAATCCTCGGCATTGCCGACCGCGCCGGTAGCATCGAGCCGGGCAAGGATGCGGACCTGGTCATACTGACGTCGGAGCCATTTGACATTCAATCCGTGGTCGATAAAACGCTAATCGACGGCAAAGTTGTCTACACGCGTTCGGAAGGCGAGCCGGAAAAAGAACACGCGGAAAAAGCATCCATCACGGCGATTCGCGCAGGCAAAATCCTGACCGCAAGCAGAGGGATAATCACTGACGGCCTGATTCTCATTAAGGATAATAAAATCGCTTACGTAGGCGAGCCGAAAGATATTCCGGAGAAGGCGACCGTTATCGATGCGGCCGAAAGTGTCGTCATACCCGGCCTGATCGACATCCATTCTCATCTTGGATTGCACTGGGAAAGTGAACCGGTCAGAATGAATCCCGCCTCGCCGACGAGCGGTTCGGGCAGCGCGAATCTGGTGAGCATATCCAACGCCATTAAACCGAACGACGAAGGTTTCCGGGATGTTTTGCGCTCGGGAGTTACTTCGGTCCTTTTAGCCCCGGAGACTGGCGGGCTTGTCAGCGGTAATGCCGCTCTAATTAAGCTTACCGGTGACCGCATGAAGGATATTATTGTCAAGGAATACGCCGCCGTAAAATTCTCGATGCTTGGTTCGAGCGCAAAAATGACACAAGTCTGGCAGGCACGCGGGCTTTTGAAAAGGGCAAAGGAATATGCCGAGAAGTGGGACCAATACGAACGCGCGTACGAGGAATACGAGCGCCGCCGGCAATACGAAAAGGACAAAGAAAAAGAGCCGAATGAAGAAGATGCTCTCGATGAGCCTCAGCGCCCACGGCGTGATACAAATCTTGAACTGATGAGGGGACTCTTCAAGCGCAAGATGCCGGCGTTCGTGCATGCCGACCGGGCCGACGAAATAATCAATACGCTGAAAGTCTTTCGAGACGAATACAACCTCGATGTTATCATTCTTGGCGGCGGCGATGGCTTCCGAGTCATGGACGAGTTGAGAAAATACAACGTCGGAGTTGCCATCGGCCCTGATATCCTCCGCTACGAAAAGGGAAAGGCCATCAACAATGCCGACCTGCTGACACGAAGCAGGCTCCGTGTTGCGCTGCATACAAGCGCCACTTCGGGGACGCAGTATTTACCGATGAATGCGGCTTATGCTGTCCGGTATGGGATGGATGAAGACAACGCGTTTCGAGCAGTCACCATCTATCCGGCGGAACTGCTGCACGTGGACGACCGTATCGGAAGTATCGACGAGGGCAAAGACGCCGATCTGGTCATACTGTCCGGCGAGCCTTTTGATTTCCGAAGCCGGGTGGAAAAAGTCATCGTGAACGGACGGGTTGTTTTTGAAAGAGAAGAATGAAAATAAGCTCAAGAATCGCAATTGTTATCTTGTGCGTGTTTCAGTTTGGCGCTGTTACTGAAGGTGCGCCTAAGCCGTACGCAATAAGGGTCGGCAAGGTTTTAACGATGGCACTGGCCAAAGATTCCGATGCGAGCCAGCGTGTCATCAATCACGGCGTGATCCTGATCAGCAAAGGCAAAATCGAGGCGCTGGGTACAACCTCGGATGTCACTGTTCCGGAAGGGTACACGGTTATCGATGCATCGGATCGATGGGTCATGCCGGGCATCGTCGAAGCGCACACACATATCGCCATCGAAGGCGGTTTCAACGATATGGTCACGACGATCAATCCCGAGCTGGAAATCTACGAGTGTGTCAACCTGGAGGATATTGCCGCCGAAAAAGCCGTGACAGGGGGGGTGACTACAATCCACACCATGCCGGGCAGCGGGACAAACCTTGCCGGATTTACCGTCATCGTCAAGCTCGATTGTGCGCACCCTGCCGAAGCGATTGTTCGTGAAATCGGTGCGATGAAAATCGCTCAGGCTTATAATCCCGAACGACGCGCCGGCGATCTGGGACTGACCCGAATGGGTATGGCCTGGATGCTCCGGCAGATTCTCAATCAGGCGAAAGAATACACAGATGCCTGGAAGTCATACGATAGCGGTAAAAGCAAAGACAAGCCGGCGTACAAACCAGAGCTGGAAAACATGCGAAAGGCCTTCAATGGCGAAATCCCCGCTATAGTGCACAGCGCCGAGGCATGGGGTATCCTTGAGAGCATGTATATGTTTCACGATGAGTATCGGATGGATACTATAGCCACGCATACATCCTTCTGCGGATATATGGCCGGCGAGGAAGCGGCGAAACGCGAGAAGGTCCACGTCAATATCGGTCCGCGACTGGTTGATTTCCGGGGCTGGAACGCTCCGATAGACGGGCGATTCCACGGGATGGGTGCCGAATATGTAAGCCGGGGCGTCAAAAATCTTTCGATCAATACGGATTCTGTTGGGTGGGGAATGCAGGAAGAGCTGGCCTTCCAGGCGTCCATGGCCGTCCATTACGGCCTGGATGAGATGATTGCGATGGAGGCTATTACCATCCAGCCGGCCCGGGCTCTCGGCGTCGACGACCGCATCGGCTCGCTGGAGGTGGGCAAGGATGCCGATATCGTCATCAAGAAGGGTAGCCTGCTCGATGTTGCAGCCGCGGTTGATCTTGTGCTGATTAACGGCAGAATCGTCTATCAACGCAAGGGCGTAAATTTAGTTGCTAAAGAAAAATCGTCATAATTTTCGAATAGGAATATAGAGAACGTTGAACTGAAAGGTTTGACGCTGGACAAACGAATGAAATATGTATGTTCCATAGCAGTGATTATTCTTGCGGTTTTGACCGCCGGCAAGTCAATTGCCAAAGATGAGCCGGCACCGGCAAAGTACGCCATCAAAGCGGGCAAGATCCTGACGATGGCGCCGGGCAGAGAATTTGTCGTCGGCAAATGTGTTATCAACCACGGCATTATTCTTATCAGCAACGAAAAGATCGAGGCTCTTGGGCCGGCGTCCAGCATCCGGATCCCGAAAGGATATACTGTGATTGATGCTTCGGACAGATGGGTCACGCCCGGTATCGTGGAGGCCCACACGCATATCGGCACCGAAGGCGGATTCAACGACATGGTCACGCCGATCAATCCGGAGTTGAAAATGGCAGACAGCGTCAATCCCGAAGATATCGGCGTTGAAAAGGGCGTGACAGGGGGCGTAACTACAGTCAACACGATGCCTGGAAGCGGAACAAACTTCGCAGGTTTCAGCGTTATTGTCAAACTTGATCCGTCCGATCCGGAGAAGATGATTTTTCGCGAGTACGGCGCGATGAAAATGACACAGGCCTTCAATCCCGAGCGGCGCGCAGGCGATCTGGGTGCCACGAGGATGGGGATGTCATGGTTTATGAGACAGATACTCGAACAGGCGAAAGAATACACCGAGGAATGGCGGGCGTATGAACGGGGCGAGCGAAAGGAAAAGCCCAAATATAAGCTGGAGCTGGAGAAGATGCGTAAGGCATTCAACGGCGAAATACCGGCAATCGTACATACCTACTCAGGCTGGGGTGTTATGCAGACAATACGCATGTTCAATGACGAAAATAGCCTGAAAGTCATCCCCACGCATACGGCATACGGCGGGTACATCGTGGGCGAGGAAGCGGCGAAACGGGATGGAGTCTTTGTCAATATCGGCCCGCGAGTCATAGAATTCTCCCGGCCCACTTACGACGGTCGCTTCCATGGAATGGGGGCCGAATATAAAAAAGCCGGCGTCAGGGAGCTCTCGATCAATACCGACGCAGTCGGCTGGGATTCCTATATCGCTCCGCAGGAAGAACTGTCGTTTCAGGCCTCGATGTCGGCCCACTTCGGGCTCGACGACCGGGACGCATTGAAGGGCATCACAATCAATTCGGCCCGTGCCCTTGGCATAGACGACCGCGTCGGTTCTCTCGAAGTGGGTAAAGACGCCGACATTGCAATAAAAAAAGGCAGCCTGCTCGACCATACGACCCCGATTGATATGGTACTGATCAACGGCAAAATCATCTACCAGCGAAAAGGTGTCGACCTGGTAAGCAGGCAAAAAACAGCTCCTCGTGAGGAGGAATCATAATATGAGGAATATTTGTTACTATATCCTTTTGTGCATATTGACAGGCGGGCTTTCAGTCGGGGCCGCAGCCGAAGATATAATCGCCATCAAGGCCGACCGGATCGATACAGTCACCTCCGGCGTTATTGAAAACGGCATCATCGTCATAGCCGACGGCAAGATTAAGGCTATCGGAAACGATATCGAGATTCCCGAAGCTGCCGAGGTCATCGAGGTGACTGACAAGACAATCTTCCCCGGCCTCGTGAATCCATCATCGCGAATCGGGCTATCGCAGTCGGCGACCGGTGGTCCCGCGTCCAATCCACACTACCGGGTCGTCGATGAATTGTATCCTCATCAGGATCAATACAAACGCATACTCGGAGCGGGATTCACGACCATAGGATTGCTCCCCGGCTATGGTTATTTATTTGGCG
>CAZSOR010000359.1:0-4854 GCA_964608395.1 uncultured Pirellulales bacterium
TCCACGCCGAGCTGTACGCCGGCACGCAGCGCGATCCTGACGGGACTTTCACCTTGGCATCACGGCATGATCGGATACGGTCGCATCGCTGGGGAGTATCCGTTCGAGCTGCCCGGCGCGCTCCGGGAAGCCGGTTACTATACGTATGGCATCGGCAAGATGCACTGGTTTCCGCAGAGAAGGCTTCGCGGCTATCACAAGATTTTGCTCGACGAATCGGGCCGCGTCCAGAGCCCCGGATTCGTTAGTGATTACCGCCTTTGGTTCAAAGAGCAGGCGCCGGACCTGGATCCGGATGCGACTGGTATCGGCTGGAACGACTATCGTGCAAAGGCGTATGCCCTGCCTCAGCGGCTACACCCGACAGCCTGGACGGCCGATAGAGCGGTTGACTTCCTTGAGAAATACGAGCGATCGGAACCTTTTATGCTGAAGGTTTCCTTCGCCCGGCCGCACAGCCCTTACGACCCGCCGCAAAGATTCATTGATATGTATAATGAAGATGACATGCCCGCGCCCGTTGTGGGCGACTGGGCGGCTCAGTACGGCACGCATGATGATCCACCGAAGACGACACTCTGGCATGGCGATTTGAGCGTCCTTCAGGCAAAAAAATCACGCCGGGCCTATTATGGTTCGGTTACATTCATCGACGAGCAAATCGGGAGAATTCTTGCCGCCCTTAAAAAAAGCGGCATGTATGACAACACATTAATCATTTTCTTCTCCGACCACGGCGACATGCTCGGCGACCACCATCTGTGGCGAAAGACATACGCCTACGAAGGCTCCGCCCATGTTCCCATGCTGCTGCGATGGCCCAAAGCGATGGGCATGAACAATCAGCGGGGCAAAACGCTGCCTCAGCTAACCGAATTACGCGATGTGCTACCGACGTTCCTCGATGTCGCGGGAGCACCGATTCCGGATCATCTCGACGGCAAAAGCCTGCTGGAGCTGGTACGAGGAAATACTAAAGATTGGCGGTCTTACATCGACCTGGAGCACTCGATGTGTTACAACAAAGACCACTGGAATGCCCTGACCGACGGCAAGGTCAAGTACATCTACTACGCATATGACGGCAGAGAAGAACTCTTCAACCTGACAAACGATCCGGGAGAGCTTCATAACCTGGCCGGCGAATCGCCGCATAATTCCACACTGCTGCAATGGCGGCGACGAATGGTCGAGCACCTTTCCGAACGAGGCGAGCAATTCGTCTCCGGCGGCAAGTTGACCACACGGAAAGAACGAATGCTCTATTCGCCCCATTTTCCGAAAGAGACCGCGAACAGTTGATAACGTTTTCGGATGAGCTTCCACAAGAATCATTACGCTAAGAAGGTACTTGAGCGACAGGTAGTATGCCGGTTATAATCCCGTTGTGAAAAGATTGTATTGGACAAATCCGGATGTCTATGAGATTGAAGTCGAAGTCAAATCTGTCGGCGACTGCACGGTCACTATAGAACCCATCGTATTCCATCCCGATGAAGGAGGCCAGCCGCCCGACAAAGGCAGGATTGGTGGATCTGAAGTTCTCAATGTGGAGATTGTCGACGGCCGGATAATCCACTCTCTCGATAAGCCGCTCAGCGATGGAAAGTATATTGCCTGCGTTGACAGCCGGCACAGATTGTGCGTCGCACAACGGCATACCGCCCAGCATATTATCTCCGGCATCGCCGAAAAGCGGTTCGGCCTGAAAACTCTCGGCGTTCACATCGGGCTCGAAAGTTGCACTGTTGACGTCGATAAGAAAATTGACTGGGAGACGGCCCAGGCAATCGAGCGACATTCGATGGAGGCGGTCACCGAGAACATACCCGTCGAGACGGTGTTTAACGACAGCGATGCTCGAACGCGGTTCGACCTGAAAGAAATCGAATCGGACATGATTCGTGTAGTAAAGATCGGCAGTTATGATGCATCCGCCTGCTGTGGGACTCACGTTCGAAGAACTGGTGACATCGGAATTATCAGGATACTGGATATTGAGAGCAAGAAAAACGGATCTCGCGTTTCTTTTGCCGCCGGACCGACAGCACTCGAATTCTCGCAGGCCGAGACTTCCATATTGAAGGAGCTGAGACAGATATCCAAGTGTTCGACCATCGAGCTGCCTGTGATATTCAGTAAAGCGCTGGAATCTTCGAAGAACCTCCATAAGGAAGTGGAAAGATTGCAGTCTCTGATGCTGCCGGGTTTTGTGGAATCGGCCATGATCGTGGAAGTTGGCTCGTCAAAAATCGGCATCCAAGTCGACGCCGTCTCCGGCAAACTTGCCGGCAAGCTCGCGGCAATGATTGCGAACGAAATCGACGGAACCGGTATTATCATCAGCGAAGGCAACATCGTAATAAATTCCAAAAATCTAAACGCCAACGATCTGCTGAAGAAACTTCACGAAGCCGTCGGCGGCAAAGGCGGCGGATCGGCACAGGCCGCCAGCGGCAGGCTGGACAAGCATCTAACGACCGAGCAGGTTATCGAAATTCTTAAGCAATAACAAGAAGGAGGTATTTACTTATGAGATTAAGAGCTTTCATCGCGGCAATAATTTCGTGTCTGGCTTTATCGACGGTTTACGCCGAATCGCTGCCGGTCTACTTCGGGACATATACATCGGGACGCAACGCCGCCGAAGGGATTTACCGCAGCGTTCTCGACACCGAGACGGGCGAACTCTCGGCTCCGGCGATTGCGGCCAAGGCTGAAAATCCATCGTTTCTTGAGATCCACCCAGGCGGCAAGTTTCTGTACGCCGTCAGCGAATCGGGCCGCGCTGGTACCGTCAGCGCCTACGCAATAGAACCGGACACAGGGAACCTGAAGCTGCTCAACAACCGGCCGTCAGGCGGCTCCGGCCCATGCCACGTCAATATCGACCAAGCGGGTAAAAACGTGCTGGTTGCCAACTACAGCAGCGGCAGCGCCTCGGTGATTCCCATTAAATCGGACGGCAGCCTCGCAGAACCGACCGGTTTCGTGCAGCACGAAGGTTCCAGCGTAAATCCGCAGCGTCAAAAGGGTCCGCACGCCCATTCGATCAACGTCAGCCCGGACAACCGCTTCGCATTCGTCGCCGACCTTGGCCTCGACAAGGTCATGATCTACAAGCTGGATGTCGAAAAAGGAACGATCGCCGCCAATGATCCTGCGTTCGCGAAGGTAAAGCCCGGCGCTGGGCCGCGGCACTTTACATTCGGCGCTGACGGCAGGTACGCCTATGTTATCAATGAGCTTGCCGGCACTGTCACCGCCTTTGCATACGAGCCGGCTTCTGGCACTCTGACCGAAATTCAAACCATCACGACGCTTCCGAACGGTTTTACTGGATCAAGCTCGTGCGCCGAGGTCCGCGTACATCCGAGCGGCAAGTTCCTCTACGGCTCGAACCGCGGGCACGACAGCATCGCGGTCTATCGCATCGACCCGGCCAAAGGGACGCTGACGTTCGTCGAGCACGAGAGAGCCAATATAAAGACGCCGCGGAACTTCAACATCGACCCGACCGGCAGATTCTGCCTCGTTGCCAACCAGGGTAGTGATAGTGTCGTAGTCTTCCGGATCGACCAGAAAACCGGCGCCCTCGAACCGACGGGTAACAAGATTTCCATCGGAAGGCCCGTCTGCATCCGCTTTCTAAAGAAGTCATAGGACAGCATGAGTCTCCTTAATTAATTGAGATAATGAAAGCGAAGTATAAACACACGAATATCGTCGCCGCCGATTGGCGCAAGCTTGCCGGGTTTTACCAACGTGTCTTTGGCTGCGAGCCCGTGCCGCCGGAGCGGATCGCGGTCGGGGAATGGGTCGAACGCTGCACGGGTGTTCCCGGGGCCGAGGTTCATGGTGTCCATCTGCGGCTGCCGGGTTATGGCGATGACGGGCTCACGCTCGAAATATTCCAGTACAATCTCGCTGAGCAGCGCCCGGCAACGGCAATAAATCGACCGGGCATTGCGCATCTTGCCTTCGAGGTTGATAACGTCGAAGCGGCCAGAGACGAGATTATCACGGCTGGCGGAAAGTGTGTCGGGGAGTTGGTGACCGTGGAGATTCGCGGCGCCGGCACCATCGTGTTGATTTATATGACCGATCCGGAAGGAAATATTATCGAATTGCAGAAGTGGGCTTAGTTTTTTTGCACTCCGGCATAGAATTGGCAGCCGGATTGCCGGCTCGGGCATGGCTGGTTCGAAAAGACCGGTGATAAGATTGCGGTCCGGTACGTTAATCCCGAATTGCTTAGATTTATTATTAATTCTAAGGAGCATAAATTATGGCTTTCACATTACAATTAGGCGCACAGGCGCCGGATTTCAAACTGCCCGCCACTGATGGCAAGATTTACCAATTGTCCGATTTTGACGAAGCCGAAGTATTGGTAATATTTTTCACCTGTAACCATTGCCCTTATGTAATCGGTTCCGACGAGGTTACCCGGCAGACGGCGGAAAAATTCGCCCCTGAAGGCGTGAAATTCGTCGGCATCAACTCCAACAGTAAGAACACCTATGCCGAAGACGATTTCGAGCATATGGTTGCACGGATGAAACAGCGCAAATTCCCATGGCTCTATCTTTACGACGAGCCTCAGGCGGTAGCCAAAGCGTATGGTGCATTGCGGACACCGCACTTTTTCGTATTCGACAAAGACCGCACGCTCATTTACACCGGCCGGGGCGTGGATAATCCCCGAGATGCGAGCAAAATAACGGTCAACGACCTTGAAAGAGCGCTCGAGGAACATTTGGCCGGCAAACCTGTGTCCGCTGCCTTGACGAATCCCATCGGCTGCAACGTCAAATGGGACGGAAAGGACCAGCACTGGATTCCGGTCGAGGC
>CAZSOR010000360.1:0-4842 GCA_964608395.1 uncultured Pirellulales bacterium
GGCTCGGCACAATCGACGGATTTGTCAACGGCACCTGGGGCATCGCGTTCATGGGGCTGCTGGAGTGTGTCGTTCTGGGCTGGCTGTGGCGTATCGATATACTCAGGCAGCACGCCAACAGCCGAAGCGACTGGAAATTAGGCAAATGGTGGAACTATCTTATTCGCCTAATCATACCGGTAGTCCTCGGCACGCTTTTCTTCTGGCAGCTTTTCGATGACATTACCGGCGATGGATTCCTGAGAACGCCGGAGGGTGACTGGATATTAACGAACTGTATCGGCTTGAGCATTTTGGCCTGCGTGCCAATCATCGCAGTGATTTTCAGTCTTTTAAGGGGCCGTACAGACATTGAAGAACCGCAGCGGCCGGAAGGTAATCTGATCGTTAAGGGCGGATTTGCAGGGACGATTGCATTACTGGCGGGATTGATTATCGCAGGCCTGCTCGTTGTCCAATTTACAGTCTCAATGCCGCAGGCGGTAAAACACACGATAATCTGGTTGTCATTATGCGCTGGCGTAGCTGCGATGCTGCTGAGCAATTATGTTCTGGACAGATACCACACTTCGAAAAGTCAGGCCTCATGGCTGGCGAGATGGGCCGGCATTATCGCGACGATGGACGTCAGCGCCGCCGTAGCGACGATTCTGATCGGCCTGGCCAAGGCGGAGGAATCCGCCGAACCAGCCGCTCATATCCGCGATGAATTAAGCGGCGTATCCTATATCATTCTTACGGTCGTGTTCCTAATCATAATAGGCGGCTTAGGATGGTCCTTCTATCGAGCATTAACGGCAGCAGGCAGAGATACGGGAATTCAACATCCTGACGAGCAATAAAAGGGATTGCCACATCCAATATTTAGCCCCACGTTTTACGTGGGGTCTATGCGGGGTTCTTGATTTTATTTCGGCTTAAAGCCTTTAATTTCCTTGCCGGTGTACTTAGCACAAGCCTTTTCCAGGTCCACCTCGCTTATATTCGCCAACGTACAGAGCCAGGCGAGGACATCGGCAAATTCCTCTTCCCTGTTCTCCTGGTCCTTACCCGCTAAAGCCGTGGCAAGCTCCCCCACCTCTTCGATGAACCAAAGAAACGTCTTCGGGATCCCTCGTTCCCGGTCTCGCTTCTCGTATTTTTGTGAAATTATACCTTGAAATTCTTTTATCTGCATTCGACAACCATGACAAAGGAGTAAGAATTTATTCAAACCACGCGAACGAATAATATTTCTTAACCTTTCGAATTGCAAGAACATTCCCATTTAAACCGAAAAATCCGCAGATCATACGTGACAAACTGGCAAAAATTTGGTAACGTAAGGCACGTGGACGGTTATAGACGAAAAAGTAGGGTGCGATGTATCGCACCAATAAATAGAGAACAGGATCATGCCGGACTATAGACGATGGTTTCATGCGGGCGGGATATATTTCTTTACAGTTGTGACATACAATCGTCGGAATATATTTAGCGACGAACTTGCTCGTTCATTTCTACATCAGGCCATAGCTGAAGTCATGGCTTTGCGGCCTTTCGAAATGCAGGGTGTTGTGCTTTTACCTGATCATTGTCATTGTATATGGAAAATGCCGGACGATGACGACGATTTCTCTGTGCGATGGCGCATGATAAAAAGAAGATTTACGAAATCATGGCTTGCCGACGGTAGCCGAGATTTGCCCGTATCGGCATCAAGAACAAAAAGAGGCGAGCGGGGCGTTTGGCAGAGGCGTTTCTGGGAACATTTGATTTCCGATCAGCAGGATTTTGCCAGGCATATGGATTACATACACTACAATCCGGTAAAACAAGGACATGTATGTTGTCCTCATCAATGGGAACATTCAAGCTTTCATCGTTGGGTAAAAGAAAGAGTATATAGAACGGATTGGATGTGCCAATGCCATGAAGATAGCGAGAAACCTGATTTTGAAGATATTGCCCATTCTGTAGGAGAATGAATAAAAAATGGTGCGATTCATCGCACCCTACGTGCTGAGAATGGAACCAATATACAAGATTGTGCTAAACGATTTTTCGCATGCGGGAGATATATTTATGATGTCTCTATATTCTGAAAAGGATTTAAATGAACGATATCCTAATACTTGACAAGAGTGTGTTTCACGGGACGGCATGTAATAAACTTATCAAGTTTGTCAAATGTCACCGCGTCATTTTGCCTCATGCCCTTTGTGTTGAATGTGCTATTAGTCAAAAAGGAGATCCGCCTGATGATTCCAAGGATGCCATGCGGCTAACACAAAAACTCCTTGATGTTGTAAAGAGTGGAGCGTATGCAGGTAAATCGCCGGGCAAGATTGTTGCAGAAGAAAGGTCAATAGGCGCTGCGATTGAGTCTCTTATAGATATAGAAGAAACACAGGTGATGAGAGAAGGTATATTAGATGAGGAATCTGACCTTGAAAAAGTAAGGGAAGATTGTGAGAAGGCGTTCAAGCCCATAACAGACTCCGTGAAACAGTGGGTGGACCAATATCATAAGAACATACGTAAGAAGAAATTGGAGAAAGATTTCCGAGAAGAGGTTGACGAGGTCGACTTAGTTAAAAGGTTGGGGAAATGGTTAGTGTCCGTCGATAACGCAAAAGATGAGCTCTTAGTCGGATTGTTAGGCAGTGGTAGCAATGCTATGTCAGCGGATAGGTGGGAGTGGCAACTTTTAAGGTTGAGTTGTGCGTGGGGGATAGAGTTGGCAAGCATGAGAAATAAGAGTAGCCCCAGCTTTAACATTGACAACTATGATTTATCAAACGACATTTACGATATCTACTATGTTTCGCATCTGTCACAAGTCGATGGTCTGATAACTGAAGATAAGAACCTTGTGCGACCGTTGGCTATGGCGGCATTTCCCGACAAAGATGTTTTTGATAATATTGACGACATTCCTGATCGGTATCGCAAATCTGGTTAGGGTGCGATGAATCGCACCAATAATGAATAGAATAGAATCATGTCGGACTATAGACGATGGTTTCGTGCGGGCGGGAAACAAATCCGAAATGCGAAACAGGAGTGAACTTGAGAACGCGAGGATTTTCCACTTGATTCAGCTAAATATATGCAGTAAAATATAACCAAAGAGCTTATGGATATTTTTGTTCGTATAAAGCGTTTGGTCGTTTCGAGGCGGGTCCTTTTCACCGAAAAGGCGGAAATTGAGATGGCGAGGGAAGCGCTAACGCCGGAACTGGTTTATGAGGCGATCCTGAACGCACCGGCGATATTCAAAGTGCTGCGTTCTCGCAATCCAAAGTCGGGAACGAGCGAAAGGCTTTACGTGATCAAGGGATTGACATTTGACGGACTCGCCGTCTATACAAAAGGCAAGATATTGAAGAAAGAAGGAATTGATATTTTCTATGTCCTCATCTCATCGAAAAAAAGCACCGATATCTGAGGCGTTTCCTTGTCCGGATTGCGGAAAGATTCGGATGAATCGAGTTGTGGAAACCTGCAAGCTCGAGGACGGGCTGGTAGTCAAGAAACTCGCGCACTACAAATGTAGCTCTTGTGGATCTCGATTTTTCGACGATGACGCGATTCATCATATCCAAACTGCACGTGCATCGCACGGTTCATTGGCCCAATCCCGTTGATTGCTTTGTTGCTAATGCCGAGAGGATAGCGAGAATCTTGATTTTAAGGCAATTTCTCATTCTGTCTGAGCGGAGGTAAGAGCTTACAATGAAAGAAATACCATTAGGCAACGGCCTTTGTCATTGACTATTTTCTATTGACTATTGACTATTATTCCTGCTCTGCGTCCCTCGTGTGCATTTGTTATGAATCCAAATCTGCATTTATCAGCGTTAATCAGATGTTCTTGTCATTGACTATACCCGCCTTCGCGGGCACAAGTTTTCTATTGATTATTGACTATTGTAATTATTTGATATTTCTACATGCTGCAACAATTAGCTTGGCCTTAATGTTTATGGTTGGGCGGGTGGTTATGCCCGAAACTTCCTGACGGCAGTTCGCATTGCTCACAGGTTTGGTATGTCTTTTCTAATTTGTCAAGAACGACAGGCTCGGTGGGTATCGGGGAAACCTTCTCAAGCTGCTCTTCTGTCAGAATCGATGTCGCCTCTTGGCACGATTTATCAATTATGGCCTGGAGGCGTTGTTTCTGGTCGTCTGTCAGTGCGAGTTTATCGGCTTTGTTGAGCAGGACGGTCGGGCTGTCCATATAGATCGCCATTCCTCCGAATTTTGAGGCTCGAATTCCCAGCCGTACAATACTCTCGTCATACTTAGGGCCGGCATCGATATACCTGACTACCTTTCCCTTGGTCATTTTAGCAATTACGATGGAAACGACCACAATCAGACATATCAGGATCACTAACAATACGCTTAGATACTTGTCTTTTTTAGGAGTCATTTTCTTTCCTCATAGGTTTCGTACAATTCTTTAACTTATTATATACCTTCGCCAAGCCGAAACAGTTCGTGCCGTGGACATTTATCAATATTCACCAGCCGGATTTTCTCACGGAGATTTAATCCGGAATTTCCCCGACCTTCAAGCTGTATTTTCGTATAATATACAACAAAGTGAATACAGAAAACATATTCAAGTAAAAAGGGAAAAGTAAAAAGGGAAAAAAGATGGATTTTGAAATAGTCATTAGTAAATAGAAAATAGTAAATCCGGCGTTTCGCCGGCAGAGTCTATTTGAAAAAACAAAGCCAATTTACGGCATGGCGAATTTACGCAAAGTCTTATATGAAAGGTGTTTATGAAGTATTTCATGGGTGCTCGCTTAACATAGTGTGCATCCATGTCTCATTACATAGTTCCAGAAC
>CAZSOR010000361.1:0-4836 GCA_964608395.1 uncultured Pirellulales bacterium
AAATGACCAAAACGAGACCTGGGCCAACTTAAGTTTGACGTACAGATTCTAAAACGATTCGGAATATATTGGCTGAATCTCCAAAAAGGCTGGTCCCTAATACCAGCCTTTTTCCATTTTATTCGAAACAGTATCTCGATCAGCTAAAATGCTAACGCTAATCAACACAAACAGGATGGCTCCCCTTATTGGGCCGATCGGGATAGACTATGTCGCCGCTTCAGCCGAAAAGGCGGGTATAGATGTCGAAGTCATTGACCTCGGTTTAGCCGACCAGCCAGAAAAGGTCTTGACGGATTACTTTTCCACCCGAGAGCCTGAATTGGTCGGACTTTCTTTTCGAAATGCCGATGATTGTTTTTGGCCCAGTGCGGACTGGTTTGTTCCCGGATTGAAAGATACGATTAAAACTATCCGTGCTATGACCAAGGCTCCGATCGTCATCGGCGGTGTTGGATTCTCAATATTTGCCAAGTCAATTGTTGAGTACACCGGAGCCGACTTTGGCATATTAGGCGATGGGGAGACGGCAATAACGGCGCTGATTCGTCAGTTGCAGGCAGCAAGAAAATTTGAAGATGTCCCTGGTCTTATATGGCAGGAAAATAACAGGATCCACAATAATCCGCCATCCTGGCCAGATTCGATTTCATTAGGTACTGCCCGCAATTTCATTGATAATCCAGGCTATTTTAAGCGGGGTGGACAATGCGGGCTGGAAACCAAACGCGGCTGCAATCGGCACTGCATATACTGTGCCGATCCGTTGTCAAAAGGAACAATGCTACGACTGCGAAATCCATCAGAAGTCGCTGACGAAGTCGAGTCATTGTTATCGCAGGGAATCGACGTATTGCATCTTTGCGACTCCGAGTTCAACGTGCCCCGAAACCACGCTTATGCGATCTGTGAGGAATTCAACAGGCGCTCTCTGGGCGACAAGGTTCGGTGGTATGCCTATCTGTCACCTACACCATTTGATGCCGATCTGGCCAAGGTGATGGCTCAGGCCGGATGCGTCGGAATAGACTTCACGGGAGATTCAGGCTCTGAATCAATGCTCCGGACGTACCGCCAGCAGCACAATAAAGAGGACATTGCCACAGCAGTCAAACTCTGCCGACTGAACAAAATCGCCGTCATGATAGATCTCATGCTGGGCGGACCGGGCGAAACTCCACAAACAGTACGAGAAACAATCGACTACATAAAGAAGATTGGTCCCGATTGTGCCGGTGCGGCACTCGGCATACGCGTTTATCCCGGCACGGCTATGGAACAAATCGTCGCCGAAGAACTCCGGGACCCAACGAATAGCAACATCCGCCGAAAATACAGCGGGCCAATAAATCTGCTCAAGCCGACCTTTTACATCTCCGAAGCCCTGGGCGAGCAGCCGGCGGAGTTGATAAGGGACTTAATTGCCGGCGACCGAAGATTCTTCGAGCCTGCCGTCGAGACTCTCAATCAAGCAACAGAGAGCAGTGATGCCGCTAACTACAACTACAATGAGAACTTATTGCTGACACAGGCAATTCGGGAAGGCGCACGGGGCGCATACTGGGACATCTTAAGACAACTGCGAAACAAATGATCGCACACACTGAAAAGACAGGTGACAGCCAGGCGGATCTTATCTTGAAGAACAATTACACGGAAGTCGAGGCGGATTGGAAAAAAACCTTCAACGCGTCCAGAGATTTCCCGGGAGAATGGACACTTCTTCGCGGCAGCGGAAGCTGTGGGATAAGTCGCCCAGGGAATCTGCCGGGAAAGTCTAAATAGATTCTGAAATAAAAGCTTGCACATGTTCCGTGCAGTACGTAATATGACAATTGGTTTGGCTGCAAGGTAACAGGAACAGCTCGTGAACAGTTCTTACTTTTGTAACGCAAAATGTGCTGTTGTCAATTAACGAAAACGGTATTTAGGGAGATTATGTTATGAAAAAGTGGAATGTAGTTGTTTTAGTTGTTGCGTGTGTGGTTTTGGCTGCGGGACTTTCAAGCTGTCGCCGATCAGAGGACCAGGAGAAGAAGGAGGAGCAGAAGGTAGTTGAGTTGTCCTATAGTATCTTTTTCCCGCCCTCACACATCCAGTGTAAGACTGCCGAGGCCTGGGCTGCTGAGATCGAGAAGCGCACCGACGGCAAGGTGAAGGTCATCGTCTATCCGGCGGGTACCCTGACCAAGGCGCCTCAGTGCTATGACGGTGTGGTTAACGGTCTGTCGGACATCGGCATGAGTTGCTTCGCCTATACACGCGGGCGCTTTGGCCTGCTGGAAGGCATCGACTTGCCCCTGGGCTATCCAAGCGGTCTTGTCGCTACCCGCGTCGCCACTGAAATGGTCCTAAAATACAAACCCAAGGAGGTCTCGGACGTGCATGTGTTGTATATTCATGCACACGGGCCCGGGATTCTTGCTTCCCGAAAACCCGTCCGTGAACTGAAGGATCTGGCCGGCATGAAGGTACGAGCGACCGGCTTGTCTTCCAAAATTGTACAAAGTCTCGGCGGCACACCCGTCGCGATGAGTCAACCCGAAACCTACGAAGCCCTGCAGAAAGGCGTTGTTGAAGCAACCTTCTGTCCGGTAGAAACACTCAAAGGTTGGAAGCAAGGCGAGGTCATCAACTCCATTACCGATACATCCGTAATCGGTTATACCACAGCCATGTTCGTTGTGATGAACAAGAGCGCCTGGGATCGCCTCAGCCCTGAGTTGCAGGAAATAGTCACGCAAGTGAGCAATGAATGGGTCGACAAACACGGCCAGGCGTGGGACCAGGCCGACAAGGAAGGTATGGCTTTCATCAATAAGCTTGAACGCGAGGTGATCAAGCTTTCCGAAGAGGAGAAACAGCAGTGGAAAGACGCAGTAAAGCCGATTCTTGATGAATATATCACCAAGACGACCGAGCAGGGCCTGCCCGGCAAGGAATTCCTCGCTGATGTAAAAAGCCTGATTGAGGAACTATCAACGAAAGCAGAATAGTAGATGAAACAATCGACGGGTCTCAGTGGGGCAAGCGGGGCTGTCTTTAACGTATACTCGCGGATGCTTTGTCTCATTGTGCATATCCTTGTTGTGTTGGCCGGTTTGGGTGTATTGACGATGGTCGCCGTGACTTGTATAGACGTGATTTTACGTCTGCCGGGGATTAACCGCTCACTTTTTGGTGCGTACGATATTGTCAAAATCACCGGTGCCCTGACTCTGGCCGCCACCCTTCCCTATACTACTGCAGTCAAAGGGCATGTGGCTATCGAGTACTTTTTCCACAAGTTCAACCGCCGCGGCCGCATCGTTGTCGATACAATAATCCGCCTCATGGGAATGACGCTGTTTGCGTTCCTCAGTTTGCGCAGCTTTATCTACGGCCTGAACCTTTATCGGATCGGCCAGGTCAGCCAAACCCTCCAGCTTCCCGTCTTCTGGATCCCTTATGTGATCGGTTTCTGTTGCGGTATCGTCGTCCTTGTGATCGGGTATAACCTCATCCATCCGGGTCAGGAGATGATCAAACCATGACACCAATTCAAATCGGCATCATCGGTTGTGTCCTGCTGCTTGCCCTTTTGGCTGCCAGCATGCCGGTGGCCTTTGCCATGGCCATTGTCGGTTTTTTGGGTTTCGCCGTTATCCGCTCCCCTGGGGCGGCTATGAGCATGATAACGATCGACCTGTATGATACGTTTTCATCTTATTCCTTGACGGTAATCCCCCTGTTTGTTTTCATGGGCCAGATCGCCTTTCATGCCGGAATCAGCCGGCGCCTCTTCGATACCGCCTATAACTGGTTGGGCAGACTGCCCGGGGGCCTGGCAATGTCCACCGTAGGGGCGTGCACCGCGTTCGGCGCCATTTGCGGCTCAGGCCCTGCCACCGCGGCAACTATGGCCTCCGTGGCGCTGCCGGAAATGAAACGCTACAACTATGACATGGAACTCGGTTGTGGAGCCGTCGCCGCCGGGGGAAGCCTGGGGATGCTGATTCCCCCCAGTGTCGTTTTTATTGTTTATGCCATCATGACCGAACAATCGGTGGGCAAGCTGTTTATCGCAGGAATTGTCCCTGGCCTGCTCATAGCCTTTCTCTTCTGCCTGACGATATACCTGAACTGCAAGCTTCACCCACACCTGGGACCAACCGGACAGCGGGTTAGCTGGAGAACCAAGTTTGCATCCTTAGCCGGAGTCTCCGAAACGCTCATCTTGTTCATTATTGTCATCGGCGGTATGTTTGGAGGCTTCTTCACACCTACCGAAGCCGCCGCCATTGGCGCCGCCGGCAGCCTGGTCATTGCAGCAACCAAACGCCGGTTAACCATTAAGATGTTGACTCGATCTCTACAGGAGACGGTCCGAACCTCCTGCATGGTGATGATCATCGTCACCGGAGCGGTCATCTTCGGGCACTTCCTGGCGGTGACGCGTATTCCTTACGAGCTGGCCTCGTCGCTTGCGATATTGCCGTTGCCCGGTTGGGTCATAATGGGATTGATTATCCTGTTCTATCTTTTGGCTGGCTGCTTCGTTGATGCCCTGGCACTTATCCTTCTGACAATCCCCATCTTCTATCCGGTCGTCACTCAACTCGGTTTCGATCCGATATGGTTCGGTGTGATTATCGTAGTAGTCACACAGATGGGCGTGATTTCCCCGCCGGTCGGCGTGTGCGTTTACGTGGTCAGCGGCATTGCGCGGGACGTTCCTTTGCAGACTATATTTCGAGGGGCCCTGCCGTTTCTTGCTGCCCTGGTTATTGCCGCGATCATCCTGATCGCATTTCCTCAGCTATGCCTGTGGCTCCCGAATTTGGTGAAGTAGAAAAA
>CAZSOR010000362.1:0-4805 GCA_964608395.1 uncultured Pirellulales bacterium
CCGTGTTGTCAAAAGAGCATTGCCTTGTGTCGGAAAGGTGTACAATCTGAAGGTCATGAATTCGGAGCGGTATTTAGTGGGTAAAGATGGAATCGTTGTGCGCGATTGGTAGCCATCCGCATTGATGGGGCGCAATCGTTCGATTGCCGGATCGTAGAGAGATAGTCCTTGTCTTTTGGCGGCCTTATGTTTGAGCATAAGGCCGCCTGTTTATTGATGTAGAAAGCAATAGAATAACGGAGAAACGTTAACTTTACACTTTCTCTAGTCCTCTGTCTTGATTTTTTCGGTCCTCGACGTTATAATGTATATTTCAACGATGGCTCTCGTATCATTAGTGGCCATTTACATTAAATAATGAAGGTACAGCCGATGGGTAATAAATCGACTAAAATCAGTAAGACAAATAATAACTGGCTGCGTCGGAATGCGATCAAGGCGGTCATCATTCTCGTTGCGATAGCAGTATTGACTGCAATCATGAAAATGCCGGCGAAAAAACGGGAAGCTCCCGCCACCGAAGCACCGCCGGTGAATGTTACGGTTATGACTGTAACGGCAGTTCCTCAGCTTGCCGACACGTTCGATTTACCGGCAGTGGTCGAGCCGAACCGGATCGTTACAGTCTCCGCCGAGGTCAGCGGCCGCATCGAACGTATTCCTCCGGAGGAGGGCAGCAAGATACGCGCCGGAGACCTGCTCATCAAGCTGAATACGGACCTTATAAAACCTGAGTTCGAGGGCGCCAAGGCGCAGGTAGAGCGAGACCAAATCGAGTTCGACCGAATGACGAAACTGGCCAAAGGAAACGCCGCTACCCAGCGAGACCTGGATAACGCCACCTCCCAACTCGCTATCAGCAAGGCCCATCTCGATGGTATCCGTGCTCGTCTGGAGCGTACCAGCATTTTCGCTCCCACGGCCGGAGTGCTCAATGATCTGCTCGTCGAGGAGGGCGAATATGTCGACCCCGGCAATCCTGTGGCCCAGCTCGTTGATACCGATACGGTGAAGGTGGTTGTCGAAATCCCCGAACGCGACGTTGCTTTTTTCGCCATCGGCGAAAAAACGGAAATCTTTGTGGATAGCCAGGCCAAATCGCTGGCAGGAACGATCAGCTTCATCAGCGAACTGGCTGATGTACGGACCCGAACCACGCGCACGGAGATAACCCTGGACAACAAGCAGCGGCTCCTGCGGAGCGGGCAGATCGTGCATGTAAGTCTGACGCGCCGAATCCTCAAAGACGCCATCCTGATCCCGCTGCTGGCCGTGATTCCGATGGAGGATAGTAAAGCTGTCTACGTGGTCAATTCCTCGCAGACCAAACGCCGCGATGTCGAACTCGGATTCATCAGGGACGATCAAGTACAAATAATAAGCGGACTTCAACCGGGCGACAGGCTAATCATCGCCGGACACCGCTTCGTCGCTCCGGGACAGAAGGTGAATATCGTACCGTAGAGGAAATAGCCGCTATGCTCCTTACCGACCTTGCCATCAAAAACCGCACAACGGTTGCCGTACTGGGCCTTATTATTATCCTGATAGGCGGCTACAGCTACCTGACGCTGCCGCGCGAGGCGGCCCCGGATATCCCCATCCCTTACATTCTGGTTACGACAACCTACGAGGGTGTCTCGCCGGAGGACATGGAGACATCCGTGACGATGAAGATCGAGAAGGAACTCAACGGCATCAGGGGCGTCGAGGAAATCACATCCAGCAGCGCCGAGGGTATGTCCCTGATCAGCGTGGAATTTGCACCGGACGTTCCCAGCGAAGCGGCCCTGCAGCGCGTTCGCGACAGGGTCGACCTGGCCAAGGGCGAACTGCCGATGGACGCCGATGAGCCGATGATTAAAGAAATCAACTTCGCCGAGCTGCCTATAATGCTCATAAGCCTCTCCGGCGAAGTGTCTCCCATCCAGCTCAAGGAGGTCGCCGACGATGTGCAGGATGCGCTCGAATCTGTGCCCGGTGTGCTCAAGGTGGAGATTACGGGTGATTTGGAGCCCGAAATACGTTTAGAGTTCGATCCCGACCGGGTGGCTTCGTACAACCTGACGATCCCGGAAATCCTTTCTCTGATTCCCTCGGAAAATGTCAATATCTCCGCTGGCGGCCTGGAGACGGAGGGGATGAAATTCAACGTTCGCATTCCAGCAGAATTCGTCACGCCGGAGGAGGTGGACCATTTGCTGCTGACCGTGCGGGACGACAAGCCCATCTATCTGTCCGATGTCGCCAAAGTAAATTATATGTTCAAGGACCGAAGCAGTTATTCGCGACTCGACGGTATTCCGAATATCACGCTGAGTGTTACAAAGCGAGTCGGAGCCAATGCTGTCCGGGTTTCCGATTATATCAAAGTTGTGATTGACAAAGCACAGGAGCAGGCCCAGGGCATGTTGAAGTTCGACATTACTTTCGATATGTCGAAGTACGTCCGTAACATGGTCGCCGACCTGGAAAATAACATCTTCTCAGCGCTGGTTCTGGTGACGGCGGTGCTGCTGCTGTTCCTCGGTTGGCGCCCGAGTTCGATCGTCGCGATGATAATTCCGCTGAGCATGCTGATCACTTTCTTTCTCGTCCAGATGCTGGACTACACGTTGAACATGATCGTTCTGTTCGCCCTTGTGTTGGTGCTGGGCATGATGGTCGATAACGCCATTGTCATTGTGGAAAACATCTTTCGGCATCTTCAGCTTGGGCATAATCGCGTTGAAGCGGCCATACTCGGGGCACGGCAGGTCGCCTGGCCCGTCACGACCTCGACGTTCACCACGGTCTGTGCGTTTCTGCCGCTGATGTTCTGGCCGGGGGTCATGGGCGATTTCATGAAGTACCTGCCTATCACTTTGACCTTGGGCTTGCTGGCCTCACTCTTCGTAGGACTCGTTTTCAACCCGGCGATTTGCTCTGTCTGGGCGGGCCGCTCACCGACGCCGCGGCAAACCAACCACTGGTTCATTAGGAGTTACAGCAGGCTTCTGCATGCCGGACTGAATAATCCGGGACTTACTTTGTTTTTAGCGTTCTGCCTGCTGATTGCCTTAGGAACCTTATACGGCAAAATCGGCAAGGGCGTGGAATTCTTTCCGGAAGGCGACCCGGAGCGCGCTATGATCAATATACGCGCCCCGCAAGGCACAAACATTCATGAGACCGACAGGATGGCACGCCTTATAGAGGATCGTATCCAGCCATATAGGCCCTGGTTAAAGAACATCATAACGAACGTGGGTTCCGGCGGGAGCGGCAGCATGAATCTTATGGCCAGCACCGGCGGCCCACATTTGGCCAACATTACGCTGGTCTTCTATGACTTCGTCGAGCGAGAGCGGCCTTCCGTGGAAGTCATCGCTGAGGTCCGCAAGGCCATAGCCGACATTGCGGGGGCGGAGATCCGGGTCGAGAAGGAAGAAGAGGGCCCTCCAACCGGAGCGGCCGTCACGGTCCGAGTCGTCGGAGAAGACTTCAAAACGCTCGAACGCGTGAGTGAACAGGCAAAGCGTTTGATCTCCGGTGTGCCTAACATTGTCAACTTGCGCAGCGACCATGAGGCCACGCGCCCGGAACTGGCTTTTATAGTCGACCGTCGCATCGCGATGCTTCTCGGCGTCAACACCGCCACCGTGGGCAACTTTTTAAAAATGGCGATCTTCGGAACCAAGGTCGGGACCTATCGTGAGTATAACGATGAGTACGATATAACCGTGCGCCTGCCGCTGATCGAGCGGATCAATATCGATGACATGTATCGTCTGCAGATTCCCAACGCCGCCGGTGAGGCGATCCTGCTCAGCTCGCTGGGAAAATTCGAATACCAGGGCGGATTCGGCACAGTCAATCGAGTCGATCAGAAACGAGTTATCACGCTTACCGCCGATGCCGAGGGACGCCTGGGCACCGAGGTTCTGTCAGATGTTCAAAAGCGTCTGGATACGCTTGAGCTGCCGCCCGGCTACGAAATCCGCTACGCCGGAGAAAAAGAAGAACAGGATAAAGCTCAGGCGTTTCTCTCCAAAGCGTTCGGTATCGCTCTTCTGCTGGTCACCATGGTTCTGGTGATTCAGTTCAACTCGCTCATGATACCGTTGATTATCATGACCACGGTCGTGCTTTCGCTTATCGGCGCTCTGATGGGTTTACTGATCTGCGATTTGCCCTTCGGCATCATCATGACGGGAATCGGCGTTATCAGCCTGGCCGGCGTGGTCGTGAACAACGCTATCGTATTGTTGGCCTATACGCGCCAGTTGCAGGCCCAGGGTATGGACCTGCTCGAAGCGGCCGCCGAGGCCGGCGTGACGCGCCTGCGGCCTGTAATGCTCACGGCGATGACTACAATTACCGGCCTGATACCCATGGCTGTCGGCATCTCCTTCGACATTCATACGTTAACGTGGGCGACCCGGAGTGAATCCACGCAGTGGTGGCGCAACATGGCGGTAGTCGTCATCTTCGGACTGGGCTTCGCCACATTGCTGACGCTGGTGGTGGTTCCCTCGCTTTACGTCATGCTAAGCCGGCTCTGGCACCGGCTGGGATTCCAGGATGTTGATGCTGAACATCCAAGGGGAAATCCGGGTACAGCCGCCCGCCTATAACGGGGATCTCAACACGAATCGTTTGCATCAGATAAGAACTTGCCTTGAAGCCTGGATTCTATATGATAGCTGGATGACAACAGGAGTTGTGTAACAGTAATAACAGGAGCTTAAAATGAAGCTGGATTTTTCATACTACATGCCGACCAGAATTATCTTCGGCTGCGGTAAGCTGAGCGAGCTTGAAAC
>CAZSOR010000363.1:0-4795 GCA_964608395.1 uncultured Pirellulales bacterium
CACTGGCAAAGCCCCGTCCCGTCCCGAATAATCAGAAACTGAACCTTCCCGCTCCCCCGGCTGTTATAAAGCCAGCCTGAAAGAGTTACTTCTTTGCCTTCGAATTGTCCTAAACAGTCGATGGTTGTTTTTGTCATTTTATGTTCCCGATTCCAAAAATCTGCTTATTTTGGCCAAATGTTCGCCGTTTCTCCATATAGCGAGAAACGTTCACCATGATTTTCGTATTCTAATTGATTACCAGTGACAGGGTCAATGAAAGCTTCGGCCGGTGCGGCAGATTTTATCGCATCGAGATTGGGCGGCCAGGTGCTGTTTTCATTGTGATACTGTTTTATTGCTATCAGAAGTCGCGAACCTCTACAAAGAGTTAATGTTCTTAAATATAAATCGTGTTTGCTGTAAAAGCCTTCCTCTGACATATCGGCGATGAGCTGGGCGAAATGCTTGTAGTTGAACCTGAGTAGATAAAAATTTCTCATCGTGAAAAGTGAAACAATTTTCTGTGGCTGCTGTGTCCAGTCAAAATCCGGCTGAGCCATCGCATAATATCTTTCAAAACACTTCTCAAGAATCTCTGCGGCTTTTTCTGGGTCGGAGGGCATTGTAAACCACCGAAGGATCGTTTCTGCTTTTATTCGTTTTTTCCGGAGATATGAAGGATATGCAATATATTCTAATGTAGCTTTGGTATTGTCGTTATCAATTTCCGTATCCTGTAGATATTCTGAAAAATTCAACCTCAATTCCGCCAGGGGGTCTCGGCTTAGTCTTGTCCTGCCTTTTGTATTTACTTCGTAATACTTGCTAAGCTCAGTTTTTAAGCACAGCTTATCATATTCAATAATTTTAGTGAAAATAGAGTTCCAGTCGTTCTTAATATCAGGAAGGGCCTTTTCGAGAATATTCAAATGCTTATCAACGGCTTCGCTCTCAACAATAATTCTATTTAAGTGTTGAAGTGCAAGGCTTTCGACTGCTATTCCAGTCAGAACATCTATTGATGTAGGCTGCTGATATTGATGCTTAGCTATTTGTAGATTGGTTACAATTTTTTTTGAGGCTTCATCGATACGACCTTCGGCGATATCGTTATTGATGGCTATAACCATCAATCTTGCCCAACGTCTTACGGCAGAATTTCTATCACTATGAGGATAAGGATCGCTTATTGGGAACACACATTGTTTTATTTCGGATATTTCTATCAAAGTTTCGATTGCTCTCTGGATATGTTTGAGCCTATCCGCAATTTCAGGATAATCTTTGCTTAGCCATGGATTTCGGAAAATTTTGTCAAAGGTATCGGAGTCGAAATCGACGATATCGAAAATATAATAATCGTTGGCATCATATTTTTCCATTAGTTGACTGTAGAATATAGCGGCGTTTTCTTCAGGCGGGATTGAGTATTTTGTTTGAAGCTTTTGCAATTCTTTATCAAAGTTGAACTGATATGGTTGCCAGCCTTCGTTATCTTCGGGCAGGAATATCCAGATAATCAATGCGAGAACCACAACGCCCACACCGAGCCAGAACCATTTTCTTGCCGGCTTGGGCAAAGTCGTAAAAGCAGCGAGAATTATCAGCAACAGGATGACAAGTTTTTTGGGTGCCTCGACAACAAGAGCCAGAAGAATTAAAAGTACTAATATGCTCAGGCCGATCCATTTGAAGATTCGTTTCACGAGACCTTGCTTTTTATTTTCCTCTTTTTTTTCGGCCATTATTTAGCTCTCCGCTTTTTATCCCGAATGGCTATGCTGTATCTCACTTAAACTTTAGGTGCTTTCGGAATGATTATCCATGCTATAAAATAGGTCAGTAACAGCGGCACTATCCCGGTTGACAGGCATAAGAAAATGGTGATGAGTCTCACGATTGTCGGATCGATGTCATAAGTCTCGCCGATACTGCCGCATACACCCAAAATCTTGCTGTTCTTTTTTGACAGGTAAAGTTTCTTCATTTTAAGCTCCTATTCTCCCTTAAACAAAGACGCTCAAGAAGGGCGTTTTCTTCAATATTATTTCTGGCCGGCAGGTTCACAGGGCTGGTTTTTCACGTGAGTAGTCGCCGTTATTGTTTTCCTGCCGGGCTTTTTTTGATTTTCAGCGGCCAGATGGGATAATCGTCTGCGGGCCTTGAAGCTATACCACTCTCGTCGATACCGTTGGGGCCCTTGCTGTAGAAGACGAAATCGTCGCCGTCGTGCTTGTAAACAAAGGGTCCGTTATTCTGAGGATCTATGAGCATCTGCTCGGGCAGCTTCGGTTCGATCTGTTCGAGCGTCTCGGGCCACGCGCCGGTCATTTCTTTATGGCGGCGAAGGGCGATGAGGATTGGTGTCGCCCGCCGGATGGCCTCAAGTCTCAGACGGCTCTTGTGCCGCGCCTGCTCTTGTTGCTTTCGAGTCTTACGCCCAAGCCACAAGTGCTTGAGTAGTTCGACTGTCGACATCTGCGACCGTTCTTTCTCATCAAGAAGACTATCAATCCTTGCTGCAATCCGGGCGTGTCCCTCCCCTCGATCCATGGGGATTTCCAGAATAGATTCAAGCGATCTCAGATGCTCTGGCGTTGTTTCATCTCGCATCAAAGCCATCCTGATGTTCTTGTACACAGTAGCCTCGAAAGCCATTGCAAAGATCTTGTGATATGTCCCCGGTTGTTGCGAAAAGTGACGGGCCAATTGCATCTGGCATTTGTATTTGCTGTGAGCGGCGTCGGCGCGATCCTCTGCCAGATCGTTGGCCCCGGCCCAGGAAAGAACAAAAATTACCTTTCGCATGTCCCTCGCCATCTGCCAGGAATCAGGACCGGGCGCGATATCAACCGGAAAACGGGCTTCCTGCATTTCGGAGATATCGAGCAGTGTTTGTATGAAGGCTCGGTTCTTTTTGAGTTCGGCGGCTAATTCTGGATGTTCAATGTCCGCCCAGGGCTCGCAATAGGCCGATGGAGTATAGTCGGAAAGATCATACAAAATAGCTTCGTTGTTAGGATCTGTGAAAAACCTTCTGTAGTAGACCGCGGCGTTTCCGGCATCGGGAATTGCCAGCTCGGCGTCAATCGCGGCAAGTTTATCATCCACCGACCGGAAATCCAGTAAACCGGCTTTCCACATAAGGCAGCAGACAATCGCTACGACCACGACACCGATCAGAATAAGCCTGAGATGCGAGAAACGGTGTCCGCCTTTGCCGGTCTCGTTGTTCTTCCGTTTTTCTTCGATCATTTTTTGCTTTGTACTTACTCGTTTCTTCGAGTCGCACTACACGGCTGCCCGTGTTATTGCTACATCGATTCCGTATCGTTTAATCTCCTGGGCCAGGGTACTGAAATTATCGTCCAGGTCCTCAGAGCAGAGCGGCACGGGCTCAATATGAGAATCGACTTTGATGGCTATCTTGCGCAGCGTCATCATTTCTTCTACGATATCTTGTCCGAATTGAGTGGAAACGACGGCAATGTCAATATCACTATCAGGATTCGCCTTGCCTTTGGCGTAGGAGCCGAAAAGGATAACCTTCGATACACTGATGCCTTGTTGTTCAATCGTCTGAACGAATTTAAGGATTTTATCCATTTCAGATCTGTTTAAACGTGTTTTGTTAGCCATTGCAGCATCTCCCGTGTCTTTTTGAGATATTTAAGGGAAAATTGTTTCTTTGCCTTTTTGCGGAAGCTGAGTTTGTAGTCGTCGTATCTGGCATCAATGTTGAATGTTGTTATTTCCGCAAGTTCATTCATTTGAGCTTCGCTAAGAGGCAACTTGGCTTTTTCTGCCAAGCGAATCAGATCGTGGATCAGAGGCGGTGCGGTTTTTGTCGACTTAACAATAATAGCCTTTAGCATCTTTTCGATACTCAGGTGGCAGAAGAACAACGCGTGGTGATATTTCTTGTTTTGAAAAAGAATTTCTGCACTGTCGAAGTCTTCTTTCGAGGCTGTTAACCAATATTTGACAACTTCTTGTACACTTTTCATTTTTCAGATCTCCAATTTCTCGCGCAGGTGGTTGCGGAGTTGGTCTGTTGAGATGCGTACCTGCTCCATAGAGTCCCGGTCGCGGATGGTGACGGTGTTGTCTTCTTTTGTCTGGCCGTCCACGGTGATGCAGAAGGGCGTTCCAGCTTCATCCTGTCGGCGATAGCGCCGGCCGACTGCGCCTTTCTGGTCGTAGAAGCAGTTGAAATATTTCTTGAGATCGTTGTAGATATTCGTTGCGATTTCCGGCATGCCGTCCTTCTTGACGAGCGGGAAGATGGCGGCTTTTACAGGCGCAAGGGCGTGATGGAACCGAAGCAGGTTTCTCGTTTCGCCGCGGACTTCTTCTTCATCGTAGGCATCGACCAGAAAGGCAAGCGCGCTGCGGTCGATGCCTGCGCTCGGCTCTATCACGTAAGGAATGTATCGCAGCTTTTTCTGGTCGTCGAAATATGAGAGCGGGCCTTTATGGTATTCTTCCGCCTCGCCGGCTAATTCGATTCCCGTCATGTCACCCTTGCTTTCGTACCATTTGTTGAGCGTTCTCATGCCCCGCTGGTGCTGGCGCAGGTCGAAGTCGGTGCGGTTGGCGATACCTTCGAGTTCCTGCCAGTCGCCGGAGCCGAACGGGAATTTGTACTCGACGTCCGCGCAGTCCTTGGCGTAATGGGCCAGCTCATCCGCATCGTGCTCGCGGAAGTGCAGATTTTCTTTCTTGAGGCCCAGATCGAGGTACCATTTGAAGCGGGCTTCTTTCCAGTGCTCGAACCACTGCTCATCCGTGCCGGGCTCGCAGAAGAATTCCA
>CAZSOR010000364.1:0-4726 GCA_964608395.1 uncultured Pirellulales bacterium
GCCACATAATGTCGCTGACATTTTAGGAAGTAATCATACCATAATTCTTCACCGGTCCGAGGGCCCCATTGACACAAATCTTCGTCCCATTGTAGTGACAGGTGATAATTCTTTCATCAGAAATGAAACAGAATACCCCATTATTCTTCAATCGTCAGCAAAAGGAAATACTATTGTCAGTTTCGGTAAAGTCACTGATAATGGCACAGACAACAGGGTTTCACATATGGAACAAATCGAAGCGATAGAGGACATGAGCCAGACTAAGGAGATGTTATGAAAACGAACAGACGAAACTTTCTTATGTCAGCAGCGCTGGCCGGCAGTGCTTCAACTCTGGTGTCGGGCCGTTCAGCCCAAGGGGCCAGAGCAGCCAAAACGGATTACGCGACACTTGACAGGGTGCTCCAGCAGCCGGTTTTGAAGCGCAACCTGTTTCGGTCTCCGGTGATGATCGAATCTGTGGAATTGCTGCGAGATCGGGACAACTTCATTTGCCGGGTGCGTTCCAAAGATGGGGCAGAGGGTGTGTCCATTGGTCATCCGTTTATTGCCAGGCACAGCTATCCCATCTTTGTGAATCGGTTGGCACCAGCCTTCATTGGCAAGGATGCCCGTGATCTGGATCAGCTGATCTACAGGGTGTCGGAAACGAGTGTGAAGTCGCAGGGCGTGCCGTTCTGTGTGCAGCTTGCCATGCTGGAGTTTGCCATCCTCGATATGCTGGGCAATATCGCCAACAAGCCCATAGGGCTCTTGATCGGTGACATGTTAAATCCTGAGGTGTCCATTTACCTGGGACACCATTACACCAATCTTCGCAAATTAGAACCTGAAAAGTCTCTCGCTTTGATGAAGCGGGATGCCCTGGAAACCAAGGCCAAGGCCGTCAAACTGCGTGCAGGACTGGGTGACAACCTCGCGACTGATATTGATAATGCACCGGGACGCACAGAAAAGCTCATTCGTTTGGCGAGAGAGATGTTCGGTGATGACATGGTGCTCATAATCGATGGCAACGGGTCCTATTCCGTGAAAGAGGCCATTCGTATTGGTAAAATACTGGAGGAATACAACTACTATTTCTACGAGGAGCCCCTGCCTTGGGATTGGTATGAAGAGCAGAAACAGGTGGAAGCTGCGCTCGATATTCCCATGGCTGGCGGCGAGGAAGAATTTGGGATGCACGCCTTCCGGCACCTGATTGGCAACGAGGTCTTCCAGATTGTTCAGCCCGACCTGTTCTATTTCGGCGGCATGATCCGTACCATGAAGGTGGCGCGCATGGCAAAGGCCGCTGGGTTGAGCATTACACCGCACATCTCGGGTGGAGGCTTGGGCTATGTCTACATGCTGCAAATGGTGTCTGTGTGTCCGGCAGCGGCCAAATACCACGAGTTCAAGATGTTTCAGACCAAGGATGCCAATGGCACGATGATTCCCGTGGAAAGCAAGGCCGAGGAATTTGAAAGCATCAACGGCGTGATCAAGGTTCCCTCCGGATCAGGTCTCGGGGTGAGAGTCGATCCGGACTACATCAGAACCCATAAGCGTTTCACGGGATAAGGCCGATCATCGCCGATGGCAATCGGATTGCCTATCCACGTGATGGATAGATTATTTTTGACATGGCTGACTCTGCTCCCTTCACGGATAGGTGGTCCTTTTTCCGGGGGCTGTGGGCCTGTGACCGATCAAAGCCAAAACGGATAATACTATTGGTCATTAATGTGATTTCTGGAGAATTATGAAAAATGTTTTCTGTCTGAGGTTCACTCTACAAATGACTTCTAAAGAACATTGATGAATATGTATAAAGGCTACGACATGAACAAACGTATCATCATCATGGGAATAATTCTGATCGCAACAGGCCTGGCGTCTGCTGCTGAGAAAGAAACCTTAGATTCCAAAACAGCACAGGCGCGAGATACCCATACGGTTTCCGGAGCATTGACGCTTTGGTATACGCAGCCGGCAACAGAATGGACAAAGGCACTGCCGATTGGCAATGGGCGACTCGGGGCTATGGTGTTTGGGGGGATTGAGCGGGAGCATCTGCAACTGAATGAAGACACCCTCTGGAGCGGTGGTCCCCACTGCTACGACAATCCAGACGCCTATCAGTACCTTGCCACAGTTCGAGAAGCCATCGAGCAAGGCGAGTTTGTTGATGCGGAGGCAACAGCACAGAAGATGCTTGGCCACCCGAAGTACCAGCAGGCGTACCAGCCGTTGGGCGACCTGTTCCTCAACTTTCCGAAGGGCGAGAAATCGAGCGAATATTGTCGCAAGTTAGATATGCAAAACGCCGTGAGCGAGGTTTCGTATCGTATCGGCAATGCACGCTTCACGCGAAAGGTCTTCGCATCCCATCCTGACCAGGCCATCGTAATGCGTCTTGAGTGTGACAAGCCAAGACGAATTACGTTTGACCTGTCAATGAAAAGCCCTCATGCCTTCAAATCCCAAACCATCTCGGACGACACGCTATCGATGACAGGTCATGTTGAGCCGCGTGAGGAAAGCCATTTGATCGGGCCTTGGGAGGGTGAAGGGCTGAGGTTTGCGGCCCACGTCAAAGTCGCGGCCAAAGGCGGAAAGGTCGTTGCGCAGGGCGACAAGATCTCAGTGACGGATGCCGACACAGTAACACTATGCTATGTGGCAGCAACCAGCTTCGTTAATTACCACAACATCAGCGGCAATCCATTGACAAAGGTTGGAGACTATCTCGCTGACATTAAGGGTAAATCGTTTGAACAGCTTTATAAAAGGCATATCGATGATTATTCAGGGCTATTTGGCCGCGTGTCGATCAACCTTGGTGGAAAAGGGCCTGCAATCCTGCCGACCGATGAACGGCTCAAGAGAGTCGCCGAGGGCGCCGCTGATCCACTTCTGGCCGAACAGTTTTTCCAGTATGGCCGTTATTTGATGATCGCCGGATCACGGCCCGGCACACAGCCCCTGAACCTGCAGGGCATTTGGAATGACAAGATCAATCCGTCCTGGGGAAGCAAGTACACGATCAACATCAACATCCAGATGAACTACTGGGTGGCGGAAGTGTGCAACCTCAGCGAATGTCACGAGCCCCTGCTGCGTATGGTCGGCGAACTACAGGCACCGGGAAGAAATACGGCCAAAGTCCATTACAAAGCCGGGGGCTGGGTCGCCCATCACAACACTGACCTATGGCGCGGCACAGCGCCGGTCGATGGCGCGCAGTGGGGGATGTGGCCGACTGGCGGCGCGTGGCTCTGCCAACATCTTTGGGAGCACTATCTCTATACGGGCGACACCGAACACCTTAAAAAATCCTATCCCATCCTTAAGGGTGCGGTTGAGTTCTTCCTGGATGCCCTCATCGAGAACGAAGATGGTACCCTGATCACTTCGCCGTCGCTCTCGCCAGAGCACAGCCACGGCGGCGGGACCAAGGACGGTCTCAGCGTGGGACGTGCAGGGACCTCGGTCTGCTCGGGCCCTACCATCGATATGCAGATCCTGCGTGATCTGTTCGCGAACTGCATCGAGGCGTCTGAGATCTTGGACATCGACAAAGCATTTCGGTCACAGGTGACGAAAACGCGAGCGCGTCTGGCACCCATGAAGATCGGTCGGCATGGCCAGCTTCAGGAATGGCTGGTGGATTGGGATAATCCCGAGGATCAGCACAGCCACGTCTCGCACCTTTATGGACTGTATCCGAGCAGCAAGATCAATCGGCGCGACACCCCAAAGTTGTTCGAGGCAGCACGCACGTCACTGATCCAACGGGGGGACGCTGGTGGATGGCCTGGTGCCTGGCGGATCTCCCTGTGGGCCCGTGTGGGTAATGGTGATCGTGTCCATAATGCACTCAACAACCATGTCATGCCCAGACTCGCCGCGAACCTGTTCAATAGCGGGCGGGTTTTCCAAATCGACGCCAATTTTGGCGCAACGGCCGGTATCGCCGAGATGCTCCTGCAAAGTCATGGCGGTGAAATCCATCTGCTGCCGGCACTACCGAAGGCCTGGGCGACCGGCAGCGTCAAGGGCCTTTGCGCTCGTGGAGGCTTTGAGGTCGATATAGAGTGGAAGAATGGGAAGCTTGTACAAGCCACCATTCACGCAAATCAGGACGGGACCTTCCGCCTCTATGCTCACGATAAACCGGGCGACACTATTTTGCTGAAGAAAGGTCAGACGAAGGTCTGGTCGGGAATGTAAACGGATGTCAGTGATTGTATGACGAGTCAATACCATTGGAAAGGGGAAATAGCATGAATGAGCTGAATCACAGTCGACGCGGGCTACTTAAACAAGCGGGCCTGGGAGTTGGTTTGGCAGCAACAGCGCCGCTGTCCCTTGGATCGGCCGCGACCCATGCGGCAGGACGCTCCAAAACTAAGCAGTTGATAGAAACCGACGTGCTCGTGGTTGGGGGAGGTCCTGCAGGTATTGGCGCCGCTCTGGGCGCTGCACGAGCAGGCAGCAAAACACTGCTCATCGAGAGCTGTGGATTCTTTGGGGGCGTGGCCTCGTGGTCGCTGGGCATGCCCATCAACCAGATGCGGCCGCAGCGCAAAGCCCGCTCCGTGGTGCATGAACTTCTGATCAAAAAGCTCCTGGACTACGGCGATCAAGCTGTTCATATAGGGGAACACCAGTTGTACTGTCATGTGGATTACCTCAAGGTAGCCATCCTCGATGCGCTGGAGGAGGCGGAGTGCAAGTA
>CAZSOR010000365.1:0-4699 GCA_964608395.1 uncultured Pirellulales bacterium
ATGCGGCTGGGCAGAGACCTGAAGTGGAATCCGGACATCGAGCGGTTCGTTAACGATGACGGGGCCGACAGGATGCTGTCGCGGACGATGAGAAGCCCGTGGCGGGTGTGACATTTATTATTTACTATTGACTATTTACTATTGACTATTATTTGGTGACTATATCATGACACATGGACAAATTAATCGACGGAGCTTTTTGAAAAGAGCAGCGGGTACTTCTGTTGCCGCTGTGGGATTCCCTTATCTGGTTCGCTCTTCGGCGCTGGGTAACGCCGGTACTGTCGCGGCCAGCGAGCGTATAACATTGGGATTCATCGGCACCGGCAGCCACGGTATCGACATGAATCTCAAGAGTTTCCTTCCACAACCTGATGCTCAGGCGGTCGCCGTCTGTGACGTGGACCCCGTTCATCTGCAGCAGGGCCTTGATACGGTCAACAAAAAATACGGCAATAAAGATTGTGCAGCATATAAAGATTTTCGCGAAGTTCTCGCCCGGAGCGATATCGACGCGGTGATGATTTCTACGCCGGACCATTGGCACGTGCCGATTTCGATTGCCGCGGCCAATGCGGGCAAGGACATCGAATGCGAGAAGCCGACGCTGACCATCGAGGAGGGCCGGGTGCTGTGCGATGTTATGAAACGCTACGGCCGGGTTTTTCAATGGTCCACCGAGGACAGATCGGTATATGAGTATCACCGAATGTGCGAGCTTGTCCGCAACGGCCGGATCGGAAAAGTCCATACGATTCGCGTCGAGCTGCCGAGCGGGCCGGACACGGCCGGCGATCCGACGCCGATGCCTGTGCCGGATGGTTTCGATTATGACATGTGGGTAGGCCCGGCGCCATGGGCGCCTTATACCAAAGACCGTATCCACTGGAACTTTCGCTGGATTATGGATTATTCCGGCGGGCAGTTGACCGACTGGGGCGCGCACCTGCTCGACGGTGCCCAGTGGGGTAACGACAGCGAGCATACCGGGCCTGTAGAAGTCGAGGGCAAAGGGAAATTCTGGCCGGAAGGGCTTTATAACACCGCTATTGAATATCACATTGAGTACAAATACGCCAACGGGGTGCGGTTGATCGTGACATCAGGCACGCCGAGCCTGCGATTCGAAGGCTCCGAAGGTTGGATTGGCAACCGGGGCTGGAGGGCGCCGCTGCAGGCCGAGCCGAAATCCATCCTGAATTCGGTGATTGGGCCGAACGAGATTCACCTTTATACTTGCCAGGCCGGCGAGCAGCGGAATTTTCTCGATTGCGTCAAGTCGCGTAAAGATTGCTATTTCCCGCCCGAGATAGGCCAGCGGTGTTTTACCGTCGCACACATCGGGAATATCTCAATGCTGTTAGGGCGAAAGCTCAAATGGGACCCGGACAACGAGAAATTCATCAACGATGAGCAGGCCAACCGTATGCTGTCACGCACGATGCGCAGCCCGTGGCGATTGTGAAATGATAAATGATTATTGATGAGTGATTATTGAAAAGGCAAGAATTATGAGTACTCGAAACGGAATGAATCGTGCGATTGTGTTGTTCATTGGGATTCTTTGCTTTTTGGCAGTAACGAATACAAAGGGAGAAACGGCAGAATTGACAGGTACGGATTTTTCTGCGTGGCGGAGTGATACGGGGCAGTGGCAGATTGTCGCCGATACGTTCACTAATCCTCAGGATGAAAAGCTGTTGAGCAGCAAGCCCGGAACCGGGGCTATTGTCAACGGGCCGACGGGCAAGACATCGCATTTGTTCAGCAAAGCCGAGTTCGGCGATATCAAAACGCACATCGAATTTATGGTTTCGAAAGGCTCGAATTCCGGCGTGTACTTCATGGGCCGGTACGAGATTCAGGTTTTCGACAGCTACGGCACGGAAAAAAGTGAATATCCCGGCATTGAGTGTGGCGGCATTTACCAGCGGTGGGATGAAAACAGGAATAAGGGTTATGAAGGTCATTCGCCGCGAGTAAACGCGTCGAAGGCCCCGGGACAATGGCAGACATTTGATGTTATCTTCCGAGCACCGCGTTTTGACAAGGCCGGACGAAAAATCGCCAACGCCAGATTTGAGAAAGTGATGCACAATGGTATAGTGGTTCACGAGGACGTGGAGCTTACCGGGCCGACGCGGGCCGGCGCATATAACGATGAAAAACCGGACGGGCCGCTCATGCTCCAGGGTGACCACGGGCCTGTCGCGTATCGCAATATCAGGATCGAGTCGGCCGGGCCGAATCCTTTTTTCGCAATGGATACGGCAACAAAAGATGCTGCACATCAAACCGCAAAAGAGCAGGTACGGATGGTCAAGGAATTGGGCTATCCCGGAATCGGATGCACGGCGGGAAAAGAGCTTGACGAAATGGCCAAAGAGCTGGATAAGAACGGCCTGAGACTTTTTACAGTCTATCTCGGCGTCAACATCGATCCCGATCAGCAGAAATACGGCCCGGAATTGAAAGAGACAATCGAGGTGCTTAAGGGTCGTAATGCAATGCTGTGGCTGTTCGTTCAAAGTAAGCAGCACAAACCTTCGTCGCCAGCCGGTGACGACCGAGCGGTGGAAATTCTCCAGGAGGTCGCCGAGATGGCTGCCGAGGCCAAAGTGCGGGTAGCGCTCTATCCTCACACCGGATTCTGGGTCGAGCGTGTGGAAGACGCCGTGCGTGTGGCTAAGAAAGTGAACCGCAAAAACGTAGGCGTGACTTTCAACCTGTGTCACTGGCTCATGGTAGATGCCGAGAAGAATATGAATTCGCTGATTGATTCAGCGATGCCGCATTTATTCGTGGTCACAATAAACGGCGCCGACAGCGGCGGCAGGGATTGGAAGACCCTGATCCAAACGCTGGACCGCGGCACGTTCGACATGCGGAGATTCTTAAAAACTCTGGCAGATTCAGGCTACACGGGCCCGATAGGATTCCAGGGCTACGGCATAGGCGGCGACGCCCGCGAGAACCTCAAGCGAACGATGAATGCCTGGCTCGAACTGAACAAGTAGAGACGGCTGATTAGTACCACCGCAGGGTAAATAATGTTGTGCATTTTTCGATGTCTTTGTTAATATGGCAACACCCGGTAGATTCTGAGATTATATTGTACGTAAGGAATTGAAATAAACAGGTGATTGATGGAAACGCTCAAGTTATTGCGTGATTATTTTCCGATGGCGGTTTTTACCGGCAAGTGCCTTGTGTTCATCAGTGAGGACTGGCGGGTAGAACTGACCGAGCATAAAGACAACGATTTTACAAAATCCGAGGGACCGCCTTCTATTATACGCGTTAGAATTTCCAGAAGGACGCTGGAAGGCGATTTGATCCCGGGGCATTACGAAGATTTCCAGCTTGAATCGCTGGGTGTGCTTGCAGAGCAGATTGAAAAGTATGTTCAGTTGGCGATCGGCTCGAACCTGCGGGAGAAAATTGAGTAACCGGTATGTGTTATTGTGCGTGTTTTTAATATCTTGAGAAAATCCCCCAGGACGGGTCTGGGGGCTAAACATGGGCATGGGTAATCTGAAGATTGAAGAACATAATGAAGGTGCGATTTTTGTGGCAAAGATTGTGCCGGGCAGCAGCGGGCCGACGCGGATTTGCGGACTGCTTGACGATATGCTGAAGGTCAAGGTAGCCGCGGCTCCGGAAAAAGGCAAGGCCAATCAATGCCTGATTAAGTTCTTAGCCAAACAGCTCGGCGTGAAAAAGAACGCCGTGAGTATCATTTCCGGTGCAACCAGCCCGGTCAAGCACGTGAAGGTTTCGGGAATGTCTGCCGATACGCTGCTGAAGAAGCTGAATCTGAGCGAAAAGGGTCTTCGTTAATGACTGACAAATCGACTTTACTTTCGCAAACTTTGCCCAAAGACGAGACCTCACTTAAGTACATGCTGAAGCTGGCGGCCCCGATGGTCGTTGCGCATATCTCCTTTACTATCATGCAGTTCGTTGACAGGTTCATGGTCTCACGTCTTGGAACCGAAGAGCTTGCGGCGATTCTTCCGGCGGGGTATGTCAGTTTTTTGCCAGCCGCATTCGCAATCGGCGTGATGACCAGCATCAATACGTTTGTCAGCCAGAGCCTCGGCAGAGGTGATAAAAAGGCCTGCTCGAATTACTGCTGGCAGGCGATATATATGGGTTTGGCGTATTCGGTTGTTGTCGTGGCGATTATGTGGCCGGCAGCGCCGGCGATATTCAGAATGCTTGGCCACGAGCCGGCTGTTGCCGCGATGGAGGTTATATACCTGCGGATTATGCTCTACGTCCAGGTTCTGGCGGTTTTTGTCTGGGCGAGCAGCCAGTTTTTCATGGGGGTGCATCGGCCGGTTGTTATGATGTACTCTGCGATAGCCGGGCAGATTGTGAACGTCGCTGCCAACTACGTGTTGATTTTCGGTAAGTTCGGTTTTCCTGCAATGGGAATCGCCGGTGCCGCATGGGGCACATTTATCGGGATAGCCGCAGGTTCCTCTATTCGAATGGCGGTCTTTTTGACCGGTGATATCAATACGAGCTTTCAGAGCAGGCATAGTTTGAATATCGATTTTGCCAAGATGAAAGACCTGCTTAAGGTTGGCCTTCCCGCGGGAATCGGCCTGATGGTGAATATTGCGCTCTGGGGGGTGATTTTGTTCGCGATGGTCGGCCGGTTCGGAAAAGACGCCCTGGCAGCTACAAGTGC
>CAZSOR010000366.1:0-4676 GCA_964608395.1 uncultured Pirellulales bacterium
ACATGAGAGGAGTAACGCCGGACAAGGTCGTTAAGATTAATTCCGACAATGAGTACAGTGAACACACCATCTATCTCTGGACAACTCCGTTGAAGAAGGAAAATTGAGCGGCGAATAGGCCCCGCCCGGGCGAAAGTCCCGGATGGTGCCGGATATATGCTTTCATTAGTAGACAACGCTTCGATCGTAGTCAATAGACTGATTCTGTCAATCAGTATGGAATGGACCTTGTTTTTTCTCTACCGCCGCTATCAAGCGAAAAAGGAGAAATCATTATGAAGGTACATGTGTTTGTCGGGCTGGTTCTGCTCATGATTGCCGGCCTGGATTCGCTGGGATTTGCACAGCAGGCCGATGATATTCGCGAGTTGAAGCTTCGTGATTGGGAGCCCCGTTCGATGCTCAAGACCACCCAGAGCGAGGTCAAGACGCCGGCGTTCCCGGTGATTGACGTTCACAATCACCTTGGCGGGGGCAAGGAACGGCTCACGCCCGAGCGAGTGAAGCACTATCTTGCCGAATTGGATGCCGCGGGGGTACGCACAGTTGTCAACCTCGACGGCGGATGGGGCCGGCGTTTAGACGAGACGCTTGCCGCACTGGACGAGGCCCATCCCGGCCGTTTTCTCACGTTCGCGCTGCTGGATTTCAGCGGCATCGACGACGAGAACTGGGGCCGGCGTGAAGCCAAACGGCTCGAAGAGAGCTTCCGGGCCGGTGCGAAGGGACTGAAATTCCACAAGACACTCGGCTTGCACTACCGCTACAAGAATGGCAAGCTGATGCCGGTCGACGATCCTAAGCTGGATCTCGTCTGGCAGACGTGTGCCAGGTACAACCGGCCGGTGATGATTCACGTCGCCGACCCGGCCGCTTTTTTTATGCCGTTGGATCGTTTCAACGAACGCTGGCACGAACTCGGCGATCATCCGAACTGGCTGTTCCATAGTGAGCAGTTCCCCTCACGGGACGAAATCCTCGCCCAGCGCAATCGCGCCATTGCCAGGCATCCGGAAACCACTTTCATCTGCGCCCATTTCGGCAACAATCCGGAAGACCTGGCGGCCGTCGGAAAGTGGCTGGACACGTATCCCAACATGATCGTCGACATCGACGCGCGAATTTCCGAATTGGGCCGGCAGCCCTACACGGCACGGAAGTTCTTTCTGAAGTATCAGGACCATATCATGTTCGGTACTGATACTACGCCCCGCCGTGACGCCTATCGAATGTATTACCGCTTCCTGGAAACCGACGATGAATATTTCGACTGCGCGGGAGGGCATCAGAGGCAGGGTTTCTGGATGATCTACGGCATGTTCCTGCCGAAAAACGTGCTGGAGAAGATATATCGAACCAACGCCGAACGACTGTTCTTCGGCGGGCCGGCTGCCAAGGTGCTGCGAATCCGGCATACGGAAGATTTCGCCGTAAACGGTACCGGTGACGTGCCGGCATGGGAAAAGACCGCATGGGAGCCGCTCAACCTGCGGGAAACCGACGGCCATCAATATAAAACTCACGTTAAGATGCTCTACTCCGAAACCGGCCTGTACGTACTGATGGAAGCCGAGGACGCCACGATTACCGCTACGATGAAAGAGGACTTTCTCAACCTGTGGCAGGAAGATGTGTTTGAGTTCTTCTTGTGGACGGATGAGCAATACCCGGTTTACTTCGAATACGAGATTTCACCGCTGGGTTTCGAATTGCCGATTATCATCCCCAATTTCGACGGCGAGTTTCTCGGCTGGCGGCCCTGGCACTACGATGGCAAACGGAAAACGCAAACGGCCACCACGGTCACAGGCGGCCCAAAGCAGTCGGGGGCCAAAGTTACGGGCTGGAAAGCAGAAGTATTCGTTCCGTACGACCTGCTCAAACCTTTGCAAAACGTTCCCCCGCAGCCGGGGACACGTTGGCGAGCTAATTTCTATCGCGTCGATTACGACGAGGGCAAAACAACAAGCTGGGACTGGGCCCGGGTCGGATCCGGTTTTCACGAGTTCGAGAAGTTCGGCACGCTCATTTTCGAATAGAGCCCTGATCGCAACTCCCCTGCTATCAAGTGCTCGGTCTGTCGGCGTGCTTTATTGAGCCGCCGGGCGATCCTCTTTCAGAACGTTGCCGTCAACATCGTAAAACCGAAAAGTCAAGGTGTGTTTACCTTCCTGCCGGTCCACTGTCACGGCGAGGAATCCCCCGATAACATTCAGGTACCGGTGCTCGGGCAGCTTCTGATCGTTGCTCCAGCCGCCGGCGTGCTTATCACTGGCCGGGCCGCATGAATATTCCCTCGCACCCGTTTTGGAATCGACCGAAATATATTGCCAGTGACGGTCACCGCAGATGATGTACATATTTTTCTGTTGCGAGATAAACTGCCGCAGTTCATCGCCTTCGTGCGTGAAATCCGCGTTCGAGTGGTTGTCGTGCTTGTTCTTGCGGTCGGGCCCCACAAGAGGAGTCGGGCTGATTAAAATTCGAAACGCGGCGTCCGATTCCCGGACGGTCCGTTTGAACCACTGCTTCTGCTCTTCGCCCCATATCGTTTTGCCGGGACCGTCGGTCATCGTATTGGGACTGCGGAAGTCACGCCCCTCGACCAGCCATATCTGAACGTCCCTGCCCCAGCGGAAAGTTCGCCACGTTCGCTCGCCCATCGGCACCTGCTCCAGGAATACTTTTTGCCCCTGCTCGAACGTGAAATCTCCCATGAATCTGGTTTCCCTGCCCGGCCAGCAGTCGTTCATCCATGTATCATGGTCATCCTTGATGAAATAGCTTGCCACCTGACGATGGAATTCGACGTTGGTCGGCAGGCTGTACATGCGGGCCCAATGCCAGCGGGCCAGCGGCAGACTTTTGGCCAGCTTGTCGTAATAGACGATGTCGCCCGTATGGACAAAAAAATCGGGATCGATCTTGAGCATGGCGGGATACATTTTGTAACCGCCGCCGGGAGCATCCTGGTCCGGATAAGCCTGGCCCGTCGTGACCGTGAAAACCACCCGTTCAGACTGATCGGCAAGCGGCGCCGTCCGAAATCCGCCCTCTACGGTCTGACCATTTTTGCCGCCCGCTCTTTCTCTCGATTCGGCGCGTACCTGATATTTGCTATTGGGTTTCAGGCCGGTCAGTATGAATTGACGAGTATAATCGCGTTTCGGATCGACCGCTTCCCAATCGGTCGAGAGCCAATCGGAAGCCGAGTCAATTTTATACAGAATCCTGACCTGGCCCGGCGTCCCCGGCACGGCCCCCTCAATTGCCTCGATAGTCGAATCTTTGGGAAAGTTGACGATGGGCTCCAGATTGGGCCTTCCCTGGTTTTTCTTGATTATTTTGCCGGTCTTCGGATCGCGATAAGAAATCTCAGGCATTGGCGCGCCGAAATCCACCCTTTGGGGATTCCGAGTCAGACGCGTCCAGACAATCGCCGTATTATATGTCACCTCACCAATCTTGATGCCCGTGGCTTGATAAGGCCCATCCGAAAGATTGCCTCCGTAAGCAGTTACAGCAAAGAAAAACATTAACATGCCAGCTTTTATCGCAGATTTCTTAATCATAAGAGTGTCCTTTCAACGTTTAGCATATTATTTATCATGCGAATATCTTATTCACTTATATTTTAGCGATTTCTCGGCACTTAGTCAAAAATTCAGTATTATTCCCGATTGTACGTAACGCCTTATACTTAAACTAAAAAAGGATAATAGTTGCGAATCAGGGATCGAATTTACATAATAAGCTCCTTAGACGCAAACAATATACCAATACAGGGTCAGATTATGCTTAAAGCAAAAGAAAACAAATTCTTAGTATACCAATGGTTCATATTTTGTATTTTGGTATCAGTTAGTCTATGCACAGTTCTCGATGGCAAGGAGAAAGACTTCATCTATTTTGACACTGAAGATGTTGGTCAACCGGATCGTCAAGTGCCTGTGATTCAGCCCTGGAAAATCGTCCACCTTGATCCTGGTTATGGAGGTCAGTGGATATTGGCTGCCGACTTAAACGGGGGTGGCGCAGTCGAGATCGTCAGCGCTGAAAACTTCAATAAAGACGATGTGCACTACACGTCCACAGCAGTGGCTCAAAACCTCGATGGCTCGGTTTTATGGAAGTGGGGTGATCCGGACATCGGCCGAAAGAACTGGCACCACGATGTTGCCTGCCAGATTCATGATTGGAACGGTGATAGTAAAAGCGAAGTTGTTCTTTGTACAAAAGGATTTTTAGTTGAGCTTGAAGGAGCCACGGGGCGCGAACTAAGACGAATACCAATACCTGACGAAGCTGCCGATTGCCTGGTGTTCTGTAATCTCTCAGGTAACAGCCATCCAACCGACGTACTTGTAAAAGACCGATACCATCAAATTTGGGCGTATAATCGACAGGGCAAACTGCTCTGGACTGTCAGGGATCCCGGTGGATACCGAACGGCCCATCATCCACGGCCAATCGACATCGATGGGGATGGACGTGACGAAATTATGGCCGGCTACGCCATGCTGAATAGCGATGGCTCTGTTCGCTGGGTTTATAGATCAAAACAAGTCGATCAGGCCAAAGGTCATCTTGATTGCGCCCGCGTTTTTCGGCAAGGTGTCTCTCCCGAAGACTTTCGTATTGTGCTGACCTGTTGTGGAGCCAATAACATTGCACTT
>CAZSOR010000367.1:0-4642 GCA_964608395.1 uncultured Pirellulales bacterium
AATCCGGAAGCAACCGGTCGTTTATTTGACGGCATGCTTGACGAGGTCATGATTTACAACAGGGCCTTGTCTGAAGAAGAGATACTTTACCTTGCTGTCCAATAGTACAGCAACATTGATGTTTACGATTAAGGAAATCTTGAACTAAGCCGGGGGTCTATACCGATTGATTCGGTATAGGCCCAATGGCTCTCTCAGAAATTAGAGATGTAGTTTAAGTCGATAACAAAATATGTCTCAGTGCGGGTAATGTGTAACTCATAATTATAGAGATTCATGCTGAAAGAGATATACTGCATAGAAAAATATCTTAGTTTTTTTTGTGCTGGTTCTGAGTATGGTTGTCCCGGCTTTTAATAAATGGACTTTTTAAAGTTGGTTTTGACGTAAGGACGTATGATGGAGCAAAAAAATACTATATGCAGTCGTAGTGCTTTCACTCTGATAGAATTATTGGTGGTGATCGCCGTTATTGCCCTTCTTCTGGCAATTCTCATGCCTGCTCTTAATAAGGCCAGAGAGCTTGCCCAGGGCACGGTATGTAAGGGGAATTTGAAGAACTTCACGCTCGCAATGTTAATGTATCTTGGTGATAACGATAATAAGTTCAACGACCCTGATAAATGCTATTTTTCGCAGCGTGAGCCTTTCCCGGTAGAAGCAGGCGTAGCAGGCGAACATCTGCACCTTCGCTGGTGTAACGGGGATATCAACCTGAAAAGTCATCCGGAATACGGTGGGACACTATTCAGTTACATGAAGAACGCCAGGGCTTTTATCTGCCCGACTTTTTCCCGCCTGGCTTCAAAACGTTCGGACGACCAGTTCTTTTTGGCCAATGGTAACTCAATTAGTAACTATCAGCCCTGGTACAATTATACTCAGAATGCTTTCCTGGGTGACAGGCGCGGAGTTGTTAAGAAAAGAAGAGTGCTGACAATGTCTGGGGTTAAAAGCCCGGCAGAGACTTTTGCGTTCACAGAGGAAAGCTCGTTGGTTGACACTGAGTATAACGTCTCCGGACTAAATGACACATTTATGATACCCGGCGACGATGGCATGATAGATGATTGGCTGAGCAGCGTCGGCGACAATCCCTGGATGGTCGTACCGGGTCCCGAAGGTGTCGGCAAGTTCTACGATGCCATTGCCGGCTTTCACCATGCGCCAACCGGCGATAAGTTGCGGGGAAGGGGTAATTGTGCCTTCCTGGATGGGCATATCGCATCCCATCCTCGTTCTGAGACTTTTCCCTTAGCCTGGCCGCATTGATTTGGAACAGGAAAGAATTGTTACGAGAAAGTTGATAATATCTGTTGCTTTTTGAGTTTTTATTTTCCGTTGTATAGTCGATACATTTTAGGAGATAGATTATGAATAACAAATATTTTGTACAATTATTAATTATCCTAATTGCTGCGATGATTCTTGGCGGTCTGAGCCCGACGACGGCAAATGCCAGCTACCCGATTCTTATGCTGGATATCAGCAACAGAAATGTTGATACACAGACAGAAGAAGGCTTTACTTCTTTTACCTCCGCTGACAGCGGCTCAGAGGTAGATGGTATTAAAATTGAACTTGCCGGCAGTCTCGATGGACGCTGGCGAGGCACTCCGACTGGAATACCATACGAACTGATCTATCGTGATTTTGTTTTTGCCAGGCCGGATGGAATGACGGTTACGTTATCAGGGCTCGAAGCAAATGAGACCTACGAGATAACGATTTATGCTTATGACACTGGAAGCGCGGGAGATCGTATTGCGGATTGGACAGCCAACGGAGAATTTCTTCTTACGACCACGTTCAACGGCAGCCTGGCACCTGCGGATGAAAACGACAACGCCTTTACCGGTACGGCTCAGTCGGATGATACCGGTACAATCGTTATGGAGTGCGGCCCCAATGCAAACACCATCGAACAATCGGGCGCTAGTAATCCCTATGCTTTTATAAATGCCCTGGTGGTCTCTTCGATGACTCCGATAACAACGGCACGCCGACCTGCGCCGGAAGACGGGGCCATTATTGCATCTACCAAAGCAGACCTGCAGTGGCAACCGGGAATGATATCAGTATCTTCCAATGTTTACTTCGGAGAAAATTTCGACGACGTAAGCAACGCTACGATGGAAAATACGGATATATTCCGCGGCAATATGACCGAAATTACCTTCTCCGTCGGTTCTGAAGGGAGCCCGTATCCATCGGGTCTGGCTGAGAAAACGACTTATTACTGGAGAATTGACGAGGTAAATGACCTGCATCCCGACAGTCCGTGGAAAGGCGAAGTCTGGAGCTTTACGATTGCCTCAAAGAGCGCCTTTAGTCCGAATCCCGTTGATACCGCTCTCTTTGTTGATCCAAATGTCACGCTAAGCTGGACTCCCGGCTCCGGTTCGGTCATGCACCGTATGTATTTCGGCGACAATCTCCAGGACGTACAGGCCGGCACGGGCGGGACAGCCAAAGGTCCCGTTCCAGCTTCCGGTTATGCCTCCGGAATTCTGGAGCTTGAGAAAACTTATTACTGGCGGGTCGACGAATTTGACGGCAGAGAGACACATACAGGTGACGTCTGGAGTTTCACTACAACTCTCAATGGCCTCGGAACAGTCGTTATCGATATGTGGGAAGATATCGCCGGTGCCACTTTGGACTTACTGCTGGATAATCCGAGCTATCCGGACAATCCAACATGGAGCGATGTCCTGACCGAAATGGGAACCCAGCTAATCGAGGATACGGAAGAAAGCTACGAAGGCAGCTACGGCGCCCGAATTCATGGCTGGATCTATGTGCCGATAACCGGTAATTACACGTTCTGGTTTACAAGCGCCGACGAAGGCGAATTGTGGCTGAGCACTGATGACGATCCAGCCAACGTACAACTGATGGCTTCCGAACCTGTCTGGGGTTCATACGACACTTTCTCTCGGAAGGCCGATCCTGTTTCATTAATAGGCGGCGAGAGATACTATATCATGGCGATATGGAAAGAAGGTTCCGATTGGGACCACTGCCAGGTAGCCTGGAATGGTACGGGAATCCCGGAGATGGAGGTGATACAAGGCAGCTACCTTTCGCCATATGAGCCCGTCAATGCATTTAGTCCGCTTCCGTCAAAAGGTGCCACTGACGTAAAGCGGACGACTGCTCTTAGATGGAAATCCGGGAAACGTGCTTCATTGCACCATGTTTACTTCGGTATGGACGAAGAAGCAGTTCTTAGTGCCGACACAAGCTCGCCCGAATACAAAGGCACACAAGAACCGGATTCGGAGAGCTATGATCCCGGAATTCTTGAGCTGGAGACGACCTACTACTGGCGTATTGATGAAGTCAATAACCTCGATGCGAATAGCCCCTGGACAGGTGAAGTCTGGAGCTTTACGGTCGGCGATTACCTCATAGTGGACGACTTTGAGGACTACAATACCGGCGATAACCAGATCTGGTGGGCGTGGAAAGATGGGCTTGGCTATGTTGCACATGGGACTGAACCGGACTTTCCCGGCAACGGGACAGGTTCCGCTGTCGGCGACGACACCACCGGTTCTTACACAGAGGAAACCATAATCCATGGCGGTGGCCAGTCTATGCCGTTCTGGTATGACAATAATAAGCAGGGCTATGCATATTATTCGGAAGCGGAGATGACATTGAGCTCGGGGAATGACTGGACACGGGAAGACGTTAAAGAATTGTCTCTGTGGTTTAGAGGTTATTCGGCAACTGTCGGCAGCTTTGCAGAAGGGCCGCTCGGCACTTACACAATGACTGCTTCCGGCACGGATATCGCGGGCCAGGCCGACGAATTCCACTTTGCCTATAAAATGATGAGTGGTCCCGGCTCGATTATAGCAAGAGTCCTGAGCGTTAGTGACACGGACCCGTGGGCCAAAGCAGGTATTATGATTCGCGAGACTCTGGAGCCGGGCTCCAAACAGGCCCTGGCATGTGTCACGCCCGGCAGCGGTGTGGCTTCCGAGGGCCGTATCACTACGGACGGTGAAAGTTACAGCTCGAACCAGGCCACGATCACCGCTCCACATTGGGTAAAACTGGAACGCGACATGAGTGGCACCTTTACAGTTTCCCATTCGGCGGACGGCAATAACTGGCAAGCCGTAAGTGGCGCTACGGGACAGGGTATACAGATGGCCGCAAACGTCTATGTTGGTTTGGCTGTAACGTCACATGATGCCGCAGCAACATGCGAAGCCCAGTTCTCCAACGTCACTATCTCCGGCAACGTAACTCAGCAACAGTGGATGAGCCAGGATATCGGGATAACAAGTAACGAACCTGAGCCGATGTATGTGGTTCTAAATGGCAATGGTGTAGTTTATCACGATGATCCGGAAGCATCAGTAATAGACGTGTTGACTGAATGGAGAATCGACCTGCAGGCGTTTGCAGATCAGAATGTGGATCTTGCCAATGTCGATAATATTGCTATCGGCATCGGGACTCAAGATAATATGACGACACCAGGCGGTGTTGGTAAGATGTACTTCGACGACATTAGGCTGTATCGGCCCGGCGATGCTCCTGAAGAGTAAATGCTGTTGTCGTCGAAACGAAATTGAATTTGCATCAATTCGGGGCCTATGCTGGATGATAAAGCATAGGCCCC
>CAZSOR010000368.1:0-4621 GCA_964608395.1 uncultured Pirellulales bacterium
CCGAATCCGCTGCTGATTGGATTATGAAAGCCTGTCACCTCGTCGAAACTAATATAGGAGTGGCCGGCGATATCAACTGCTGGGATAGCCCATTTCCTCAACTCGTCGATGTCATCACTGAGATACCAGTTATTCAGATTGATACTTGTCGCCGCTGTATTGTAGAGTTCTATCCAGTCGTTGGATTCGTGCTGGGGGAGTTGCGGATTGCGATAGTCAGTATGAGCCATAATCTCGTTTAGTACAACGGTTTTTTCCGGCTCGGGATCGTCCGTGCCGGGAGAGCCGCCTATGTAAGTGCTCGCGCGCCAGTTGCCGCCATAGTTGAGAGAGCCTTCAGGCTCACCGGGCAGGGCCGATATCAAAGGCACCAGCGAATGACCTCCGCGTGCGGCGGCAAGCGGCCAGCCTCGAGAGTTATTGTAAGCGAATTCTGCAATGGTTCCGTTCCAGAGATCGACGAGGTTTACGTTTTCACCGTTGTTTGAAAACTTGCCGCTATATTCGCCGGCTATTATAGCGGACAATCCTGCACCATAGCGAGATTCGAAAGCAACCTGGTTCCTGACCACAAGTACGAACTCGCCGGGCCCAAGACTCGTGACGCTGCCTTTGTTGAAATCGAATGTTATGCCGTCGATAAAAGAAACAGACGTCAAATCGATGGTTTCGTCTCCGATGTTTTGCAATTCGACGAACTCGAACTCGTCATTGTCGGTAGAATCGTTAGCCGGTGGGTCGGCCGGATCGTACATGACTTCTGTGATACGCAGATTATTCAACGTATAGGCCGCGATCGGCTCACCGGTTACAAACTGTTGCGGCGCCGACCAGTGGCTCCAACGGCCACTGTTATCTTTCATCCGGCAGCGAACCCGATAGGTCCGGCCGACTTTAACCTCGCTGGCGGGAATGGTTATGTCACTGTCGAAGTTTGCCATTTCTTCGCTTTCCCAGACAGCATCGATTTCGTACTTGCCTTCTGTGACCTGATAACTCGGGGGAATACTGCCGGGCTCGGCCAGCTCACCTGTCAGACGAACATCGATGAAGCAATCGGAACTGCTCGTGCGTGACATGTTTTGCACCTGGATGGAGATTATGTTTTCGCCCTCGACAAGGTAGGTTGGCTCCGGCAGCACAAAAGTAAACCAGCTCTTCTCAGAAGAGTGGGCGCCGCTTGCGTAATCTTCATAGGACATGTTTTCCGAGGGCATGTTTTCCTGCAGCACGAATGTGTCATTGATCCAGACATTGAATCCGTCGTCATACATCGCTTCCAGTATAAGATTATCTATCGCTGCGAGGTTATCTATCGTAAACTTCTTGCGGATGAAGAAGGACGTGTGTGCGTATCGCATGTCTTCCAGCGTGGTTCCCAGGAAAGATGTTGGTTCTCCCCAGCCGATTGGGGCTGCTCCTGTTTGCCAGGGCGAATCGTCAAAAGATAATTCCCGCCATTCGGTCGTATCGGGCGAAGAAGCCTCCTGCGTACCTTTGAAGTATTTCCATTCGCTGCCGTCGGATATCAGCATGATATCTTCATCCGGCAGCGCGACTTGTGAGCCTTCAGTGACCTCGGCAATTCGCCATTTCATCGCGGAGAATGTACCGCTGCCCTCTGGGTCGCTGAAGGGACTGGCCTCGAACGAAAGCGAGTTAATCGGATAAGTTGAAGGGCATGTCGCTGTAACGATGGGAGTGCGAGGTATCGAGGAATCTTCGAAGTACGTATCGAATTCGCGGTTGTTCGAAACCGCATAGTTCTTCATGATCTGCACCATGCCCCGGAAGTCTTTAGTGGCGGCACGCTGATAGAAACGCCCCTGTCCGGCTTTGCTTCTGTTGATATAGTTACTGTTCATAATCGGATTGTAGTCCCACATGGCCCGGTCCGCTTCGACAAAAGTCGGGCCACCGGTCGGATGATCGATAATATCCGCAAGATCGTCAAGCACCTGATACAACTGGTCGGCGTTGTACAAAAGATCGTGAAACTCCCGGAGGCGATTCTGGTATTCGATCATAATGTTCGGATTTGAGAAGATGCTTGCCTGTCTCTTGAATACATCCTCACCGTTGCCGTACATATTGTTTGCCCATGTCAGGTCCACATCCCACGACAGCATCGACCACTTATTGGTCTCGGGATTCAGATAGAAGAACCAGTTCTTGCCGTAGCCGATGTCGCCGTGGTGAATGCCTTCGACCACGCACCTGTAGCCATAGTATCCGGCAAGGTTGACATTTTGATCCCACCATGTTTCGGAAGGCCTGCTGCTGTATCCGTTCATGAAATCTCTCACATCCGAGCCGTTGGTCACATGTGTCGGTCCCTGGTTGTTTAAGCTTCCTGAATTGTTTTCTATCTTATAGAGATTGCCGTCCGGCAGATTGTGCTCGTTCAGGAATCTTCCGTCCATTTGTTCAAGGGTCATATAGAGACCCCAGAAATCGCCATCGTACTGCGTTGGCCCGGATTCAACAATCTCGTCAATAATACGGAAATGAAGCCAGTTGGTATTAGATGCCTCGGAGCCCATCATGTTGAAAAGTTTGCAGGAGGCAGCCTCGAACATGCCCTGTTCGCCCCGGTGCTGATAATCGCCCTGCTGGATGCACGCGGAGAAGTTGAGTTTGTCCCATTTGGTCTTGTACTTTTTGCCGTAATCGTCCCGTGCCTGGAAACTATGCCCGCGGTTGAAGTCAAACTTCCACATATTCTTTCCCATGGCGTATCGCCAGACGCCGCCGCGGGCGCGGTAGCGGATGTGGTCGTATACTTTTCCATCGTACACCAGCGTGCCATTCCATTTATAATCGCTTCCCCCATATCTCTCGCGCCAGGTGCAATTTTCGATGTCCGTTTTCTTGCTGAGAAGATGATAAACGGGCAGACTGCGCATGACGTCCGCGCCGTACTCAACTACTGGACTGACTCCCGGCTGGATGGCTCCGTACCATGCGGGGACTCCGTCGTAGACAAAGTAAGCGAAATTCGGCTGCGGATCGTCCATGTACGGCACCATGAGGCCGCGCCCGCCGATATCGGTGACCGTGATACGATAGCGAAGAAGCCGGCGGTGGACCTGGATAGAGCCCTGGAGCTGGACGCTGTAAATGTCATCGCCGGCAATTGCATCACCGTTGAGCCCGTTATCGAGCATCGCAACGGTTGTCCAATTCGCATAGTATTGCGAATCTTCTATATTTATATAGCTGCCGGGTTCCACGACCTGATAGCTCAGAGTAACATCGTCTACGCCGTCGGCATCGGTAACCTTAGCGGTGACTATGACCACATCGCCTGATTTGGGCTGCTTAGGCGAATGTTTTACCTGGCGTATATGAGGCGGCGTGTTTTCGAGATAGACCATATCGTTCTCTGCCGCCGGTGTGGGATAATCCGAACGCCAGCTTCCGGCCAGGTCATTATCGCTGAACGGATTGACCAGTTGGATGGAATTTCCTTCGCCCGGCCGGTTGTCCGGCACGGCATCGCCTACGGTAGGCCATGGGAATCCGAGCTGATAATCGACTTGATCGATTTCATCGCCGAAAGCGTTACATAGTTCGATATTTTCCCCGTTATTGCTGAGCTTGCCTTCGAACGGCCCGAACATTAAATGGGGAGATACGGAAAGTCTGGCGCTGCTCCACTTGGCCTGGATATGGGCCGGGTTTTGAGCCACGATTACGTAGCCGCCCGCTGGCAGCGTCGCACCGGCGCCGAACCGATAGGAGATACCGCTTCGGAAGTACCAGCCGGACAGATCGATATCTTCGGCCGCTGTGTTATGGAGCTCGACAAACTCGACCAGTTCGGTTTTCACGTCGGGATCGTAGTGAATCTCGTTAATCACAACGCTGTAGTCCGCTGGAACGCCTAAAGCCATAGAACCGGCCAGGGCTGTAGTCAGTACCAGAAATAACCAGGATTTCCTCAAAGATATGATCACCTTTTATCTCCTTCCTAAGTTTCTTTTTCATCGTTTTGGTGTAGGGGCAATCCCATGTGATTGCCCAAGGCAGGCATGCAGGCCTGCCCCTACGGCCACGCGGTCATGGGGACTCCTTACGGAGAACACAGCACGCTTCGATAATCATTCTAACATATAAAGAACCGTCGAGTCAACGCATTTCGGCATAAATTTAGGCCGTAGGGTGTGCATCGCACACCATTTATTGTCGATGTTGGTGTGCAGTGCACACCGTAGCCGTCTATTGATTCACTGAGGGAGCCTCGGCAACCCAGTTGTCGGGATCGTTGCCGTAGTCGGTCGGGATTTTCCGTGTGAGCGATTTACCGTAACCGTCCGGCTCGATTGGCCAGAGATCGATACCACCGGGACAATTCTCCGGATGGGAGCCGTCGCTGTAATTAATCCTGTCGATGCGGATGTATTGACGCACGCCCTCATTATCAATATCGCCGGGCATGCTCAGCTCCAGGCTTTCGCCGGCGTTGCTCAGGTTGCCGTCGTAGCGGCCGAAAATGATGCCGGCCGGCACGGCCGGGTATCGCCATGAAAATGCCGCCGGCTTTTTGACTATCAATAGATATCTCCCGGCACCGATTGTCACCGGCGCATCGGACGGAAAAGTAAAATCGACGCCGTCA
>CAZSOR010000369.1:0-4605 GCA_964608395.1 uncultured Pirellulales bacterium
AACAAAATGGTTTTGCTCGATCTGGAAGGGAAAATTATCGAAGGGGCTCTCAATCCTTCATCGGATACGCCGACCCATCTTGAGCTGTACAGAAATTTCGAAGCCATCGGCGGCATCTGCCACACCCATCCGACTAATGCAACGATGTGGGCACAAGCCTGCAAAGAAATCCCGTGCTTCGGCACGACTCACGCTGATTATTTCTACGGCCCCATTCCGGTAACCGACGTCATGACCGAAGAGCAGATAAAAGATGACTATGAGCTGAACACCGGCAAGGTCATCGTCCGGCGGTTTGCGGGAATGAATCCGATGCAAATGCCGGCGGTCCTGGTCGCCAATCACGGGCCATTCTCGTGGGGCAGCGATCCGGCCGCCGCCGTTGAAGCGACCGTTGTGCTGGAACAAATCGCAGCAATGGCTCTGGGCACCATTACGATAAATCCCAATCAGGGCTCAATCAACATCTCATTGCTATACAAGCACTATATGCGAAAACATGGAAAAAATGCCTATTATGGACAGCCTCGGGACTGAGTCCCGGGTCATATTAAGGAGAGAAGAAAATGAAAAAAACAACATTCGGCGTCATTGTTGGAAACCGCGGCTTTTTCCCCGATGCATTAGCAAAAGAAGGACGAAAAAACATCCTTGCCGTGCTCAGGAAAAATGGCTTCAACTCGGTTGCACTCTCTATGCAGGAAACTAAATACGGCACGGTTGAATCTTTCGCCGATGCCAAAAAATGTGCCGCTCTATTTGCAGAAAAGGGTGAAAAAATTGACGGCATTATTGTCACCCTGCCGAACTTCGGCGATGAAAAGGGAGTTGCCGAGGCAATCAAACGCTCCGGGCTCGATGTACCGATCCTGATACAGGCCGAGCCCGACGATAAGGGCACTATGACTATCGCTAACAGAAGAGATTCCTTCTGCGGCAAAATCAGCGCCTGCAATAATCTCAGGCAGGCGGGCATTCCGTACACGCTGACAAACTCGCACACGGTCGCAGCCGCCTCGGCCCAGTTCAAACAGGAGCTGGACGATTTCGCCTCGGTCTGCAGGATTATAAAGGGCCTCAAAAACGCCAGGTTCGGAGCTATCGGCGCCCGCACAGGAGCATTTAACACCGTCCGTTACAGCGAGAAAATCCTCGAGCTTTCAGGCATAGCCGTCGAGACAATCGACCTGTCGGAAATCCTCGGAAGAGTCGAGAGGCTTACCGACAATGACCGGGGGGTTAAAAGGAAGTTAGATGCAATCCGGAAATACACGCCGACCCAATCGGTTCCCACCGAGAAGCTTTTGAAGATGGCCAAATTCGGCTACGTCATCGACCGATGGATCAAAGAGACCGAACTCGACGGCACCGCAATTCAATGCTGGACCGCCCTGGAAGAATTCTTCGGAATCGTACCCTGCACGCTCATGAGCATAATGAGCGAATCGCTGGTGCCGAGCGCATGCGAGGTCGATATTACAGGCCTGCTGGGAATGTACATCCTCCAGCTCGCCAGCGGCACGCCCAGCGCGCTTCTGGACTGGAACAATAACTACGGCTCCGATCCCGACAAAGCCGTCTTATTCCATTGCAGCAATCTGGCCAAATCGTTCTTCGGCAATTCGAAGATGGACTACCAGGAAATCATCGCCGGGTCGGTGGGCAAAGAAAACACCTACGGCACGATTGTCGGCAGGATCGCACCGGCAAAGGCGACGTTCTGCAGGACGACGACCGATGACGCGACCGGCATCATCAGCACTTACGTCGGCGAAGGCCAGTTCACAAACGACAAGCTCGATACGTTCGGCGGCTACGGCGTTATGAAAATCGCGGACCTTCAGATATTGATGCAATATATATGCAGGATGGGCTTCGAGCACCACATTGCCGTCAATATCTCACAGAAGGCCGACGCAATCGCCGAAGCTCTCGACACCTATATGGGCTGGGAAGTCTATCGGCACGAGTAAAACTCAGGCTCTCGATAATCCGCCCGGAGCGTTAGAATCCGGCCCGCTGAAATTTAGGCCGAAAATTGTTGAGATTTCTCTGGACAACCCTGGAGAAGGCCGTTAGAATGCAGGTTCTGAAGATTTCATAAGCTTTAAGTTTGCATTGATTAGAGGTAACTTATTATGGCACATAAAAAGGGGCAAGGCTCCTCGCGGAACGGCAGAGACAGCAATCCGCAGTACCGAGGTGTAAAATTGTATGGTGGCCAGGCAGCTAAAGCCGGCGCAATTATCGTACGACAGTGCGGGACAAAATTCTTTCCCGGCTCCAACGTCGGCATGGGCAGGGATTATACACTGTTCGCCACCGCGGATGGACTGGTCCAGTTTCAGGGCCGAAAAATCCACGTTGTCTAAGAAGAATAAGCAATAAAACATAAAATAGGGATGGTATTTACCATCCTTTTTTTATGTCGAAATACAAGATACAAGCAGCGAGATACGAAGCAATGTTTATAGACCGGGCACAAATCTGGATCAAGGCAGGAGACGGTGGTCACGGCTGTGTCAGCTTTCGGCGAGAAAAATTTCTTCCCAAAGGCGGCCCTAATGGCGGCGACGGCGGGCGCGGAGGCAACGTATATTTCGAGGCCGCTGAGAACCTCGACACCCTGTTAGACTTCGCAGGCAAACACCACTGGCAGGCCAAGAACGGTCAGCCCGGTTCGGGAAACAACAAGCACGGCGCAGACGGCGACGACCTGATCATAAAAGTCCCGCCGGGAACACTCATTTACGATACCGACCTGGATCTGCTACTCAAAGACATGAACGAGGTAGGACTGAAGGTTTGTGTTTGCAGAAGCGGCAAAGGCGGAAAAGGTAATAAGGCCTTTGCAACGTCCATCAATCAGACCCCAAGAAATGCCGTGCCGGGCAAAAAGGGCCAGGAAAGAAATATCAGGCTCGAATTAAAACTCATTGCCGACGTGGGCTTAGTTGGGATGCCGAACGCCGGCAAGAGCACGCTTATCTCCCGCTGCTCGGCAGCGAGACCGAAAATCGCCGACTACCCCTTCACCACAATTGAGCCCGTGCTGGGCATTGTCGAACTGAGCGATTATCGCCGGTTCGTCATGGCCGACATCCCCGGCTTGATCGAGGGAGCACACGCCGGCGCAGGCCTCGGTCACGAATTTCTCAAGCACATAGAGAGAACAACGCTGCTCGTTCATATCCTTGACATAATGCCGACAGACGGCTCCGACCCCATGGAAAATTACAAAGCCATCCGCAGCGAATTGGAGAACTACAGCAAGGCCTTAGCACAAAAAAAGGAAGTCATTGTTGCCAACAAAATCGACCTCGACCCGGATGGGGAAGTTATAAACGATCTCAGAAATGAATTCCAGCAAACCATTCACCCAATCTCCGCCGTAACCGGCTCCGGAATAAAAGAATTAAGTGAGTTGCTTTGGCAAAAAGTAAAAGAGCTAAAGAACAAATCATAAGTGTGAAAAGAGCCGATCTCATAGAATCGGCTCTTTGACAATCTCTTCTATTCTTCTAACCACGGAATCTTAGGTAAATCACCCGGTTCGACGTCTCGTATGCTCAGGTCACCATAGATGACTCGATAGGTCTTCGAGTCCGGCAGTTTCCACCAACACACAGGTTTTTTTGCGTCACCGAGTTTGACATCTTCGCCCACGTATTGCCACTCGCTGCCCTTAGGCAAGCGCACGAAGTACTCGGTCGCCAGCATGATCGCGAAATCGTCCTCAATGGGGGCAACGATCCGCGCATCCTCCTCTAAGAACTTATCTATGGCCTCCTGACCGGGCCGACCTCGCCCGAAATACGTCGGGAACTTTCCGCCGCGATGGCCTGCAGCGATCTTCAGACCTTCGACAAGGTACTTCTCCTTCAGCTCGAAAGGAATCGTGAACTCCTCTGTGATCACGTTCATAGCCAAATAATCATCCGGGACAGTCATGTCAAACAGTTGATCGTCCAGCTCCACACTGAAGGTGATGTTGGTCAAAGTAAGCGTTTCCGTTCCGTCGTTGGCTTTGGACTCTATCTGGATCGGGAGAGCAGTGTCCGGATCGACCCAAACTATGATTTCCTTATTGTCTTTGACGATTCTGAAACCGACCGCCTTTCGGCCGTTAATCTCCATCTCGCCGAGGCTTTCTTCGGTCTCATTATGAAAATCCTTCTTCAGTCCATCGTAAGTGAGCAGCGTTGGGTTGTAGCCGCTATAGTCGCCCGTATCTGCACATTTCTTCAGAGGATAGAGCGTTACAAAACGGTTCTGCCGACTCAGGTCCGCCATGCATATCACCGTCTCTTCGCCGGACTGTCCGTATTTGGAACGGCGACCGTTGATGCCCTCAAAACGCCGAATCGGCCCTTTGATCTTTACCGTACCTTTTCCCCAAAAGTGCCCAACCGTTTCATCGTTATTTTCCGTATCGAGCGTGAATGTGACGGTTTGTGACGCCTCCATGTTCCTTAGTACATCGGCCCAGACGACGCCCGCGCCGTCGGGTGAAACGCCCAGGTAGTGCATACCGACAACCACTATCGCGATTATTGCCGCCGCAGCGGCTACTTTTGTCATTGTCTTGTTCATGATCATTCTCCA
>CAZSOR010000370.1:0-4589 GCA_964608395.1 uncultured Pirellulales bacterium
CTAAAAGTAACGCGGACCGCAGCGACATCGAGCGGGCTATGATAGCAACTGTCGCCCGGCTCGAATCGCCGGATGCTCAGCCGGTTGTGGATGGTCTGGATAAAGCAGACTCTGCCGCTAAGCCTCATTTGCTGGCTGTGCTTTCACGGATTGGCGGACAAAAGGCACTTGATTCCGTTCGCGGGCAGGTGTCCAGTAAGGACAATCAGGTCAAAACCGCTGCGATTCGTGCTCTGGCCGACTGGCCCGATGCGGCACCGCTTTCGGATTTGATGAAGATTGCGAAGACCGACCGCGATTCGACCAGCCGGGTCCTGGCGCTTCGAGGATACATCAAACTGCTGGGAATCCCCGCTAATCGCGGAGCGGCTGGGACGGTCAAATTGCTGGCCGAGGCGATGGACGTCGCAAAGCGGCCCGAGGAGAAAAAAGCCGTGCTGTCGGCCCTGCCCAAATATCCGTGCGAAGATGGGCTGGCTCTGGCGGAAAATGCAAAGAAAGACCGCGCCCTTGCCGCCGAAGCCGACCTGGCTGCGAAGAAGATAAAAGAGGCCCTGCTGAACAAGAGTCTGAAAGCCACAGCCTCACGAAACAACGGCGCTGCGAATCGTGCCATGGACGGCGAGCTTTCAAGCCGCTGGGACACCGGCAGGCCGATGAAGCCCGGCGACTGGTTCGTGTTGGACCTCGGCGTCGAGAGCACGATAAAGGGTCTGACTCTCGATACCAGAAATTCGTCCAATGACTACCCGCGTGGATATGAAGTCTATGTCTCTTTCGACGGCGGAAGCTGGGGCAAACCTGTCATTACCGGCAAGGGCACCAATCCAATCACAGAAATCAAGTTCGCCAAACCTGTGCGGACCAGATTCATTAAGATCCTCCAGACCGGCTCATCCGACAGTTGGCACTGGTCGATACACGAGTTGAAGATTGATCTTCAATAAGGGGTAGTTCATTGTGCTGTGTTCGTTGTTCGTCGATTAACAATGAACTTGACATGGTGTTAATCGTTTCGGTTTCCGAGCAGATCGACGAATTGCCGGGCCTGTAATTCCGCCAGGCTGTCGACGATTATATCAGCTCTATGCAGGTCCGCCCGCATTCTGGTGGTCGTTACAGCCACAACCTGCATTCCCGCGGCCTTACCGGCTTCTACACCCTGGACCGCGTCCTCGACGACTACACAACTCTTGGCGCCGAGTGAGAGTTTTTCGGCGGCCTTGAGAAACGTATCCGGCGCCGGCTTGCCATTGGTTACATCCTGACCGGTAACGTAAGCATCGAAATAATCCTGCAGGTCCGTACGCTCTAAAACAAGCTCCAGGTTCGCCCGCGGAGCCGAAGAACCGACCGCCAGCAGAAAATCTTTGCTCTTTAAATCGATAAGCAGCGATTTTGCTCCCTCCGTTGGGGCCAGTTTTTCCGCTATAATCTCGCGATATCGCCGTTCTTTCCAATCGGAGAAGCCGTCGACCTCGTCTGAAGACGCATACCGCCCCAGCAGCATAGGAATTATCTGGTAATTTTGCATCCCGAAGGTGCTGTAAAAGAACTCGTCCGTCATGGAAAAGCCTTCTTTTTCGGCCAGGTCGTACCACGATTGTTTGTGTGCCCAGCCGGTATCGACCAGCACGCCGTCAAGATCGAAAATAACGCCCATCCGGCTGTCAGACTCCCGTTCGGGAGATCGTAAAACATTAGGAGTCCTTATGACTGTCATTTGCTATAAAATCCTTAATAATAAGCATGATGTGGAATAAGGTGGTAAAGCAATTTGAAATTCCAGATTGCGATTGGCGATTTTAAGCTGAAAATGCGAAATTGGCAACCATAAATCGAAAATCCGGGAACAAATTCCCGCTTCTCCTTGAATCTCGGGCAAATTTTATGGCTAATAAACCGCCTTTTTAGCCTTTAAAGGCCGATGTGAAAAAAATATTTAAAAATTTCCAATTTTGTCATCTACATTTAGCCTGCGAGAAACGCTGTCAGTATAGAGTTATGTTAGTTTGCGAAGAATCTTTGCGCTAATTTCGAGGTTTTTACTGTTAGCATTGTTTTAGGGAGTTTTAGGTGCGGTGGCACCGAGGGCGCGTGAAAGTAACTTTACGTGCCTTCGGTTGCCTAATATAAGGAGTAGTCTCTATGCATAGGAACCATGACGTTTTTATTCAGGGAATTGAGCAGGAGAAAAGACTCGAATTGACCTTTTTCAGCAGGAAACATCGCCGTAATGTCGTAAGTTTATGTGCTCCATTGCATTACGGCAAGAGTCCGGCCGGCACCGCCGTAGGTGCGGAAGGTGAGCTGGGATGTTATTATTTATGGGATTTCGGGGCGGATAAGGGCAATAATTTCCTGGCTTTGTCGCCATCTCAAATCGTCAGTATGGATCTGACAGAGGATGATTTTCGCGTCCAGGAATTCTATAGCCAAAGCAATTCTGTGGGGAAACCGGCAACAGAACCGGATATAAATGGATGAATTGGTCGATGAGTATATTAAAAGTGCATTGACTCATTTACTCATTGACGAACGATTTGTTTCAGGCCTTTTACGAGTCTTCCGATGCCTTCGGCGGCGGTTTCTTTCTGGAGGGCGCCGTAGGCGATGCGGAGATAGCACGTATCTTCCATGCCGAAGGTCATGCCGGGGATGACGGCGACTTTGTGCTGTTCGATTAGCTGCCGGACGAGGTCCATGGGGTCCAGGTTCTTGTGGACTCGCAACAGGAAATAAAAAGCGCCGTTTGCGGGTGGAACGGCGAGAAAATCAGCGATTCCGGCCAGCTCATCCAGGCATATCCTGCGGATTTCGGTGGTCATTTTTAGCTTTTGGTGGCAGTACGACCGGCCCGCCTTCATAGCACCAACCGCCGCCCACTGCGAGATAACCGGCGGACAGATCAGGATTGTATCCTGAATCTTGCGGACCGGCATGAAAAGACGCTCGGGTATGACCATCCAGCCGATCCGCCAGCTCGCGAAGCCGTACGCTTTCGAGAGAGAAAACAGCGAAATCGTGTGCTCGGCGGCCCCGGCAATCGAGCCGGGTGAAAAGTGCCGGGCATCATCGTAAGTGAAGTATTCGTAGGCTTCGTCGCTGATGTGGTAGATGCCGTTTCGGCGGCAGATTTCGTTGACTTTTCGTAAGTCCGATTCGCGATATACCGCGCCGGTTGGATTGTTCGGTGAGATTGTAACGACGGCCCTCGTCCGGTCCGTGATCGCGGCGGCGATTGCCTCAGGCTGCAACTGGTAGTCGTCGTCGGTCGATACGCAGACGGCTTTGCAGTCGGCAATCGCCACTGCCATCTCATGGTTAAAATAGTACGGCAGTTGGAGAATTATCTCATCGCCCGGGTCGGTGATAGCGAGAACGGCGTTGACAAAACCCATGTTCGCCCCGGCAGTAACGACGATTCGGCTGCCGTTCAGGGAGATGTCGTTTTCCTTTTCGAGTTTTTGCCCGATTGCTTCCAGCAGTTCCGGGATGCCCTGGACGAGCTTGTATTTATGGTTCTCCGGCTCGGCAAGGAATTTCTCAATAGCCTCGATTGCCTGTGGGGGCGGGCCATAATAAGCGACGCCCTGGCCGAGCGAAATCGTGCCGGGATTGCTGCGAATCAGCTCGCCGACCACTGGGATGATCGGCGACTGCACGGATTGCATCCGGAGACTGTCGTACATAGATTATGACCCCTGTCGTCAGACTACATAGGTCGAAGCTGCGGTATTTCCGCCTCGGCCGGTCCAGTTCGTGTGGAAAAATTCGCCTCGCGGTTTATCGACCCGCTCGTATGTGTGGGCGCCGAAATAATCCCGCTGGGCCTGCAAAAGATTGGCCGGCAGGCGGTCGTGGCGATAACCGTCATAGAATGTCAGGGCAGAGCTGATCGTCGGTAACGGAATACCCATTTCAATCGCGGTGGTCGCAACCCGCCGCCATGCGGCCTGGGCCTTTTCGACTGCATCCTTGAAGAACGGATCGAGCAGCAGATTGGTCAGTTTGGGATTCATGGTGAAGGCATCCTTGATTTTACCCAGGAAGACCGAGCGGATGATGCAGCCGCCCCGCCACATCAGGGCGATGCCGCCGTAGTTCAGGTTCCATTTGTATTGCGCAGCCGCGGCTCGCATCAACTGATAGCCCTGTGCGTAGCTGACAATTTTCGAGGCGTAGAGAGCCTGCCGTAAATCGTCAAGGAAGGCCTTTTTGTCGCCGGTGAATTTTGGTTTCGGGCCCGAGAGAACCTTCGACGCGGCGAGACGTTCTTCTTTCAGTGCAGACAGGCAGCGTGCGAATACGGCCTCGCCGATGAGCGTCAAAGGCTGGCCCTGATTCAGCGCCTCGATGGCCGTCCATTTGCCGGTTCCCTTCTGGCCAGCGGTGTCGAGGATAAGGTCGATGACTTCGTTGCCGTCTTCGTCCTTGTAGCCGAGAATGTCGCGCGTGATTTCGATCAGGTAAGAATCAAGCTCGCCCTTGTTCCACTCGGTAAGGCACTCGTGCATTTCCTGGTTGGTCATGCCGAGGCCTTCTTTCATCATCTGGTAGGTCTCGCAGATCATCTGCATGTCGCCGTA
>CAZSOR010000371.1:0-3131 GCA_964608395.1 uncultured Pirellulales bacterium
TCTCGCCGTCATTGGCCGAGCCGTAGCGGATATTGAACGTCATAATCCGCAGCTCCAAGTCGCCTGCTCCCGTGCCGGCTGCATCGGCGCAGCACAAACCAAAGAACATCCACAAACCCAGAAGAATTGCCAACGACAAGAACACGTGCGTCACGATTGAAGGTCTTTTACTGTACATAGCTGACTCCTGTAGTTTTGTAACATTCATCATAGATTTTTTCGTTTCTGCTGCTCCGAAAGCGCCTCGTTGAGTGCGCCGGATCGAAACCCCTGCAAATCAACGGTTACGAACTTAAAGCCGAGCGACTTTAACTTTTCGACGATCCGCGAGCGGGCCGGCTCAGTCGCCACCTTCTCGATATCATTAGGATTCACTTCGATCCGGGCTACGGTGTCGTGATGGCGAACGCGAAATTCGACGAGCCCCAGCCCTCTCAGGAAATTCTCCGCCTCGTCAATCTGCCGCAGCCGTTGCTCGGTAACCTCCAGCCCATAGACGATTCTCGAAGCCAGGCACGGCGAGGCGGGCTGCTCGGCGGTCGGCAGATTCATTTCTCTGCTCAAGGCTCGGATGTCGTCCTTGGTAAGTTCCGCCTCGACAAGCGGCGAGCGGATGCCGAAGGCTTTCAAGGCACGATTTCCCGGCCGAAAATCGTCCAAATCGTCGAAATTCGTGCCGAATATCACATTATCGAAACCGCGCTGCCTTGCGATATCCCGCAGAGTTTTGCACAGATGCGACTTGCAGTGGAAGCAGCGGTCGGCCTTATTGGCGGTGAAATTCGGGTCATTCAGCTCATCGGCGTCGATCTTCTGGAATTCGGCGCCGATTCTCCCGGCAAATTCGACCGCCTTTTCATACATATTGCTTGGCTCGGACGGCCCCACATTCATGCAAGCCAGGACATTATCCGCCCCAAGCGTATCGACCGCCGAACTGAGCAGAAAAGTACTATCCACCCCGCCTGAATAGGCAATGACGACTTTTCCCATCTCTTCCAGGATATGTTTTAATTTTACGGATTTTTTGTTAAGCGGCTCAGTCATCAAAACATCTCATCTAAAATCTCTGCTGCCGATATCACGTATTTTGGGCAGACCTGTTTAAATAAATCTTTCTTCTTCGCCTCTTCAAACCCTTCCAGAGTGCTGATATTACATCCGAGAAGCTCTGTGCAGCCGACAGAACCATGGCGTGCCTTAAATTTTTTAGCAAATTCCACTACTGTCCTGGCCGTTTTCATCTTGGCTTCGACATCATCCGCTCTGGTCCTGCCGTATTTTAATCCGATGACCATAAACGCACCCGTCACTGCCCCGCAGGTCTGGTCTATGTGCATCCCGCCGCTAAAACCGCTGCCTATCTTATAGGCCTGATTCTGATCCAGGCCGAACCGCTCGCAATACGCTGCGAGCACTGCCTGCGAACACGAAAAACCTTCATTAAACATCGCCGCTGCCTTATCAGCATTGCCCATAACCAACCTCTGACTATTCTGTATCGTTCCCATTTCTTCCCTGATAAACCTTTTCGTAAAGCTCATCGCCGAGATGGCGTCTGGCCCAAAGATGCCAAACTTGCTCCTCGGAGGCATCGGGGTGATTCATGCGAATACCGGCCATACTGAGCATTTTTCCCATGCGATAGGCGCTGAATACACGTTGGGCCTTTTGGGCTGTCGTCATATTCCGATACAACCGGCACAGCATTGCTTCAGCTTCTGCAGATGTGTCATCTAAAGACATATGAAAACTGAGAATAAATATCAATACCGCTTCAATACAGCCGATGGTGGGAGTCGAACCCACAACCTCAGCTTTACGAAAGCTGTGCTCTGCCATTGAGCTACATCGGCATATATGCCGGATATAATACCGATCGTCGTCTGGTTTGTAAATAAACATAATCTGGTTAATTAACAGTCGCGACGAACAATTCTTCACTTCTCGCTCCATTGCCGGATGTGTGGGAGCGTGAAATTGGCTTTGTTTGGGTTTGTTTTCTCGCTTCCCAAAAATGCGGAAATCTTCATAATCAACTTTTATATAGGCACTTGCGTTCATTTGCCTCCACCACAAATTGGCTTTGTTTTTTCAAAACCGCATTCTGAAAAACTTGTCTTAAGGACATCATTCCACACCCATTCGGCTTGCTTCGACTCTCCAGCAAAAGACCGGAATTTGGCTTTGATTGGCTTTGTTTTCCGGGCTCTTACAGAGCAACAAAACTTCGTATACCTTTGTAAATATTGTGTTTGCATCATTTTCAGCCCCCGGCAAATTGGCTTTGTTTTTTCAAATCGACTATTAGCCACAAAACCACGAAACCACAAAGTTTCATAAGAAATAAGGCAAAAGAAAAAAGTTAAAAGGTAAAATTGTTCATTCTTAATTCCAAATTCATTATACGATATATGAATTCGTTAAGTATTATACGAATCAGCACATAAAATGTCTGAAGAATTCTAAAAGAATCTCCATGACTCATCACTGGATAGAGGTTCGTATTGTAGATAGCACAGAAAGTATGAGAATTCTGATAAACCGTTGTTGACTAAAGGGATGGGGTAATGATTGATATATTGACAGTTACTGGCCGCGAGATAAAATCAGGGCTCAATTTCAAAAAGGGGTAGGCAACCAAACGCACTGCCATCGGTCTGGGCCTTCATAAGAGTTTTCATAAGGGCTTCCATATATTCTTTGATCGTCATCCATCTGCCGATCTTCCCACAAGGACAATGCTCGGTTATCTGAATTCGAACATCCCATCAACATCGCTATTAAAAAAAGCAGTAGAATCATCGAAATCTTCATCATATCTCCAATCCGGGATTTTCTATTATTTTCAGAGACAATGCTAAACCAACAATAAGGATTTGTCAATACTATCTATTAGAGTACGATATTTCACACTATTTGGATATTACAACATGATTTGGGGCGATTTTATCGCTCTCTACCACGTTTTATCCTCCGATAAAATGTTAGCAAATCGTTAAACGACTACAATAAAATCCCTGGCGCCGACCTCTGAGATACGGAATCCCTTCTCAACAAGTAATCTGACCCAGTTCATTCTCTCGCACATGATATTGCCACCGCAACTTGATTTTCCATGATTTTTCGAA
>CAZSOR010000371.1:3231-4556 GCA_964608395.1 uncultured Pirellulales bacterium
CATTCTCTCGCACATGATATTGCCACCGCAACTTGATTTTCCATGATTTTTCGAATTGACAATGAGCCAAAAGGATCAAAGAAGCTGAATCTGGGATTGCATAAAGCTTAATCGGTTATCGTGGATAAGAACTTAATCAAGAAGTCAGTCTCTTTTGTACAGAGATCGGGGGACGTGCTGATTTCATTTGGTGGGGGATACCTGGCAGGCAGACATGGCTTTACATGTGCCTTAATCGAACCATTCATCTTGGGGGTCGAAGGGGGGGATGCAGACGTTTATTATTTTTATTTTTCCGACGGCCCGGTGGCGGCAGCCGGGCTTGATGAAGATCCGCCTCTTTGAATAAGGGTAGTCGGGTATTTGAATAACAAAGAAATCCATGCCCACCAGACTTAATTAAGGCATTAGGTATATTGCTCACCGAGGGCTTCAATGTCTGAGGCGTCCTTTTTTCTGCCGGTCGCCTTCTTATTAGTAATGAAATCCTCTCGGCCAATAAAACAAGCCGGAATCCGGCCATATTGGCCGGGGACTTTACCCATGTCGGCCTTTTCCCACGAAAGGCCGCTGATGCTTGTTATGATGTCAATACGTATGGGAGGAACGCCAAGCTGGATGACTTTACCCGGCGTGGTGAAATCATTCTCAGACAGATCCAGCGAACCGAAGCCAAACTCGTTCAGAGCAGTAAGAATACGCCTAGCGTTTTCGAGAACCGGTCTGACAAACAGGTCCATATCGCCGGTAAAACGCGGGGCGCCGTGAAAGGCCAAGGCGTAACCGCCGACGATGAGGTATTCAACTTTGTGCTTGTTGAACAACACGAGCAACTCTTTGAAGTCGTTGCGAATCTCCATAATATTCACGTCTGAGGGCATCGACCGCCGCAAGGCGCTCTTCGGGGGTCCGTCTGAGCCAATACTGAAGGTTCTGCCTGATCTCCGAGAAATTACCCATATCCTGTTTTTGTACAGTCTTGCGAATCATATTCTTATTATACCACAGTGGAACGTTTATTGCTAATCAAACCACTCGTCTTTTATATCAAACGACGGGATGCAGACGTTAACTATTCTCATTTTTCCTACGGCCCGGTGGCGGCAGCCGGGCTTGATGAAGATGGCGGTGAAAGGTTCGACCGGCACACTTTGGCCGTCGAGCTCCATTCGGCCGGAGCCTTCTAAGACGAGGTAGATTTCGGTCAGCTTTTTATGGTAATGCACCCGCGAGTCCTCCTGAATATCGACGATGTGCATGGTAGCGGTGGAATTGTCCGGCACGGCAAACGCCCTTTTGGCAAAGCCGCACGGACATTTAACCGC
>CAZSOR010000372.1:0-4551 GCA_964608395.1 uncultured Pirellulales bacterium
GTAAATCGTTTTGATTATAGAATGCAATGGGCCGTTCGTCAAAGACCAAAGGCAATTGCTTGAATGTGTAATGTAGAAAAATATTGCTATGTCGGTTGAACCGTTGTATTGTCCCTTCGACGGGCTCTGACGGGAAATAATTAGATGGGCTATAGCTGGATTGTTTAAAATGGAAAAAATAGAATCGGTCATATTCGATTGGGGAGGGGTGCTTATAGACGACCCGAGGCCGGGGCTCTTACGGTACTGCTCCGAGGCTTTCGGCGTGCCGCTCGAAGATTACACGCCGGTAAACGATTTATTTCTGGATGAGTTCCACAAGGGTAAGATCAGCGAAGAGAAATTTTGGCAGCAGATATCCAGTAAGTTGGGCAAATCGATGCCGACAGCGCGATCGCAGTGGTATGAAGCCTTCCGGTCCGCTTATGTTCCGAAACAGGAGATGTTCCGCCTTGCTTCTTCACTGCACGATAAGGGTTATAAAACAGCGTTTTTGTCCAATACGGAACTGCCGGCGGTAGAGTTTTTTTACGAGCGGGACTACCATATGTTCGACGTGCTCGTTTTTTCGTGTGTCGAGGGCGTTATGAAACCTGAGCGAAGGATCTATGAGATTACGTTAGAGAGGCTCGGTTCGAAGGCCGGACAGGCAGTCTTCATCGACGACAGGCAGGATTACATACGAGGAGCCAAAGACGTTGGATTAAATACCATTCTTTTTAAGACTATCGATCAGGTTAAGGATGAGTTGATCGGGCTCGGTGTGGAATGAATTACTAATGCAGTTTTCAAAGGTATTAGAAAATGACGGGATAATTTTGCTCGACGGTGCCATCGGTACGGAATTGGACAAACGCGGCTTGATGGGCCGGGCGGGCAATAATCTCGATGCTCCGGAAACGGTGCTCGAGATCCAGCGTCAATATGCCGCCTGCGGATGTGATGCCCTGACGACAAATACTCTGACGATGAACCGTATTTTTATCGAGACGCACGACCTCGGCGTTTCCGTGCGAGATGTGAACAAGGCCGGTGCCGAATTGGCACGAAAGGCCGTCGGCAAAGAACGATATGTCCTTGGCGATATTAGCTCTACCGGTCAACTGCTCGAACCTTACGGTACTTATAAGGAGTCACAATTCTACGATGCTTTCAGGGAGCAGGCCGGCATCCTGGCGGAATCGGGAGTTGACGGATTTATCATCGAGACGGTGTTTGATTTGCGCGAGGCGCTTTGCGCCCTTCGCGCGTGCAAAGAAAACTTCTCGTTACCTGTAATTGTCTCGATGGCGTTCAAAACCGAAGAAAAAGGCGGCAGGACGATGATGGGTGACTCCGCGGAGCAATGCGCCAAGAGTCTGACCGACGCCGGGGCGGATGTCATCGGTGCCAACTGCGGTGACCTTGATCCGACTCAGATGGCGGTTGTTGTCTCTTTCCTCAAGTCGGCAACAACGCTGCCCGTTCTGGCGCAGCCCAATGCGGGCAGGCCAAAATTAATCGGCGACAAGACAGTGTTCGAAATGGCCCCGGCGTCTTTTGCGGCGGGGATTGCCGAGTGCCTCGGTGCCGGAGCGAGACTTGTGGGCGGATGTTGTGGAACATCGCCCGAACACATTCGTGCCGTGACTGACGTTCTGAAACAGAAATAGAAAATGTTGATAACCACCGGCAGAACAATGGCGAATTATCATCTGGTCATCCTGAAAAAACCTTATTTGGATATGATTCTGGAAGGTCGAAAGCGAATCGAATTGCGTCTTTATAAAACCAGGCATCCTGCTTTCGGGCGTGTTTTTGCCGGCGATAAGTTATTTTTGAAAATCAGCTCCGGACCTGTCTGTGCAACAGCAACTGTTGAGGCGGTTAAGAATTTTGAGGATCTGACGCCGGGAAGGATTCTGGAATTGAAGCAGCGATATGACCACGATATCGGTGGAGGCGACGAGCACTGGCAGAGTAAGATGGACTGCAAATATTGCATCCTCGTTTGGCTCAAAGACGTAAAGACCATCGAACCCGTGCGAATCAGCAAAAAAGACTGGCGGGCGTGGGTGGTTCTTACTGAGAAAAAAGACTTTGGTCTATTGAAAAACGCCGCTATAAGAAATCTTAACGACTGAGCGCCGGTGAGTGTTTTTGTGAAGTATTCTCGAAAGCTGCAATAAATCCTGCACTCGCATCCGTCTATATCCCCTAACAGAGGCAGTCCATACATTAAGAAGACAAATGAAATCTGATTTCGAAAGGAGTACAAGATGGTAAAGAAGATTATGCTGGTGGTTCTGGCGGCGGCGTTGTTGTTGGCGGTAGTTGAGAGTTTAAAGGCCCAGCCGCCCGGCAGGAGTCCCGGCGGCAGGCGAGGCGGCGGGAGGGCGGCTCCTCAGGGGCAAGCGCCTTTGCCGGCTAACGAACAAGAGAAAAAGATTTTGAGCGTCCTTGAGGATATGGACCAGAACCAGAGGAGAGGGATGATGAATGTGCCGCAGGAAGACGGCAGAATCCTGCGAATGCTCACCGAGGCCATCGGAGCAAAGCACGTTGTCGAAATCGGAACGTCCAACGGGTACTCCGGCATCTGGTTCTGTCTTGCCATGCGGACCACGGGTGGAAAGCTAACCACTCATGATATTGATGAAGGCCGGGCTTCACTGGCCCGCGAGAACTTCAAACGGGCCGGCGTCGATAATATGGTTACACTTGTCATGGGTGACGCCCATGAGAACGTTATGAAGCTCAAAGGGCCCATTGACGTTGTTTTCATCGATGCGGATAAAGAGGGTTACCTGGACTATCTTACAAAGCTGCTGCCGCTGGTGCGACCGGGCGGTCTGATTCTGTCACACAATATCGACATGATAGGGCAGGACTACATCGATGCTATCACCAAGAATCCCAACCTGGATACGATTCAGGCTCAAGGTGTTACTGTGACCCTCAAGAAACGCCAGAGTCAATAATCAGATTGTGGTTCTTGATATAGGCGGGGCTGAAATAGCTCTGAGAACGTTTTCTTAATATTTTTGTGGAAATTTCCGACGAACCGCAATAAAGTTCGCTCTTGGATTTATTCGAATTAATCTATGTCAGGCGTGGCAGAACGATAAGTAATCGCGATTTATAAGGGAGCGGCAAATGTCAGACAAGACCATCTCGGCGATTGCGGCGGTGGTCGTCTTAGCGGTGGCCGGGTGCCTGATCGCCCAGAAGACAGAGAGCGAACCCGGCGTAGCGCAAATGCAGGAAAAGAGAATCCTCAAGGTGCTTGAGGAAATGCTCCATGACCAGTACAGTGCGATGCTGAGCGTGCCGCCTGAAGACGGCAGGGTGTTGCGGCTGCTCGCCGAGGCGACCGGCGCCAGGCACGTCGTCGAGATCGGCACCTCCAACGGGTACGCGTCAATCTGGTTCTGCCTGGCCCTGCGAACCACCGGCGGCAAGCTGACCACGTTCGAAATCGACCCCATGCGGGCTTCGCTGGCCCGTGAGAACTTCAAGCGGGCCGGCGTCGATAAGCTCGTGACCATTATCGAGGGCGATGCGCACGAGAAAGTGACAACGCTCAAAGAACCTATCGACATTGTTTTCATCGATGCGGACAAGGACGGTTACCTCGACTATCTCAACAAGCTGCTGCCGCTGGTGCGGCCGGGGGGGCTGATTCTGGCCCACAATACGACCGATGTAGGCTCGCAGATGCAGGACTATCTGGAAGCGATTACGACAAACCCGGAACTGGAAACCGTCTTCCTGCACAAGCAGACTACAGGTATCGGCGTGACGCTTAAGAAACGACAGTGAAAATAACTGAATAGATATTAATTTGAGATGAGCTTTTAAAAATGATTTCTTCGAACCGAAAAGAACTTTCACGCCGAGATTTTCTTAGTCGCGGACTATGCGTTACAGCCGGTGTCACTGCGGCGGCCGTTTTGACCTCGTGCGATTCTATGAAAACCGCAGAGACTGAAAAACTTCCCGCCCGGACGCGTTTCGGATTCACGACCTACCAGTGGGGCCAGGACTGGGATGTGCCGACCTTGATTAAAAATTGCTCCAAAGCCGAGGTGTTCGGCGTTGAGCTGCGAACCAGCCAGTCCTACGCTCACGGGATCGAGCTGGACCTGGACGCCCGGCAGCGCAGCGAAGTTAAGAAACGTTTCGAAGATAGCCCTGTTTGTCTCGTAGGAATTGCCAGCGGTGAACGGTATGATTCGCCCGAGAAGGCGGAGCTTGACTCAGCGATAGAAAATACCAGGGCTTATATCAAGCTCAGCCGGGACGTCGGAGGCAGCGGTGTGCGAGTTTTTCCGAACAGCTTTCATGACGGCGTCCCGCGGAAAAAAACCGTCGAGCAGATTGCCAAAGCGTTGAACGTCATAGGTGCGTTCGCCGCCGACTATGGGCAGGAGATTCGCCTGGAAGCACACGGCGATGCGGGCGAGCTGCCGACCATCAGGGCGATTATGGATAAGGTTGTTCAGCCGAGTGTCCGGGTGAAGCTTAACAGCGACAAGAGGGATACTAAGGGCGAGGGTTTCGAGTCTAACT
>CAZSOR010000373.1:0-4548 GCA_964608395.1 uncultured Pirellulales bacterium
TCGTATTGCCGGTAAAAAGAATGGAGCTTGTCCTCAGTGACGGCAATGTTAAAGTTACTGATCCAAAATCCGGAACGGTCGAGCTGTCGCGGATAAATTCAAAAATAAACTTGCAGCCGCCGGGACAGCAATCAAATTTCGATCTGACAATGGCAGTAGCCCAGGCGGGCAAAACCTCTCAGATTAAAGCCGCCGGCACAATTACTCCGAAGCAGCAAACCGGATGGAGCCTCAAGGGTACGAGCGGCGATTTGACTGTCGATGTGAACGATCTGGACCTCGAATCTCTGGGGCCGATCTTAGCTTTGGCCGGAGTTGATATCCAGGCCGAAGGGCTCGTCGGAGCTCATGCAACCGGTCAAATCAAAGACGGCCAAATCGAAGATTTAAACGCAGGCATCAAAGGTAAGAATCTTCTGATAACAGGCGCCCAGCTAAAGGGTGACAGATTGCAAACCGGCGATCTGGATATCAGTGTGAAGCTGAACCAGCAAAAGGAAACAATCAATATCGATAACATGCAGCTAAAAAGCGATTGGGCATCCGTGGCGGCAAGCGGGGTCGTCCCAACGACATTCAAGTCCCTGGGTGACCTGCTTGGCGCCGATTCGAATTACAACCTGAAAGGTACATTCAACTGCAACTTAGCCGCCGTCTCGTCGCAAATTCCAAAAACTCTGGGGCTCAAAGAAGGCATGCAGCTAACCTCGGGACAGTTGAGCGGAAATGTCGAGACTTCCCCCAAAGCCGGCGGCCAAAAACAAATCCAGGCCAACGCAACTATCACCGCCCTGGAGGGCACCATCGAAGGCAAGAAAATCGCGATGTCCCAACCTATCGAGGCTGAAGCGCAAATTTCATCGGATAAAGCCGGCATAAACTTCGATAAAGTCGACGTCTCAGCTTCTTTTGCCAAAATCAATTGCGCAGGCAGCACCAAATTGGTGAAATACAGTGCCGAGGCGGACCTGGCAAAACTGCAGGCGGAATTAGGGCAGTTCGTCAATATCGGCCAATACCAGATGTCCGGAGTGCTTCAGGAAGCAGGGCAGATTTCTATCGAAGAAAATAGAATTGCCGCTTCCGGCTCAGGGACAGTTAAAAATCTTCTCCTGAGTTCGCAGGAAGGGCTCAGTGCTTCAGAGCCGATGGCGAACATAGATTTCGCCGTAAATATGGACAGGAAGAAGAACCTTGTGGCCGTCGACTCGGTAATTGCCAATGCGAGCCTGGGCCGGTTCAGCGTAAAAAACGGCATTGTTCCGCTGGGTGCCGAGCCGACGACACCATTAAGCCTGTCGATATCTGCAAATAACGTCAACTTCGAGAAAGTTCGGCCGTTTGCCGTTATGTTCGCTTCTTTTCCGAAGGACATGCAATTGGCCGGCATCGCAGAGTCAACAATCTCCGTCAGCTCGGAAAAGAAAACCTATAAAATCTCAACCGACTCGACAAAAATCAAAGGCCTGAAGCTCAGCTCGCCCGGCAAGAAGCCCTTCGAGCAGAACGAAGTGACGCTCGCCTTCGAAGCGGAACTCGATCCCGAACAAAAAGCGATTAACGTCAAAACCCTGCAGCTCGAAAGCCCGCAAATAAAAATCACAAAGGGCCAATTCTCCCAGGTCACAAAAGACGGCAAGACCACGTTGCAGGGACAGGCCGATTGTGAATATGACTGGTCGGCTGTCAGCGCCGTGGCGGCACCTTATCTGCCGGAGGACCTGTCACTTCAAGGCAAAAGAAAAGACGCCGTCAGTTTTATCAGCGAATATCCGGCCGACCAAACGGACAAACTAATGTCCAATCTCAATGCCAAAGCCAATGTAGGCTTTGAAAAGGCCGGTTACATGGGGCTTGATTTCGGTCCCACCAATGTCAACGTCCAGGTGCAGAACGGATTGTTGAACATCGCACCGTTTACGACGACCGTCAACGAGGGACAGTTCAACTTTGCCGGCGGTGCGGATTTCAAACTAAAACCCGCTCTCTTCAAAGCCGCCAAACCGATGCAGATAGTAAAGGATATTAAAGTCAACGATGCGACAACAAAGAAACTTTTGAAATACGTCAATCCCATTTTTGGTGACGCCGTCAATGTCAGCGGCATTGCAAACTTCAATTGTGAGCAATTAGCCATACCGCTCAGTGCCGAAGCGAAGAACGACACGGTCGTAATCGGCACGATATCGATCAGCGAATTAAAATTGCAGGCCTCGGATTTGCTGGGACAGATTCTTGCTGTAGCCGGCGGCAGCGCCGGCGGTACAATGTTGAACATGCACCCGACTAAATTGGTTCTCCAGAAGGGTGTTCTGCGATACGACGATATGCAAATCGACGTAGACGGTAACCCAATTAATTTCAAAGGCTCAATCGGCCTGGATAAGAGTCTGGATATGACCGTGACTTTGCCTTATACTACCGCAGGTCAAACAGTGAAGCTTGGCAGAGAAACATCCGGCTCAAGGATTACGCTGCCGCTCAAGGGCACGGTCGATAAGCCCCAGCTCGATACGGCCAAACTACTCGAATTACAATTAAAAGGACAAGGAGAGGAACTGTTGCGAAGGGGTCTTGAAGAGTTATTCAAGTAATACAAAGCAACCGGTTTTGTCGCCGGCAAGCCGGCAAAAAAACTTTATTCGGTCTGCAATCCCGCTATGCAGGACTTCGCCCGAATTGACAAAAGCGCCCTGCGATTGAAAGGGAACAGAGATGCTGAAGCTTGAAAAGCTATTGACTACACCGACTACACAGCTCGGTAAAGCCGGCCGCTTCGTGGTTTTTCAAATCAAACTCTGGTCGCACTGCGCCAGACTCCTGAAGATAAACCGCTCAGGCCAGCAGGCCGCCGCTCTTTCTTATCACACAGTCTTCGGAATTGTCCCTCTGGCGATAGTGACGCTTTTGATATTCCAATCGTTTCCATCTTATAGTAATATAGGCGAGAAGGTAAAGAACTTCATATACGACCAGGCCAACTTTACAGCTTTTAACAGCCCGGTCCAAAGCAGCGATAATCCCGAAGAAACAATCAAGCTTACCGAACACCTTGACGATATCGTTGCGAGGTTCTTCAATGAGACCAAGAAAGGACAAATCGGGCTGTTCAGCATATTGATTGTTATTTGGGCCGCATTGGCTCTGCTTGCAACGATAGAGAAATCGTTTAACAATATCTGGCACGTCGCGACCGGCAGAAATTTTCTGCATCGGATTATCAGCTACTGGGCGCTTTTGACTCTCGGGCCATTGCTTCTCGGAGCCGGTATATACGTTATCACGCAATATTCGAAAATCGCGAATATCCAGGAAACCGTACTGTCACATGTGGCCCCTGCAATCCTATCCTATATTGTAGCTACCGTCGCCTTCTTTCTGCTCTACTTTGTTATGCCTAACACAAAAGTCAACTTCAAGGCCGCCATCTGGGGTGCGGCAATAGCGGCCCTGGTCTGGATGGCGGCCAAAAGCATCTTCGGATATTGTATAACGGAACTGGGGCTGTATCGCACGGTTTACGGTGTAATGGCGCTGATTCCCATGACGGTGGTCTGGGTTTATATTACCTGGCTGACTGTGTTGTTTGGTCTGCAGTTGACATATACCACTCAGCACTTAAAGAGCCTCGACGCCGCAGAAATCGCCGCCGCCAGACAAACCGAGGAGTATTTCATAGCCAACGACCTGACCATAATCAATATCGTCAGAGAGATCGCCGCTGCTTTCCAGACAAATCAGGCCCCGGTCTCGCCCGAAGCCATATGCCGCAAATTAGATATTCCCGCCGAGTTCGGGCATAAAATTCTCGACCATCTCGTCAACAGCAGGCTCATAGTCAGAACATCCGAGCCTGTGACAGGTTTCCTGCCGGCCAGGGACCCGGCAAATATCAAACTATCCGACATTACCGAAGCTATAGCTGCCACTGGCTTTGCACAATCCGGAACCGACCAGGCAGATCGTTTGAAGGAAATAGCTCAATCCCAACGAAGCGCCCTGGCACGGTATACTCTAAAGCAAATCTTAAATCCTAAGCAGGATAATGCGGCTCCGGACAACGATACACAGGACTCAACTGCCTGAAAAGTTTAAGATTAGTGCAGTCACAGCCTTGTAAATAAAGAACAAGCCGAAGAAAAACAGTGCTACGGCACAGATCATCAGCACGATTCGCTGGCTGCGGGGTCCGAACAGGCCGGTGCCTTTGAAACTCGCCCACGACAAGGCACTCAGCCAGATAAAATCGCACAGCCAGTGAACTACGGCAAATAATACAAAAGCCCATATTCCCATGCCGGTCGCGGCGGTAGCAAGGGCCAGCCCGATGGTAGCCCACCAGAACAGAAAGTACGGATTACTCGCCGACAGTATTATCCCCGCCATCATCGGCGCGCTTTTGGCGACTTTAGTTTCCTGAATTTCGGCCGAATGCAAACTCTTCAGCATCCCAACCGCCATCATCAACAGGAATGCCCCGCCGGCCAGGCCGATTACAATTTGTGCCGTCGGCAGCTTTAGAATTCGACCCATCCCCAAAACAATCAA
>CAZSOR010000374.1:0-4539 GCA_964608395.1 uncultured Pirellulales bacterium
TGAAAGGATATTATGGCAATAAACCGGCTTGCGGAGTCGAAGAAAACAAAGCCAATTCAAAGCATGTCCTGAGCGCAGTCGAATGGGCCAATTTTGGCTGGTTCGGCTGGTAAATCGGGTGAAATTGGACGTAAAACGAGACCTATTAGGTTAAATGTGTTATATTAGCGAGACAGAGACGCCCGCCAGTGTCGGCCCTATGTTTAATCGGAGGCCTTACGGTTATGATTAGGTTTGTCTGCAAATTATGTGGTGAGGTAATCAGTGTCCAGGACGAACTCTCAGGCAAGCAAATGGAATGTCCTAAGTGTAAAAGCATTAGAGTTATACCTGATAAGTCGCCCAAGATAAAATTCCACTGCAAGAGTTGCGGCCAGAGGATTCGTGCCGCTCAGATTCACGCCGGCAAAAAAGGGAAATGCCCAAAATGTAAGAAGCTAATTGACATTCCCACTCTTCAGGAAGGGTTTGATGAAGGTTCCGGGATGGTCACTCTTGTATGCTCAATTTGCAATGCGACAATTCATGTCCCGGAAGGTTCGAGAGAGGAATTCATAAAATGTCCCAAATGCAGCAGCTATGTGGAAGGTTTATCCAAAGATGACTGAGCGTTTGCCATTCCGGCGTAAATGCAATTTTTAAGGAGATCAAAAATGACAGGCTATAGGAAACAACTCACGCTCTGCGTATTAATTCTCTTTGTACTTCTATGCAAATCAGCTCAAGCAGAACCGACAAACGGGCCCCTGCGAATTTGCCCCGACAATCCGAGATACTTCGCGGACGCTGATGGAAAAGCAATCATGCTCGTCGGCTCACATGTCTGGTACAACCTTGTTGACATGGGGGCTCAAGACCCGCCCAAGCCGTTCGATTATGAGGCATATCTCGACTGGATGGGCAAGTATAACCATAACTTCATACGCATGTGGGCATGGGAGATGATCGAGTGGGACACTCACGGTAACAATGCAAAAATCCGCAAAGAAATCACAGAGTTCCACGTTTATCCGCATCCGTGGCAACGCATCGGCCCGGGCAAAGCCCTCGACGGCAAACCGAAATTTGATCTGACAAAATTCGAGCCGGAATATTTCCAGAGACTGACCGATAGGGTCGATCTCGCTCGCAAGCGCGGGATATACGTCTCGGTCATGCTGTTCGAAGGCTGGGCGATGCAGCGAGTCGAGGACGGCTGGAAATCGCATCCGTTTCATCCCGAAAATAATGTCAACGGCGTTAATGGCGATTCTAACAGGGACGGCAAGGGCCTGGAAGTGCACGAACTTCTCGTTGACGCCGTGACAGAAATTCAAAAGGCATATATCCGAAAAGTTGTCGATACAGTTAATCGCTTTGATAATGTCCTGTACGAAATTTCCAATGAGAACCATCCCGAATCCACACAGTGGCAATATGCGATGATACGATATATCAGGGAGTACGAAAAAGGTAAGCCCACTCAGCACCCGATTGGGATGACGTTCCAATTCAGGGGCGGAGCGAATAAAAATCTATTCGAGAGCCCGGCCGACTGGATATCCCCGAATCCGGAGGGCGGCTATAGAGACAATCCACCGGCAAACGATGGAAAGAAAGTAATCATCACCGATACGGACCACCTCTGGGGCATTGGAGGAAACCGGGCATGGGTATGGAAGAGTGTCACGCGAGGCCTGAATCCGATTTTCATGGACCCATACGACGGCATAGTTTTAGGCAAGAGATTCGATTCCAATTTCGTGCCAATACGTCGCAGCATGGGCTACGCGATAGGATTCGCACAGCGGATGGATCTGAACAAATGCAAACCGGCGGCTACGGGCTATTGCCTCTCGAATCCGGGCAGACAGTACCTGGTCTATCAACCTACGGCAGGCGATCCGGTCAAGCTAAAGCTCAGTTCGAGAGAGTATAGCTTCGAATGGTTCGATCCCGGTTCGGGCAAGACTGTCATCACGGGCAAAATCCACGGGGACGAAAAGAAGGAAACAACTTTCTCCAACCCTGTGGAGGCAGATGCCGTTTTGTATGTACACTTGGCCGAGTCCAGGTGATTCCAGTCGCCTTTAAGACGTAGATTCCTGCGATTCAACGCACGGGAATTCTGGAACAGAAGCATATTCCCCGCCCATTCCGCCGGGTCGATGCCCTCTGACAAATTGCACCATACACCTGTTTCAGCAATTGAGGGTTCTGAGAATAGGAGTCCTTGAGAAACCATGAGCTTATCTCCTTACTCAAACTGACCGATTCGCGCTGTCATCCCTGCGAAGGCAGGGATCCAGGAATGTAACGGATGTAGTGGATTCCCGCTTTCGCGGGAATGACAAGTCGTGTTATGTTCTTGTTATTGAACAACTTGCCGTATTATTCGGCTCAAAATCGGTTAGTTTGAGCTTCTTAAATAACAGTCAACCTGAATTATTATTAAGAAGTGCTTCGGTTTGACTTTCTGGTCAGAGGTCGGTTCCACCCTTGGAACGACTATGAGAGCAGAATAATAGAAGATAGAACTCAAGCAAGAGAAAACGTTGTATTTTATCGTTAATATTCTATAGAATTCACGGTATAACAAAGGTTGAAGTCAAGAAAAATGGCTAACTGCGAGGAATTGAGAGAATGACCAAGAAATATTACAAGCATGGGGATACGCATCGCAGGGTTAAAGGCCGGAAGCAGAAATATTGCACCAAATGCAGGAAGTGGAAGAGCGAGCGTGAATTCGGCATAGATCGAGCCAAAAGGGACGGATTGAATATTCGGTGCAGGGACTGTTATAGAGCATATACACGGGCGCTTCACAAGAAATACAGAAAGGGAAAGAAAGCAAGAATCTATTTAAGATTTGAGGATCGTCATCGGATATTCAGAGGTGTCAGGCAGAAGCTGTGCTCAAGTTGCAACAAATGGAAAGATGAGAGTCATTACTCCGGACACCGCCGGTTGAAAGATGGATTATCATTGCGCTGCAAAGATTGCGGGAAGAAGGACGCCTCCAAGCGTCTCGAACGGAAGAACAAAGGCGCGAGAAGGAACCTGCGATATGAAGATCGCCATCGGATCGTCAAAGGTGTCAAGCAGAAACGCTGTTCCAAATGCGGAAAATGGAAAGGCCTGGGCAAGTTTTATAAAAATAGGTCACGTAAAGACGGTTTGATGGAACGGTGCATGAAATGTACATACAATGCTGACGACAGGTCTAACGATCCAAAGAGGAAGAGGACGAGAAAGAATCTCCGGTATGAAGACCGTCATCGGGTCGTAAAGGGGGTCAAACAAAAGTATTGCCGCAAGTGTAAAAGTTGGAAAAGCGAGAGTGCATTTTACAATGACAGGTGGAGAAAAGACGGCTTAGATAACCGGTGCAAGAACTGTACATACATACCAACCAAAATGTCTCGTAAGAGATAGCCGGCTGTGAAGAATTGAGAGAGAATGACGAAGAGATACTACAAGCGGACTTGCCCCCAATAGGGTTGATGGAGATTTGTTGGATCGGCGCACGATGATTCGCCCCGGCAGGCGGGCATGGAACATTAGCTCCGGCAATCAGTTCTTCTCAATCAGGCTGAGCCAGCGGATCTCGCCGTAGCCTTTGTGAGAGATCGATAGTCTCGCAGGGCCGGCGACAACGATATCGGCCTCGGCGAGTCCCTCTTTTTTGCTCAGAACCATCTTCAGCGGTTCTTTAAGTCCTTCGACTATGACTGTGCCGGTGTCTTCGAATGGGCCAAAACCGAGAGCCAGGTGGTACGTGCCGGGCTCAACACGGAATCGAAACTGCATATCTTCGCTAAGGCGGCAGCCGTCGCCGTCGAGTTTCGAGCGAACCCATTGGCGATTCTCGTCGGACATAGCGGGCTTGTTGAATCCGTAACCCCGGTTCTGGTCCCAGACATCAGCCGCCTTTACCGGTGTATAGGGGAACCTGATTCCTTCGAGGAGGTATTCGCCTACGCGGTCGGCTATCCCGAAGTCATATAGGTACTTACGGCAAGCCACGGCACGCTCGCGGCGCTTCTTCGCCTCAAGCTGCCGGACGTCATATTCGGCAAGCAGCGTTTGCCAGCCGGCGCCGGTGTCCATGTTGCGGATGTAAATCGGATACGGCGTTATCTCTAATTGGGACGTATTCTCGGGTTCGAACGTGGCACCAAAAGCGTCGGTGATTTTGCAGGGCCCCAGATTCAGGCCGAGCCGGGCGTTACCATCGACCGTCCAGGCTGTAAGCAGCGGTTTACCGCCCTGGTTCCATTTCAACAGCCAGATGTTCTCGTCCTTGTGCGGCAAGCGTACGGCCTTGCCCCTGACCTTCTTGAACTGCCTCACGAGCGTCCCAAACGTGAACCACGAAGGTTTTTCGGTGAAGTCGTTCCGCAACAGGCCGGAGCAGGCGTGCATTGAGGCAGTTGAACCGGATTCGCGATAAACAAAGACCTTGTCGACACCAAAGGCAAGGCACAGCATCACGACACGCGGCAGGCGGGCAGCCTGGATGGCTTCAGTCGTGCCGAAGGGGCCCGCCGAATCGTAGCC
>CAZSOR010000375.1:0-4492 GCA_964608395.1 uncultured Pirellulales bacterium
CGGAATTGGCAGACGCGCGGGATTCAAAATCCCGTCCTGGCAACAGGGTGAGGGTCCGAGTCCCTCCTTCGGCATTATTATTATTTCCGTTCGCTCCTGTGGCGAGAATCAGCGGCGCATTTCCCCAAAATACACCATTCAAGAGCGGTCAATTGTACTTTGTTACATATTGCTGCAAATTCCCGCCAAAAAGTGATGTAATCTCCTTAAAAAGCCAAATTTTTTTCTTGAAATAGCGGTCAATAATGTGGTATAAATAACAGTGGTGAAGCATATGCCTGTATTAACAGGCATTTATGGAGTTTTGGGCGTTCAGCAGGGATAATTTCTATAGTATTTGTGGTTTTCTGTAAAAGTTTAGTGCTATAATAAAGAGCCAAGACCACCGGAGTTGTGTGCTTCGGAGAAAATATTTACCTGATAAATCAATACTTGAATTCGAAAGAAGGAGGTAAATTCAAGCCATAAGGAATGTCCTGGGCAAACACAAATCATGGTTTAACAAAGGTGAAAATTGTTATCAGTCTTATTTATCCCAACTTTTTTGTAAGGAGGAATATGATGTGTAGAAAATTGTTTTACTTAACTTCTTTTGTTTTGTTGCTATGCCTGGTCAGTAACGCCAGTGCCCAGAAGGGTAAGGGGAACATCCTGTATGAGTGGTGGTTCGGCGAAGCTGGCGTTCAAGTGGCAGACCTCACCGGCGACCCCCGTTATCCGGACAGCCCGGACGAAGCCGAGTGGCGGACGAGCTTCGAGGGGCCGGTAAACTGGAGGGATAACTATGGCACGCGTGCCCGAGGTTATGTGTATCCGCCTGCAAGCGGCGATTACAACTTCTGGATTTCAGGTGACGATGCTTGCGAACTGTGGTTGAGCACTGATGCTGATCCAGCTAACGTGGTTATGGTTGCCGAAGTTCCGGGCTGGACCGAAGCGTTCGCATGGACTACATACCCAGATCAGAAATCACGAGCTATCACACTTACGGCCGGTCAACAGTATTACATTGAAGCGCTCATGAAGGAAGAAGGAGGCGGCGACAGTCTGACCGTTGCCTGGGGAGGTCCGGTTATTGGCACCGGCCCTGTGATTATCGAGGGCAAGTATCTATCACCTGTGATCAGACCTGTTGATATGCAGCCCCGCGAACCTGTTCCGGCCGACGCTGCCGTAATCTGGGACACATGGGTGAGCGTGGAGTGGACGGCGGGAGTCTCTGCGGTTTTGCACGACGTCTTCTTCGGTGAAAATTCTGCCGACGTAGAGGCCGGCACAGGCGACACATTCCTTGGTAACCAATCCGCGACGAATTTCATAATTGGTTTTCCTGGATATCCTCATCCTGATGGTCTTGTACCCGGTACTACCTATTATTGGCGGATTAATGAGGTCAACGAGGCGGACCCGAATAGCCCCTGGGTAGGCCCTGTATGGAGCTTTTTAGTCGCCCCCAAGACCGCATGGGCTCCCGATCCGGCTGACGGCGCTGAGTTTGTAGCATTAAACACGCAGATCAAATGGACCGCAGGTTTCGGTGCAAAATTGCACTATGTGGTTTTCGGCACAGATTTCGACGAAGTAAGCAATGCTGTCATGGGTACTCCTGCCGGTGTTGCGTCTTTCAATCCCGGCCAACTTGAACTGGCTAAAACTTACTACTGGCGAGTTGACGAGTTCGAGGGCCCGCTTACGCATAAGGGCGAGGTCTGGACATTTACAACCGAGGGTGCCGTTAGCGGCCCGAATCCGGCAAATGACGCCGTGGACATAAAGCCGACACAAATTCTGAGATGGGATGCAGGAGCCGTCGCCGAATCGCACGAGGTGTACTTCGGCTTGGATTCCGACGCCGTTAAGAATGCCACGTCAAGCTCGCCCGAATACAAGGGGCCAAAGGCCCTCGGCGAGGAGAGCTATGACCCTGGCAAGCTTGCAATGAATACGACTTACTACTGGCGTGTCGACGAAGTCAACAGCGTAAATCCGGATAGTCCATGGCAAGGCACAGTCTGGAGATTTACAACCGGTGATTTCTTTGCCATAGACGATTTCGAGGATTACAATGCAGACGATAACCAGATATGGTTCGCATGGCACGATGGGCTTGGCGCCGGCGCACCGGGTACTCCCGGTTACATTCCCGGTAACGGCACCGGCTCGGCTGTCGGTGACGAAACCACCGCCTCTTATACCGAGGAGACTATCGTCAACGGCGGCAGCCAGTCAATGCCCCTTGCATACGACAACAACAAGCAGGGCTACTCCAGGTATTCAGAGACGGAATTGACTTTGGCAGACCAGCGTGACTGGACCGAAGGAGGCGTTGCTAATTTGTCGCTGTGGTTCAGAGGCTCCCCGGCATCCACCGGCAGCTTCGTAGAGAGCCCGGCAGGCACCTACACTTTGACCGCCTCCGGCGCTGATATCTGGTTAGTGAATAACGTGGAGGCCGATGAGTTCCACTTTGCTTACAAGACGCTAACCGGCGCCGGTTCAATTGTAGCAAAAGTCGTGAGCGTCGAAAACACGAATGCCTGGGCCAAGGCAGGCGTAATGATTCGTGAGACGCTCAATCCTAACTCTGCGCACGCCTTCACATGTATGACGCCTGCTTCGGGTGTGTCCTTCCAGCGGCGTCCCGGCACAGACCAGACCAGCCTCGATACGACGACCGCCGCGATAACTACACCGTACTGGGTGAAAATAGAGCGTAGTATTTCCGGCAGCTTTACAGCGTATCATTCAGCAAACGGCTCGACGTGGACGCTGCAAGGCACAGAGCTCATCCCGATGGGCTCGAACGTCTATATCGGTTTGGCATTAACCAGCCATGATACGGCTCTGACGTGTCAGGCCGTATTCAGTAACGTTACGACTACCGGTTCGGTCGGTCAGCAGTGGGTGAACCAGGACATCGGCATAGCAAGCAACGCTGCCGAGCCGCTTTATGTGGCGGTTTCCAACAGTGCCGGAACTCCTGCGGTTGTGGTCCATGATGATCCGGCCGCGGCACAGATCGACACCTGGACAGAGTGGGTGATTCCGTTACAGACATTTGCAGATCAGGGCATCACCCTGACTAACGTAGATAAGATTGCGATTGGCCTGGGAACCAAGGGCAATATGACAATCCCCGGCGGTTCAGGCAAGATGTTCTTTGACGACATCCGGCTGACTCAGCCGGCTCCGGAGCCGCAACCGTAAGCCGGAATTTAGATTGTCACAGCCTTTAATGAGGCCTGATGATAGCAGATAATGGATTACATTCAAAACGGGGCTTATACCGACTTTATTCGGTATGGGCTCCGGCTATTTTACACCAACGCATAATTAAGTTCTTTTACTTGACAAAAAATTGCTAATTTGATATAAATAAGTGATAAGCATATTTGGACGTTTAGTATACCAGCGAGCAAAATTTAGGTCTTTTAATGTTCTTCTCTTTGTAGCTAATCGCCCATATCTGCAATTGAAGGCAGGAAGCAATATCAAATCACAAGGAAAGTCCTGAGCAAACATGAATTAAAATGTAACAATGGTGGAAATTGTTACTGGTTTTTTTTTATTATAACTCTTTATTGAAGGAGGATTATTATGTGTAGAAGAATAATGTATCTTGTTTGTATTGTTTTATTGCTGGGTATTGCCGCAGGGATCGCCGGCGGCCGAGAGGTAAAGGTCAACTTCCAGCAGGCGGGGGGGGAAGTCCCGGAGGATTATTTGCCCGACTATGGCGAGCCGTTCGCCGACCATGATAACGGATTTAGCTATGGGTGGGACCGAAGTATAACGGGTGACTCGCGTGATCGCAACAGCGGCAACTCAGCCGATCAGCGCTACGACACACTGCTCCACCTGCAAAAAGGAGCGGACGCCATTTGGGAGATTGTATTGCCCAACAGCGCTTACGATTTGTTTATGGTTTGCGGCGATCCGGATAATACCGACCAGACCAATACTTTCGATGTGGAGGGTGTCCTTGTAGAGGATCCCGACGGCCAGGATAACTTTGACGAGTACTACGTGACGGTCGTCGTAAGCGATGGTCGCTTGACCATTAAGCCGGGAGCTGGCTCGTCTAACTGCAAGATCATGTTCCTGGACATTATGGGTGTGACGCTGTTACAATCCTACAGCCCCACTCCAGATGATGAGGCCATCTATGCGGATACATGGGTGAACCTGAACTGGTCTCCGGGAGATTTTGCAGTCTCGCACGATATATATCTGGGCGACAATTTTGACGATGTGAACGATGGCACGGGCGATGCTTTCAGAGGCAACACTGACTCTTTGTATTTTACTGCCGGCTTTCCCGGATACCCTTATCCGGACGGCCTTGTTCCGGGCACGACTTACTACTGGCGAATCGACGAAGTCAACGAGGCTGAGCCGAACAGTCCATGGAAAGGAGATGTCTGGAGTTTTACTATCCCGCCCAAGACCGCCTATGAACCCGAACCGGGCAATGGTTCCGATGGTGCCGACC
>CAZSOR010000376.1:0-1863 GCA_964608395.1 uncultured Pirellulales bacterium
ATTGAAAATAGTCAATTGCAATATAGCCTGTCAACTTGGCGTGAGAAGGGCGGTAACAATACCAAAAATGGCATATTCTCGCTGGCTGAAAACCGGCAAAAAGGCATAAGAGCGTGTTTTTCACGATGTGTAAATACTTGTCATTATAGCAGTTATCGCAAGGAAAGGCAAAATAGCATTATCGCGGTACTAAAGCTGGTATATGGTTTGCTCGTATTGTATGAGTTGTATCGATAGATGAAGTTTAAGAACTAATAAGCCGGATACGACGGCAACGTAAGTAAAGAATTAACAAAGGATTAACGATTGAATCTTTTACCAATCAGACAATTAATGGAGGCAAGTTATTATGGCAGTTAAAGAATTGGCATTTGAATCTGACGCGCGAGCGGGGCTTTTGGCCGGCGTGGAAAAGCTCGCAGCAGCCGTCAAGCCAACGTTGGGCCCGCGAGGCCGAAACGCCGTCATCGATAAGAGCTGGGGCGGCCCAACAGTAACCAAGGATGGCGTAACCGTTGCCGAGGAGATTGACCTTCTCGATAAAAACGAGAATCTCGGCGCAAAACTGGTCAAAGAAGCAGCAAGCAAAACTTCGAAAATCGCCGGCGACGGCACGACAACCGCCACGGTTCTGACAGAAGCACTGTTTAAAGAGGCCTACAAGAACCTCGCGGCAGGCGCGGACGCCATGTCGCTGAACCGCGGCATGCAGAAAGCCGCCGAGGCCGTAACCGCGAAACTGAAGTCATTGGTAAAGCCAATCGACATTACCAAAGCAAAGGATATCATCAATATCGCTTCGGTATCCGCCAACAACGACGTGGAAATCGGCAAGATTATGGCGGAAGCCTTCCAGCGGGTCGGCAAAGACGGCGTTATCACAGTTGAAGAGGGCAAGAGCTTCGAGACAACGGTAGAGTTCGTCGAAGGTATGCAGTTCGACCGCGGCTATCTTTCGCCGCATTTCGCAACCGACACCGACAATATGGTCTGCGAGCTTTCAAAGCCATTCATCCTCGTTTACGAGGAAAAAATCAGCAATGTGGCCAAGCTTGTGCCGCTGCTTGAGAAGGTCGCAAAGGTCAAGAAGCCGCTGCTGATCATTGCCGAAGATGTCGAGAGCGAAGCGTTGGCAACTCTGGTTGTCAATAAGCTCAGAGGCATCCTGGAGGTGGCAGCCGTTAAGGCTCCCGGCTACGGCGACCGAAGAAAGGCAATGCTGCAGGATATTGCGGTTCTGACAGGGGCTGACCCGATTTACAAAGACCTCGGGATCGAGATGGAGAATATCAGCATCAAACAGCTCGGTCAGGCGAAAAAGGTTACTATCGACAACGACAACACAATCATCGTCGAAGGAGCGGGCAGCCAGGAAGCCATCAAGGGCAGAATCAAGCAGATCAGAGATGAAATCGAAATTACAACCAGTGATTACGACCGCGAGAAACTCCAGGAGCGGCTGGCCAAACTCACCGGCGGTGTCGCACAAATCAATGTCGGGGCGGCAACCGAAGCGGAAATGAAAGAGAGAAAAGCCCGAATCGAAGACGCCCTGCACGCTACGAGGGCGGCGATTGAAGAGGGAATCGTGCCGGGCGGTGGTGTAGCTCTGATCCGCTGTATCGACGCCGTGAAGAAGCTGAAACTCGAAGGCGACGAGCAAACCGGTGCCGATATCCTGAGAAAGGCACTTTCGATGCCCTGTTACTGTATCGCATTCAACGCCGGTACAACTCCGAATATAGTGGTCAATACTGTAATGGAAGGCAAAGGCGGCTTCGGCTACAATGCCAACATGGACAAATACGAGGACCTGCTGGAAGCCGGCATTCTTGATCCGGCAAAGGTTACCCGCATTGCCCT
>CAZSOR010000376.1:1963-4468 GCA_964608395.1 uncultured Pirellulales bacterium
AATAAAGAAAACGAGTGCTGAGAAGTTTTTGCAGTACAGAAAAACGTTAAATACAAAAAAGAGGCAAAAAATGAAAGACAAGACAATCCGTATACACAACGGAACCGGATCGATCTGCCGCCGAATACATCCGGCACTAATGATCGCTGCAATCTGCGTAGTGTTGATTGCGGGCTGCCAGCAGGAAGGAACCAAAACGTCTTTTGTCGATTCGAGCGGTGGGAAAAACACGCTGAGCAAAGAAAAACGCATGGAGTGGTGGCATGAGGCCAGGTTCGGCATGTTTATCCATTGGGGTCTTTATGCAGTGCCGGCCGGCGAGTGGAAGGGCGAAAAAGTTTCCGGTATCGGTGAGTGGATTATGGAGCGGGCTAAAATCCCGGTTTCCGAATATGAACCGCTCGCCGGGCAGTTCAATCCGGTCAAGTTCGATGCCGAACAGTGGGTACAAATCGCCAAGAACGCGGGGATGAAGTATATTGTCATTACCAGCAAGCATCACGACGGCTTTTGCCTTTGGGATACGAAATATACCGACTATGATGTGGTCGATGCCACGCCGTTCAAGCGTGACATTCTGGGCGAGCTGGCTCAGGAATGCCGCAAGCAGGGGATCAGACTTTGCTTCTATCATTCGATTATGGACTGGCACCATCCCGATGCGCAGGCACCGTTTTATCCGGGATATAACGATACGAGCAAGTCCAATCCGAATTTTGACCGCTACATCGAGTACTACCTGAAGGGCCAGCTAAAAGAATTAGTTCAGAATTACGGGCCGCTTGGAATAATGTGGTTCGACGGCGAATGGGTCAAGGACTGGACCCGGGAAAATGGCTGGGACATGTTTGAGTACTGCCTTAGCCTCCAGCCTGATATTATTGTCAACAACCGCGTCGGCAACGGCCGACAGGGAATGCGGGGCCTCAGTAAGAGCGACGAATTTGCCGGCGACTACGGAACTCCCGAGCAGGAGATTCCCGCGACCGGTTTGCCGGGTGTCGACTGGGAAACATGCATGACCATGAACAATACGTGGGGATTCAAGTCCTACGATAATAATTGGAAGTCTCGCGAGGATTTGCTTCATAAGCTGGTAGATATTGCCAGCAAGGGCGGCAACTTCCTGCTGAACGTAGGGCCTACGGCCGAGGGTCTTATTCCCGGCCCAAGCGTCGAGCGTCTGGCTGCTATCGGTGAATGGATGAAGATCAACAGCGAGAGCATTTACGGAACTACGGCCAGCCCGCTGGGCGAGGTCCCCTGGGGCCGATGCACCGCAAAGACCGGCAAGTTGTATCTGCACGTTTTCGATTGGCCGGCAAACGGAAAGCTTGAAGTGTCCGACCTTAAAAACAAGGTCAAGAAGGCTTACCTGCTGGCTGATAAGAAGCGGACAAAACTGCCCGTGACGCTTACAAGCGGGGAAAAGATTGTTATTACGGTGCCGTCCAGGGCGACGGATCCGGTTAATACGGTTGTCGTACTGGAAATCAAAAATAAATAATCAATAAATAAAAATGAATAGATAAGGAGTGAGTTATGAACCTTAAACCTCTGGATGATAGAATTGTAATCAAGCAGTCAGAAGCTGAAGAGAAGACCGCCGGCGGGATTATTCTGCCGGATACGGCCAAGGAAAAACCGCAGATCGGCAAGGTTGTTGCTATCGGTCCGGGCAAACTGCTCGACGACGGCAAGCGAGGCAAAATGTCGGTGAAGAAAAACGACGAAGTGATCTACGGAAAATACATGGGTAGCGATATCGAGATCGACAGGGATAAATATGTCATTATCAGAGAAAGCGACGTTCTCGGAATTGTCGAAAAATAAAAGATTCGTTTAGAATCGGATGCACAAAGGACAGGGCAAAAGGAAAATAGCCAATAATTGAAAAAAGGAAATAAAAATGGCAAAACAATTAATGTTTAAGGATGCGGCGCGAGCACAGCTCAAAGACGGCGTGTCGCAATTAGCTGAAGCAGTTAAGGTCACACTCGGACCGACCGGCAAAAACGTTATCCTCCAGAAAAGCTGGGGCTCCCCGAAGGTGACAAAGGACGGCGTTTCCGTCAGTAAGGAAATCGAGCTTCCCGAGCCGTTCAAGAACATGGGCGCAAAGATGGTCAATGAGGTCGCCAGCAAGACTTCCGATGTCGTCGGTGACGGTACGACGACTTCAACCGTTCTGGCAGAAGCAATCTACGCAGGCGGCTTGAGGCACGTCACTGCCGGTGCAAACCCGATGTCCATTCAGCGCGGAATCAGCAAGGCGGCGGAAGCAGCGTCGAATTTCATCCAGTCTGTCAGCGTTCCCGTAAAAGGCCACGACGACATTGCAAAGGTGGCGACAATCAGTGCGAACAACGACTCCGAAGTCGGGGAAAAGCTCGCTGACGCCATGGACGCGGTCGGCAGGGAAGGCGTTATCGAGGTCGAAGAGGGCAAAGGCATGGAGACCGAATTGCTCGTCGTCGAAGGTATGCAGTTCGAGAAGGGTTATAT
>CAZSOR010000377.1:0-4433 GCA_964608395.1 uncultured Pirellulales bacterium
TGCATCCTGATCCTGTTTTTCGGCGTCCTTTTTTGATTGACTGTCGTCTGTGCTTTTCTGTGCAGTTTTTTTCTCTTCGGCCTGTTGTTCGAGAAAGTTTTCAAAAGACCATTGTAATTCTCCCTGCTCCCTGGTCAGCTTGTCCAGCTTTTGCTGCATCTTCTTCAACTGGCCTTCAATTCGCTCTTTCTCATAGCCCGTAAATTCTGGTTTCTCCTGCAATTTCACGCTGTCGGGTTTCTTCGGCTGCTGGCCCTGGCTGCTGCTGGGCGGGCTCCAGGCCAGTTCCAATTCGATGATGAACTTGCGTAGAATACGATAGGCATTTTTCTCAGGAACCATAGCCGATGCCGCATCATGCGCAGCCAAATACCCGCTCGCCTGCTGATAATACCGTATAACCTCGTTGAGCACGGCCTTATGAGTCGCCTGGAAGCCGTACTGAGAATCGTCACGAATCAATGCCACTTGCTCGCCGCAGTACCGGACGTCCTGGTTTATGAATCCAAGTCTGGAACGATCCTGCTCCGTCAGTTCCGGCCTGCTCGCAATCGCCCATGTCTTTTTAAGAATCGCACGAGTGTATTCGAGAATATTCAACAACTCCACCTGAGGCGAAGCCCCTCCCTGTGACTTTCCTCCGCCGGGCATTGGGACCCAATTTTGCCGATATGGCCTGATTTCGATAAAATACACATCGCTGCTCGAAGTACGGTTCGCCGGTTCCGAGCCCGTATCAATATCCGTTGCCTCGGCGTAAAACAGCACGCTGTCACCAACCGTCAGTTCGTACTCTTCCAGCTCAATCGTATGTGTGAACTCTTTGCTCCTGGCCCCCTCTTCGACCGGAATTACTATCTCTTTGGGCTCCCGGCCGGGTATTTCCATGCACATTTTTACAGATTCCAGCCCGAAATCGTCGGTCACCTCGAACGTTATAGGAACGCTTGCAACATTAGTTGCCATATAATCACCGTCCGGCGATACCAGCTTGAATTTCGGAGGCTCATCCGTCTTGACAATCACCTGCAGGTCGGGCACGTTTTCATTAACCAGGCCCTGCTCGCCGACAAGACTAAATTTTGCCGAGCCGTTTTTGTCCGCAGTAAAATGAAAGGAGAATTCTTCCGCCCCGTTTAATTGCCTTGTGACCGGCTTGCCGTCCGGTCCGGTCGCCATAAACTCGCTGAGCTTATCAGTGGCTTGAACATCCAGCGTCACACTGCTGCCCGGAATGACTTCCAGCGTATTATTCTCAATCTGCTCGGTATAAGGTTTGACCCATTTTCTTCTCGGCGGCCTTCTCGGCAGCGTGACTTTAGCGGCCATGCTCTCTATCCCCGGTGCCGGAGATATGTTCAGCTCGTGCCACTCTGTAGCGGCAGAATCCGTCTCAAACCGATATTTATATTTGCCTGGTTGCGAGAAAGACTTCGCGGCCTCGAATTGTGCTGTTTTTCCTTCGCCGGAACGCGGCCGGATTTGCATTTCCTGTTGTTGCTCCTGACTATGATCTGCCGTTTCCAATTTTATCTCGAGAAGCACCAGTTTTCCCAATTCCGGTACACGGCCTTTAATCTCGGCTGCAAATTTCACCTCAGAATCCGGCTCGGCAACAAGGTCCTTCGTAATGGATTCCAAATGTGTCGATGACAGCGGCTCAACAGAAGCCAGCGGACTCATTAGCCGTGCAAAGTACGAAGAAAAGTAGACATAGTTGTCACGAACATAAAACGACGCCGCGACAAGACCAAATAAAATCACCGCTCCCAGAACATACCCCTGCCATTTTTCAACCGTCGAATCGAACCTGAATTCTCCGCTCTCTTTGTCCACCTTCAGCACGAGCTGCCCGGCAAGGGCCTTCGAGTAGGGATAATCCTGCTTGTTCTCGTAATATTCGATGGCCGTGACAAGCTGCTGGTTAAAACTCCTTTTATTCTCGATGTAATTAGCAGCGACGCTGCAGGATACATGGCCGAGCAATAATTTTGTCAGCCTGTGCAATAGAAAAGCAAGACCGGCGACGAGCAAAATAAACGCCGTGATTCGGGCGATTTCGTCAAAGTTCAGCCGGTGGTCGAGCCACGCATAGAAGCCGGTAAAGACCGAGACAAAAATCAGGCACATCGCCGCGACCTTAAGAATCGCAAGCGTCACCAGCCATCGCCTTACCTTTCCCACTCTTGCAACAAGAGCGTTGAGTTTTTCGTCCACGTTCTCAGCCATAATCAAACCTTATCTACCGCTTCAATCGGTTCGCGACAGCCGGTTCCGCCAGGAGCAACAGAATAAGTATCCATGCAAATATCTTCCAAAGAGGCCTGTTTTTTTTGTCACGAACTACTCCGGCTTCGGTGACATCACTTTCGGCGCCGGTCGCGAATACCCGGCTCATGACGCCGGCAAGTTCCGCAGCGACGGGCTTGGTCATATCAGTTTCGCCCTGCGGCAAATTAATGCCCGCGTAAATAGTCGGCTTGCTGAGCGTCTTGATCCATCCTATGCCGGCCGGGTCGGGCACCAGCAGGGATGACTCGGCCACTACTGCCCGGCGATGTGCGCCGTTACAGGTCTCGACCCATACTTGCTCTTGTCCGGCAAACGCCTGGTCCCTGCCGGACATCGGCAGCACGATCCGCTCATCACGAGTAAAACAGTACTCGTCGAGCTGATGACTCTCTCCCAGCAAATACCGGCAAAAAGCAACCGATGCATTCGACTTGGTCAGCGATCCGAGCGAATCGTCCACGCTGGTATTGACAAGAATAGAAGTGCCGCTGCCGAGACTTTTAAGATAGACCAAACCAAAGCCGTTCTGCAATTGCCATAGCAACCGGGCTTCAGGATGCGGTTCACATTCGAAGCAGCCTTTTAGAAGAACTTTATCTATTCTGTAATTGGACAGAGACCTTGCCGCGATATGGTCCACGCCGGGGGCCCTGCTGTCACATGGTTTCGGTTGTATATACATGCGTTTGCTGATATATTTCCCCGGCAGTGCCGCAAGAATATCTCGCTGCCATAACTGCCTGGCAGCCTCTGGTGCGACCGCCTCAGTGACAAAACAAACAAATCTGCCGCCGGCCCTCACAAAGCTCTCGATGTCCAGGGCTAAATCACCAAGCCGATCCGTAATCGCCGAGCAGACGACAACATCGGCCCAGTCCAGATCCGAAACAGCAAGCTCACTCATCGAAACCTGCTTAATTCTCAATGCATCGTACGAACTCGTTCGCGACAGCGTATCGGTTGCAGTTTTAAGCAAAAACATTCGATTTCCGCCCTCGCCGGCAAGAAGAACGTTTATGTCCTCATGCCCGGGTATGGAAACCGCCAGATAAAAAGTATCATCCCCGCTAAGACCGTCGCCGTCCGACAAGCTCAATTCCACGGGCAGAACAGAGGATTGCCGCCCGGCGGCGCCAACGTCAAGCTGTACCTGAAAGACGTTTCGCTGATTCGCGGACAGATTGATATCTACCGGTGCCGATCGATTCGCTCCAGTCTTTGCTGTTAACCGCCGATTCTGCCGGAGAAGCCCGTAATTGACGACGGCGACATTTATGGTCAGCTTACCATCGGCAAGGCCAATAACTTGAGCGCCCGCTATCGCGGCATTATTTACTGGTTTAGATGAGACAATCGGCTCGTAATCGATTTTGTGAACAGCGGCAGGTTCCGCGACATTGACAAATTGCCTCAGCGTATTGGGCGTAAAATCACTCAGCACCAGTACCGATACATTATCACTCGAATGCTCCGCACGACCGGCCCGGCTAAGCCCCGAAAGAAAATCCGACACATTTGTGCCGCCCGGCTCAACCTTCAGGGCCCTTACCTCAGCCAGTGCCTGCTCTTTGCCCAATCCCTGCATCCAGTCTCCGGAGGCCAAGGCACAAATATTGAACATAGCATCGTCGCGGGCCGAGCGTATATAATCAACCGCCGAATCTACCAGCTTGTCGAAATAGCTGTCGCTGCCATCGGAGTATGCCATTGACATCGAATTGTCCAGGCCGAGGCAATGGACAGACCTTGACTCCGACGGCTTGAGCCGGATATGCAGCAGAGGCCGGGCAAAAAGCATCGCAATCAAGACAATGATCGCGCAGCGAAGCAGCAGAATCAGCAGGTCACGCAGCTTTCGCCGGGACCGGCTCTCGACCTGCCCCGTGCGCAGGAACCGGAGCATCGTAAAAGGCAGGCGCCTGAATCGCGGCTTTGCCAGCAGATGCGCAATCACAGGCCCGGCGACCGCGAGCCCGCCTAACAGAAATATCCATTCCGTAAAACTCACATCATTCTCTTTCGCTTTGCCAGGTACGCGATCAGCGCCCTATCGAGAGGCTCGGAAGTATCGAGCAGACAATAATCGATGCCGCTGTTGCCGGCGGTCTTTTCTATATTATCCAGGAATTCGGAAACGCGCT
>CAZSOR010000378.1:0-4432 GCA_964608395.1 uncultured Pirellulales bacterium
GTGAGGTTACCTGAAGCCTTGACATCGATTTCAGCAGTACCCGAGCCGCTCTCGATAATTAGATCATTTGTTTCTATATGACCTCCATTGTTAGTGATCAGTTGAATTTTACCCGCAAAGGGTTTAGAATGGGAGTCTGAGTCTTTAGCGGTTATCAGGTTGCCGGACGTAATGCCGCCGCTGCCGGCTTCGATAATTATATCGCCCAGAGTTGTTCTTATCGTATTGTCAGTGTCATCAAATGAAACAGCACTATCTATACCTGTTGCATGAAGCTCGATGCTGCCGTACCCGCCTGTGATTTCGTCGTCCTTTATATCCTTGACGGTAATGCCCTCTTCCGCGTTTACAATAAGGCTTGTTCCTTCCTTCGAGAGAGCTTCGATATTATCCTCGTAGAGAGTGTTTATTTCATAGGGACCGTCAATGTCTGCAATAATAACATTATTCTGATTATTAATCACCAATTTGCCGGGATCGCCAAATTCGTTTCCGGATGATTCATTTCCGAACGAGGCGTCGATATCACCGGCAATTTCAAAGTCGTCACTTGTGATTGTCACGGTCCCGCCGTTACCTGAATTACTGCCGCCGATAGCCGTAATGAATGAGTTCTCTTCGATGGTAACCTTGCCTTCGACAGTCTCCGTACCGGCTTTTATAGTTATCGTTCCACCATTGCCGTTGAGCCCGGCATCTGCAAACAACTTTCCAGGATTAGGAACCGGTATTATTCCATCCTCACCAATTACGACTTGTTCAGTCCCGGTCAGTTTGATGCTGCCGCCGTCACCGTTGCTGCTAACAGAAATCAAACCTCTGTTTTCAACATGTGAAGCTTGCATCGATACTTCGCCACCCGATGCAGCAAGGATGCCAACATTACTAATAGCCCTGGAAAAAGTATCACCGGCAGCAAGAACTATTTTTCCATTACCGGCACTTATGATATTTGAGTTCCGAATATCAAGGCTATATCCGATGTCTGATACGACAACTGAAACATCGCTGCCATCCTGAGCAAGAATTACTTGTTCACCGGCAGCCATTACAACCAATCCATCCGGAGCTATAATCGGGCCTCTATTAAAGACCTTCTTACCGATAAGATAGACGTCATTAGCCCTGATAACGCCTATGTTTTCCACTTTCCCGTTACCGCCTGAGAACACCATCTCGCCGCCATTCAGGACATCGTCGAATGCTTCATTTGACATCTTCAGACCGGAGGCGATTAATCGGTTGACATTGATTTCGGAACCAGCCCCAAAAAGAATGCCGGCAGGATCAATTAAGTAGACACTACCGTTGGCATCGAAACGGCCGAGAATCTGCGTACCATCTCCCGAAGATACTCTGAATAATGCACTGGCGTCGGCACTGGGCTGGACACAATCGACAAAATGACCTGCCGCGATATCGAAATCGCTGAAGTGGCCAATTGCGCCATCCTCCGCGGTCATATCCTGCGTAGCACCTCCGCCCAGCGGAGTCACGATGATTTCTCCCCGATTGTCTATATGACCCGATTGATACACAACTTCAGCAAATGCGATAGGCAGTGACGTGTTTAAGAACAGGCAACACGTCAGGAAGTATGTTATAACCTTCCTCCAATAACGGGCTTTTAAGCTTCTTTTAATTCTTTCCATCGTCCATCCCCTTAATAAAATTAACAATTGCTATCTAAATTCGTCCATGCACTATTATAACTCCACCTACTATTAATTTGCCTATATACTTTTTTCTTTTTTGTTAAAAGGTTCACCACCGCAGCATTGCGCTTGCGCTGATACGACCATTCCCACTGCTTGTGTCATTGGTATCCTTCAGCGGATGTCCGTAATACAATCCTCCGCTGAAATGATTTCCGAACTCGAAAGCCAAACCAACACCTACCGAGTAGATCGTTTGATTTCCCTCCTCACCCGGAACCGGACTTTGTACCTTGGTCTTGCCATAATCAAAGAAGGCCAGGGGCGCCAGTTTCTTCAGTTCTTCGTTAGCTATTTTTATGGGCTCAACAATCTGGTTATCTCTGACCAGATCATACTCATATTGAATCGAGGCCAACATCCCGCCATCGGCAACAATTTCATATTCGTCATATCCTCTTACCGAGTACATGCCTCCGAAGGAAGTCATTTTTGCAGGAACTAATCTTTCAGAAGGCGCTATCCATCTGAAAGTACCTCTGAACTGCTGGACCTTATTTGGATCCACGTACTGACTGTGGTTGGCTGCCATCGTATAAATGGCAAAGTCTTGCTCCGCATTCCACCGAGCACCCGTCCACGTCAGAGGGTCCCAAAACGCTTCCTGGTCGGAACCACCGAAGTTCTGGACCCTGTTGATTGTTAAAGATGTGTTTGATATGTCATCTCTGTGATAAATATTAGCCCCGATTCCCCATAATTGCATTTTAATGTCACTTGCAAAAACATCTTCTCCGAACAACTCTTCCGCTGAAGAGTCAATCTCGCTTTCCTCTTGGCTTAGAGATCCGGTAACGTCGAAGAACCAATTTTGCTCCTGGTAGATGTTGTAACGCAGTACGGCTCCATAAAATGTGCCGCTGCCGAGGAAATTAAACGGGCCGGACTCCGGATCTATGTCAAACTCACTGTATCCACCATAAAGGTTAAGGCGAAGCCGGGGATCCATAATCGGAAAGTCATAGCTCCCGAAAAGTGAGTAGTTCTCAGATAAAGAATCCGGAGAGGCCTGAACAAGAGCGGTTAATCTGTCATCTATGCCTAAAAGGTTTGTATTGATCACACCGGCCCTCGGGGCCCATTGCCTTTCGTTCGTGCCGGAATTATCCGCCATGATGAAGTAATGCCAGGGATCGATTTCGTAAACATCGTACTGGATCGCCAACGTGTTCGGCTCAGCACCTCTGGATACAACGGCAGATACGTGTCTGTCAGGATTGAGATTGAGAAGATTGACCAGATAATCCAGTGATTTCTGACTGGCCACTTTATCGCGTTCTATGGGTGACCATTCCTCAAGAGCAGAGCGGCGAAGATAGCCTTCCTCAATCTCATTTCGTTCGGCGTCGTAATATTTTATTCTGACTTCGCTAACAGGGGCCTCAAGAATGTTAATTGGTAAAATCCCATCCACCAGTTGATAGCCATCTTTGATCGCCCCTTCCGGCACATACACATATATGCCGGAGTAATTGTTTGTTTGGTATACGGAAAGTATGTATTGCGTGAGACCCTGAATAGTCCTTAGTGAGACTTCTCGGGGCTGGCCGGGCACCGATACAAGTCCCTGGATAGTCCTCAGGTCATAAAGATACTGGCTACCAGCCTGGGACTGTGGCTGACCGGAGGCATTATAAACAGCCGGCATGTACTCCAGCAGCTCTCCGGTTGATATCAAAGTATTGCCGCTGATACGTAGTTCCCTTACGACCAGACGCGTGGTTGTATCTACGGGCAAATTCAGTTCCTCCGATGTCTGGGCTTCGACAGTCTGAGCAACACAGACTACCAATCCCATGTAAAGAAGAACAACCAACATTTTCCTTAATGTACCCATCTTGCAACCTTTCCAGACTAAATAATCCATTATTAATTGAGTAAACACATCTTCCTTCTTGCCCGAACTATTATCATATCAAAAGTGGACAGTAAATTCAAGGAAATAATACATCTCCTTATGGCTTTTTTAGCGTTATCAGTACTTTCATCGGGGTTATCAGCACTTTTCTGGGACCTGCCAATATTCTTTTTAGGTGCGTTATCAATACTGAAAATGGCATTTTTAAAGTTCTTCTGCGTTCAAGAACACTTGATATTAAAAGTGAATAAAAGACTGAGAGACTTTCAGAAAATTCCATTTAAAGAAAATACTCCATTATATTTGAGATTTGCCTGAAGTTGATTGTCTGCTATTTATGTCAAATTTGTATCTTGTAATACAAAGCTTCTCGTTATGTCAGTTTGTCGATGTTCTTAGTTACCTTTATAAAAGCTTCCAAAATATCGTCTATATCCTTTGTAGGCCCAAGAAAAGCTATTTTGCCTTCTATGGAAAGTTTCTCTTTTCCACCGGGCTTGATATTATCTATTATCGGCAACTGTAAAGATTCTCTGTATTTTTTTAAGGCGTGCTTTCGAAAATGATTTACGAAATGCCTGAGAATTAATGTGTTCTTCCAACATCCCTTCTTTGTGGCAGCCGTTTGAGTATCTTCTTGCTCGGCTTGAGACCGGAATGCCTTCGGTTCGAAGGGCCTCGGCTAACCTTGATGCCGGGACATTGTCAAAGTACTTTTTGTCGTAATCCATTTCAAAAGTAACATACGTGAATCGCGTCTTTTCGGAGTATCTATTTCTCGGTGTGATACCGGAAATTTTGGCTAATTCCTGCTCCAGATATTTCCCATTTCTTTGCCGAATCTCATCCTGCTTCTTAA
>CAZSOR010000379.1:0-4396 GCA_964608395.1 uncultured Pirellulales bacterium
ATTGCGAGGAGTGTAGCGACGAAGCAATCTCGTCTTTGCCAACAGGCCCGCTGTCCCTGGTTTTTGTAGTCCGTGAGATGAAAAATGGTGGGGCCCTTACTATTGATTATTGATTAATGACTATTGATTATTTATGTGTTCTCATCAGCCAAAGTGAGGTGAACCGCCACCCTATAAAGGCTGGAAAATCTATGCTTTTTCGAAAATCTCGGGAATTGTGTTGTATTTGAAATGCCGGAGAATCGCCGGCAGATGGAGATGTCCATAATCCGCAATACGCGATACGCGATACGAGATACGAATTTTTATTGACTTTTGCCTTCTTAGCCGATTAATATATGGTCGCCGAGTTAATCTTTGGTGTCGGTTAATGTGCTATGGAACGGAGGGCAACGGTGGCAGTGTGCCAAAATGGTAGGAAAAAGTGGCTTTTCGGCGTATTTTCTTGACTTCTTTTTTTACAGTATTGCGAGAATAATAGCTGATCCCGCCAATTGTTTCTTAAATTTTCTTGACGACAAGGAGGTTAATAGTGTATAACTATATTGGTGATACTTATACCTGTGGTAACTAACAATGAAGGCGCTTTTCGCTTTTCGCTTTTCGCTTTTCGAAAGGGTGAATATTCGTTTTTTCATTTCAATTCCTGCTTTGCAAGTAGTAGTTCAAATCGTGCCATTTGAAGGAAGGTAGTCATGAAGACTAAAGCTTTTACACTAATCGAGCTATTGGTGGTTATTGCCATTATTGCAATCCTTATGGGGATTCTGATGCCGGCACTGCGGAGAGTCAAGGAGATGGCACGGGAATCAGCCTGCAAATCAAATTTGCGGAGTATAGGATTGGCCGTGCAAATGTACCTCGACGACTACGAACGAAAAATCCCCAATACCCAGAGTGCTAATGAATTTCTATGGCATACGCCGGACGGTGTTACTTATCTAAAAGCTGGTTCCAGCACTAGTTATTGGGGTCTTTTCTACTTAGATTACTTGAAAGAGACGAAAATCTTTGGCTGTCCGAGCTTGGTACGTGCTCCAGAAGGATTAATATACTCGTATAATAATTATCCCGATCCAGGGAAAGTAATCCAGCATGCAGCGTTTGGTTTGAATCATCATAAGAATAACAGGGGTCGAAATACAAATGATATTCACCGTATTTCAGAATTCATTTTTTGCACAGACCACGCCGAACCAAGACCGGAGTGTGATACCAGCGATGCTTTTCATAATAATGATACACCCGGCGCTATGAATCTTACGCATTATCGAACCGGCAGCCGTTCCGGGCAATATCGGCAGATTTTCAGGCACAATATCAGATTCGGCGACGATGACAGAACCGGTGGAAGAGCTAATATCCTTTGGCTGGACGGACACGTTACCGCCTTAGAAGAAACTACAGGAGACGATGTGCCGTCAAGGTGGTATACAGGCGACAAGCTATAATAAAATAATTTCAACAAAAGCACATTGGGTATTTAATGTCGGGTGTGTTGCCCGATACGATCAAAATACCCGTGAACAGTTACATCTTTTTGTAGGAGGTTGTATTATGAAACTGCAATTTGTTTTGGGTGTTTGTATCAGCTTGTTATTGGCGGGCTCGTTGTCCGCTGATACCACCTTTACAAACGCTATCGACAAAATGTGGAGTAATGTCGATAACTGGAGCGACGGCTTCCCGGATAATGACGATAAGATCAGAATCGTTGATGGTGCAGATTGTGTTCTCGATATTGGTGGCCAAGTCGGCAAGCATATCGCTATGGAAGGCGGTACCGCTCATCTCACGTTGCTGGATGGCGCGGAAGTGGCCATTAGCGACTGGACCATTATCGCTTACGCCGGCGGTGATGAAGGAAATCCTCATTTATTAGAAATCTTTGGCGGCGTGCTGAATGCCAATGCCCGTGTGTTTGTTGGATTTCTTGGATACGGCAAGCTGGTGGTTGACTACGAAGGCGTTTTAAATCTCAACGCCCAGGAGTTGGGTGTCGGCGAGAATACCGATGGCAATGGTCGCGTGGAAGTACGCGGTGGTGAAATAAATCTCTTGTCCAGTTCATCACTTCCACTGCGTTTCAATGCTGGTCAAAACTCTGTCGCCAGTATGGATTTCTCCGGTGGCGTGCTAACGCAGGCATACTCCGACGCCCGTCTCGCTTATATCAACGATCGTATTGCCGATGGCACCATTACTGCTTATGGCACCATTACCGCCTCTTATGGTACGGGAACCGTGCTCGTGGAAACAGTAGAAGATACTTTGATTGTCAAGGGTCTGCACCCCTTTAATCCAGTACCCGAAGACGCTGGCGACACTGTCCCCGGTACTGTCACGCTGGAGTGGACTGTGGATGCCGGCACGCTCGTGGATGTGTGGTTTGGCAACAAAGCTGACTTGAGTGATTTCACGAAGATTGTGGACAAGCAAGCCGTGACCTCCGCGAACGTGACGACCGTTGCCAAGCAACGTTACTTCTGGGCCGTGGATACCTACGAACCAGGTGAGGCAGCACCGGAAATAGGTATCGTTTTTGATTTCACCGCAGACAACCAGCCACCCGTCGTCGAGGCCGGAGTCGATTTACTTACCTGGCTGGGAGAAGATGGTACCAGGATTAAGAATCTGGACGCGACCGTTACCGATAACGGTGCTTATACCGTGCAGTGGACGGTGGTCAGTGAACCTAATGATCCCAACAACCCTGACGCCGTGATTGCCGATCCGAGCGCCGAGGATACGAGTATCACCCTGTCAGCCTTAGGCGAGTATGTCTTGCAGTTGGATGCTTCTGACGGTGAATACACTGGTTCTGACACTGTCGCGATCAACGTATATATCGACGGTTGTGAGGCAGCCAAGTCACTGCCCGATTACGTGCCGTTTCCCGGGGATCTCAATGGTGACTGCAAAGTCGATGATGAGGATTTGGCCATGTTAGAGGCAGACTGGCTTATGGATAATTCATTGACTGAACCGTAGATTAAAATCGAATGACTTAGAGCACTATTGGCTTTAGCTTACCGGGGTGTTTGATACGTGTATCAAACGCCCCGGTTTTATTATGTATGGCAAATTCCAATTTATGCAAATCACAGGTGCCTGTCGATCAAAAATGGTGGGGCCCTTACTATTGATTATTGATTAATGACTATTGATTATTTATGTGTTCTCATCAGCCAAAGTGAGGTGAACCGCCACCCTATAAAGGCTGGAAAATCTATGCTTTTTCGAAAATCTCGGGAATTGTGTTGTATTTGAAATGCCGGAGAATCGCCGGCAGATGGAGATGTCCATAATCCGCAATACGCGATACGCGATACGAGATACGAATTTTTATTGACTTTTGCCTTCTTAGCCGATTAATATATGGTCGCCGAGTTAATCTTTGGTGTCGGCTAATGTTCAATGGAACGCCGGACATGAAAGGATTGGCAAATGTGCAAAACATGCGGATGCAGTTCAGGCAAAAAAGCCAAGAAAAAAGCTAAGCCTAAAAAGAAATAGACGCCGGCACCTTGTCCCAATTTGTGCTGTAGCATTCGCTTCTTTCAGGAAGCCTGTCCCTTCGACTATGTTTACCACGAGTGCTCGTGACAGCGTCCGGTGACGCTGAGAGACCCGCTTGCCGCAGCGGTTGTTATCGCTTCGGCGTGGATGTCACTACCCTTCCTTCCAGTACCGCTGGACGATACCGTCTCTGACCTCAAACGCGACGGTGTGTTCCACGTCCTTTTCGTCGCTGATAACGATGGGCGGCGGGAACATGACAAATTTGTTGTCCTTTTTCCTTACGCATTTGTACTTGAGGATTTCGTCGCCGTCATCGGTGAGAATTTGCTCGCTCGGCTCGCCGAACGTCTCGATCACCCAGTCCCTCGTGGTCTGGCCGCACTCCACCTGCTTGAGCGTGTCGTTTTCAATGCCGGTGTACTGCTCGTCCGTCTCGCTGACCACGCAGCCGACAACCAGAACCGATATAGCAACCAGAGCCGCAAAAAGTCCAATCTCGCCGCATTTGTGTAATTTCATTTTGTGCTTCTCCTTATTTCAGTTCGCATTTTATGCCGTAAATTCGGCCCTGCATATCTTTCCGCAGGATTAACGCATATTTGTCTTTCCTATACTATAGGCGTTAAAACCATGAAAAGGTTACAAATATTTTAAATATTTTTATTGCCCCGCTCGAAGACCGCTCGCATACGAGATACGTTTTATGTCCCACAAGATGTGGATAAGAGCGTTAACATCAGTTTTGCAGCGAGGCGTGTCACAAAGTACTGAAGCAGAACCACCGCAGCGAGCGTCAATAATCAATAATCATTAATCAATAATCAATTATAACGATGTCTTCCGGGATGGCGACAACGTCACGGTGTTTCGGGCC
>CAZSOR010000380.1:0-4390 GCA_964608395.1 uncultured Pirellulales bacterium
TACAGATCGGGGCTGTCGGCATAGTAGATCGATTTTCCATCGACCTCGTTGTTGTACCACATTCGCCACGTTCCGTCCGGCAGCCGCATGACGCAGGCGTCAATGACCCTTTTGGAAGAGAGCTTCAGCACGGATTCGAATTTCCAGTTCAGCAGGTCCTTACTCGTCAGGTGGATGATGTCACGCGTACCCGACCAGTCGGTGTGCATCCCCGGCACAAAAGTCAGATACATGTGATAAGTGCCGCCGTGCTCGATCACCTCCGGCGCCCAATAGCTGTACTCGCCCCGGCCGTAGTCGATGTTCGCTGTGCCTCGATATTTCCACGTTGCGCCGCCGCCCGAGGACTCGGCGATGCCGATTTTCGTGCCGTGGACCCACGAGACGCCTTTTGTATTCGGTACGTTCGCTCTGCGGTTGGTGTAGAACATAAACCATTTCTTTTCGGCGCGATTCCAGCAGAGCACAGGATCTGCGGCACCATCATACACGGGATCGCGAAAGAGCGGCTTGTCAGCGATCCTGCCGAGCGCTACCGGGCCATCCGACACCAGTTCCTTCGCCATGCGCGGTTCGACCTGCGTCAACTCCTGCATTACAAGATGCGCCATCATACGGGCGCCATTTTCATTGAAGTGTGTGCGATCATCCGGCGTGCTCGCCACAATATCGTTGGCGGCGGAACCCAATTGCTCGTAGAGCCTGCCGCTTGAAGCGTTCAGATCGATCAGGCCCACTTTCTTCTCGGCTGCGACCGCCTTCATTGCATCCGCATAGATAATCAACGTGTTATTAAGCCTTCCATCGGAGCCGTACGTTCTCCGCTGCACCGGCGTCACGAGAATGGGCGTTGCGCCAATCGCCCGCGACTCGTCAATATACCGCCGCAGATAGTCCCGGAAATCCGTGGCGGCATCGGTAGCTTCCGGCCTGTCCGAGTTGTGCGAATCATTATGGCCGAACTGAATCAGCAGAATGTCGGGTTTTTCCTCTAGCGTTTTGGACCAGAGCCCTTCGTTTATGAATGTCTTGGTGCTGCACCCGCTCCCGGCGAGATTGATCACGCGCAGCGTATCCTTGAAATAGTCATGGATATAATGTCCCCAGCCCCGGCAGGCATTTTCGGGAGGATACTCACAGACCGTCGAGTCGCCAATAATCGCCAGACGCAACGTCGTCTCGGCCGCGCATAATGTCGCGTTGCAACCGAACAACAAGACCAGCAGGATAAACTTACTCGTTAATGCAATTCGTGTCTTCTTCATTCTCATTCAGGGCATTCGTTTAAGCCCTTCCCATCGCACGTTCCATTTTCCATTGTCCGGAAAACCGGGCGCCGGACTCTCGGGGCAACCGTCCCAGCCCGCCGCCATCATTGCAACCGCCGAGAGTAGCCCGCCGTTTCCGGGCAAATATAACGGCAGCCGGGCCGACTGGTAGTTGTGCCCATTGGCCAGATACCGGTTCTTTTGCGATTCGATAAACAGGGCATCGATCGCTTTTTCCGGCTCACCCAAACGCGCCGCCGTCATAGCGAGCATTGGATAATCCCAGCCCCACGTGCTCGACCAGTCCCATTTCTGTATCACGTGATCCAGCGTTCGTTTCATTGTCTCGGGATCTATCAGAGGGGTCGGAGGCACGAATCCGAGTGCGGCCACCATGGACGGGTGGTCTTTATAGATTGTGTAGGGCGGTGTTTCGATTCCCGTATAGACGCCGTCGCGGACAGTCGGTCGGGAAAGTTGTCTTATCACCTTGTCCCAGTTCGGGTCACGTTCAAGACCAAGCCGCTGCCGCCATTTCTGTGCCGTCTGGAGTCCCCAGTACCAGTAAGCAAGTTCGAATGTCGGATTGAGATTGCGTGCCCGGTCGCGCCCGTAGCTTTCCTGCGCCGGGATCATCGCCGGACCCAGCACATAACGCTGGCCGGCCTGGTCCCACACGGGATACGACGCCATGAACTCGGCAGTCTCGAAAACAATCCGCCTGTATTTTTCAAGTGTCGCCCGGTCCTGATGAGCCCTGTAGCACAGCTCGGCGTAGTAAATCGGGTGCGGCTGCTGCCAGATCAAAAACACACCAACCGTACTCGGGCTGTCCCGGCCATCGGGTGATGTCATCTTCGGCCATCGGGCACCCTTGTGGTCCTGTAGCTCGGCGGTTGCTTTGGCCGCCGGGAGAATCGACTCGTACCAGGGCAGGCTGCGCTCCAGCAGCTCCAATCTGTTCCAAAGTGCGAAATGAACCGCGTGCCACCAATGCATCTCCAGGTGGAATTTGCCGAACCAACTGTTATGAATAAGCCCCGTTTCCTGGGGCGGCGTCGAGCCGGAGCAATTAATCGCCGTAAGGTATTGCGAGAGAACGACCCTGCGTTCCAGTTCCGCAGCGCGGGAATCGGTGCATTTGGAAAAATCTATCGCCCCACCAGTAGTCCAGAACTGCCGCCAGTGATTTGCTGCCGCCTTATGGACCGCCTGAAAATCGGGAAGCGGCTCACCAATCTTTGTCGGCGAAAATCCGAACACAATTTCCAGCGATTGACCGTCCTGCTGAGTAATCTCATATTCGTGCTGTGATTCGGCTCGAATCCCGCCTCCGGCCGAGCAGGCGATGCGGACGTAGTAACGGTCGGAATCGAGTATCCGGGTCAACTCGGCGGAACCGCCGGCGATTTGCGGCCGGGTCGTATGCCGGTCCGGATTGTCCCAGTCCGCCGCGTTTCTCCAATCTTCTTTGCCGTAAGGAAATGCCAGCGAGACCGGCAGCCGGCCTTCCGGCAATAGCTCCGATTCGATGCGAACCGCCAATAAGTCACGCTCCGGATGACAAACTGTCATGACCTTGACGGGCCGGCCGTCAATTTCGAATCTACTGCTCAGCAGCCCGCTCCACAAATCCAGAGTCTGTGATGTATTGGTCAAGTCCTCGATGCCGGCGGGCGAGCCGTCGGATTTGGTCAGGTCAAAGCCGATTTGCCCAAGGTGCAGGCGATGCGGATTGGCGCGCAGCCAGGAGGCGGCGGGCGAATATCCGCCGGGGACATTTCCATCCGAAGCATACGGCACCTTACGCCCCGCGACAACATAATCCTCAAGGGCATCCGCCATCCGATAGCCTTTCGAATTGGGAGAAGTATGCCAGCCCCACTGAGATTGAGTAAACAGCGGCATGCCCTGCTGATGAAACTTGGAAAATGTTTGCAGGCCCGTTATGTCGGCGGTGAAAGCGAACCGGCCGTTACCAACGCTAAGCGGGGTTAGCGGATCGGGCTCCTCCAGCGTGACATTATGCCGGCCGACCAGGGCATGGCGGTCTATCTTACGGTCAGATGTCCCAGCCTCAGCAACTTCTGGCCGTGTCAATTCAGGTATTGAACCGCCCTTGATCGGGCAGGTCCCGATAGCTACGATAATCAGCAAAAAGCTGCTCTTGGCAAGAGTGTGTTTCATTTTGTTCTTCTCGTATACTTATTGTTTCGAGAACCGGCCTACAAAGCCACCGCCGTTGCTCATCTCTATAGTGAGCGTATCGCCTCGCCGGGCGGTGCTGTTTTTCATAACTACCGCGGCGTCGTTTTCCTTGTCATCGCAAACCAGTGACGCGTTGTATTGTCCCTGGCCGAGAAACGACAGCGGCACCTGAATCGTCTTAGCTTCCGGGCCGCACATGACGGCAAGGAACCACGTCCGGCCGGTACGCCGAGCGAAGATCGCCAGTTCGCCGATGCTTGAATCCGGCAGCACAATGGTCTGGTCCCACACGGCGGGAATGCTTTTGATTACGTCCACCGCCGGATTGTCGAGAACGGCCTGCGGATGCGCCGCCACTGTCAAAAGCGGGCTGGCGAAGATGGCCAGGCTGGCTATCTGGTGCGTCCATGTTGTGTCCTGGCGGCGGTCGCCGAAGTGCATTGTCGTGTAATCGGCGTGGCCGGCAAGATAACGGGCGAAAGGCAGGATCGTTTCGTGCCGGGCACGCTCGCGCAGCGAACTGCTTTCCATGCCGCGGACCGCCTCGCGAACTACTTCATTGGGCCATGTGCGGTAACGGCCGGTCGGCTTGTTCGCCCCGTGAAAATTGACCACCATCTGATTTTCGGCGGCCTTCCTGAGCAGGGCTTCGTAATGGTCGATAACTTCTTTGGCTTCGTGATCGAGAAAGTCAATCTTAGTGCCGGCAACTCCGAGGCGGTGCAATCCTGTGAAGAACTCCTCGCGCTGCTCCGGCGTGCCCAGTTGGTTACTGTGCTTCCAGAACAACAAACGCACGCCCTGCTGCCTCGAGTATTCTACGATTTCTTTTATCTGCTCGTCACTCCACCTGCTCCAGAAACCTTCGAGGATGTGATATTCGTAGCCCAACTGACCGGCCAAACGGGAAAATT
>CAZSOR010000381.1:0-4341 GCA_964608395.1 uncultured Pirellulales bacterium
TATTTTATGATACATTTTTAGATTTGATTGTCAAGACAAAACTATAAATGAAGCGCTCGAACAGCCCAGAAACAGGCGTATTTTGTGTTGGCATTCTTATGGGTTTTTACGTAAAATTCTAGTTCTGTTTGATTATTTGAAACTGAAAGGGCCAATAATGTCTAAATACGCATTTATCAGTATGATGCTGATTGCTTCGCTCGCTGGTGTCGCCTTCTCCGGTAATACAACTATCCGCGTTGTTGACAAGCCGGTCACCGGGGCGGGGAATGACTTCTACGTCGGCAACCGCGCGCCGTTGACGCCGAGTCCCCTGATAAAGCTGCCGGTCGGGGCGATAGAGCCGGCCGGATGGGTACGCAGGCAACTCGAATTGCAGGCGGACGGATTTCACGGACATCTGACTGAGATCAGCCGGTTCTTAATAAAAGAGGGCAATGCATGGCTCAGCCCGGATGGCAGCGGCGATCACGGCTGGGAAGAACCTGCCTACTGGCTCAAGGGATTCAGCAACTGCGGCTACATCCTCGGCGACGAGCGCATGATCAAAGAATCGAAGATATGGATCGAGGCGGCACTGGCAAGCCAGAAAGAAGACGGCTGGTTCGGGCCGGACAAGGGCAGAAAAGGAGCAGCGACGGGATTACAGGGCCGTGAAGACTTGTGGCCTAATATGATAATGCTATTCTGCCTGCAGGATTACTATGACTTCACCGGCGGTAAAGATAAACGGGTCATCGACTTGATGACCAAATATATGAAGTACCTTATGACCGTACCGGAAGACAGGTTCCTGGTGGGCTACTGGCCGAAGATGCGCGGAGGCGACCTGCTTTACAGCGTGTATTGGCTGTACAACCGGACCGGAGACAAATTCCTGCTGGAACTGGCCGAGAAGGTTCACCGCCACACGGCCGAATGGGAAAAGGATGTCATCAACTGGCACAATGTCAATATGTCACAGGGCTTCGGCGAAGCCGGCACGTTCTATATGCAATCGAAGAATCCGAATCATCTGCAGGCGGCCGAGCGCAACTGGCAAAAGATCCGGGACATGTACGGCCAGGTGCCCGGCGGGATGTTCGGCGGCGATGAGAACTGCCGGCCCGGCTACACAGGGCCGCGTCAGGCAGTCGAGACGTGCGGCATGGTCGAAATGATGCTGTCACACGAAACACTGCTGAGAATCAGCGGCGATGCGAAATGGGCCGACCGCTGCGAGGATGTGGTGTTTAATTCACTGCCGGCGGCGTTTACGGCCGACCTTAAGGCGCTGCATTATCTGACGGCGCCGAATATGATTCTCTGCGATCGAAAAAACAAATCGCCGGGCCTGCAGAACGGCGGTCCGATGCTGCTGTTCGACCCGCATGATCATCGCTGCTGCCAGCACAATACGGGGCACGGCTGGCCTTATTACGCCGAGCATCTGTGGCTGGCGACGCCGGGCAACGGCCTGGCTGCGGCTTTCTACGCCCCATGCAAAGTCACGGAGAAGGTTGGCGACGGAACGGAAATTACGATTCAAGAAGAAACGAAGTATCCATTCGACGAGAAAATCAGCATGACTGTCACTATCGGTAAGCCGGTCCGGTTTCCGCTTTATCTGCGGATACCCGGCTGGTGCGAAAATCCAGAACTGACAGTCAACAATAAAACCTTCAAAGCAACCGGTCCGGGATTATACCTCGAGATTAATCGGCAGTGGGAAAATGGCGATAAGGTTGAGCTTAATCTACCGATGGAAATATCACTGCGAAAGTGGACCAAGAATAAAAACAGCGTCTCGGTGGATCGTGGGCCTCTGACCTACTCACTTAAGATCGGCGAAAAATATGTTCGTGAAGGAGGTACAGACGAATGGCCGGCGTGGGAAATCCATCCTACGACACCGTGGAATTACGGATTGGTGCTAAATGAAGACGATCCCGCATCCTCATTCAAGGTGGTACATAAGAACTGGCCCGGTGACAATCAGCCTTTTAAGTCAGACGCCGCACCGATAGAGCTTCGCGCCAAAGCAAAAAGAATCCCGGCATGGCAGAAAGACCACCTGGGACTGGTCGGCAAACTTCAGACAAGCCCGGCAAAATCCAGCGAGCCGACAGAGAATGTCACGCTAATCCCGATGGGCTGTGCCCGGCTGCGGATTTCGTCGTTCCCGACTATCGGCTCGGGCCCCGAAGCTTACGAGTGGAAGCAGCCGCCCAAAACAACTCCCGCCACCGCATCGCACTGCTGGGAGGCTGACACCGTCACAGCTCTCAGCGATAATTTAGAGCCGAGGAACTCAAACGACCAGAGCATCCCGCGTTTCACATGGTGGCCTCATAAAGGCACGACAGAATGGGTGCAGTATGATTTCGAGAAGCCCAAACGGATTTCCGGCGCAGCGGTTTACTTCTTCGACGATACGGGCGGAGGCGGCTGCCGGATTCCGAAGTCATGGCGTTTGCTGTATAAAAACGGCAACAATTGGAAGCAAGTTTCAAACGCCGGCAGCTACGGCGTCGAAAAAGATAAATTCAACAGCGTAACATTCGAGCCGGTGAAGACATCCGCACTGCGAATGGAGGTACAGTTGCAGCAGGATTTTTCCGGCGGTATTCTCGAATGGCGTGTTGACACAGACAAAAGATAAGAATAATATAGCCTGCTTATATGGCAAGAAATAAAATTACAATAGTAGGAGCTGGCAACGTCGGCGCGACAACCGCCCATATCGCGGCAACCAGACAACTCGGTGATATCGTTCTGATCGACATCGTCAAAGGCCTCGCCGAGGGTAAAGCCCTCGATATCGCCGAGGCGGCCCCGGTCCAGCTTTACGATTCCAATCTCGTCGGTACCTGCGACTGGAAAGAAACCGCCGACAGCGACATCGTCATCATCACGAGCGGCCTTCCGCGCAAACCCGGGATGAGCCGGGACGATTTGCTCGCAAAGAACGCCGGAATCGTCAAGGATGTCAGCGAGAAAACGGCGAAATATTCGCCGGAAAGCATCGTTATTGTAGTGTGCAATCCGCTCGATGCGATGGTTTACACCGCCAGCAAGGTTACAGGCTTTGCAAAAAATAAGGTTATGGGCATGGCCGGCGCGCTGGATTCGGCACGCTTTTGCTGCTTTCTCGCCGCCGAGCTTGGCGTGAGCGTCGAGGACATAAAGTGCACATTGATGGGCGGCCACGGCGACGATATGGTTCCTTTACCCAGATTCACATCCGTCGGGGGAATATCGGTAACGGAGTTGCTCGACGAAGCAAAAATCGCCAAACTGATCGAACGAACGCGAAAAGGCGGCATAGAAGTAGTAAACCTGCTCGGCTTCAGCGCATATTACGCTCCTGCCGCCGGGGCGGCAAAGATGGCCGAAGCAATGCTAAAAGACAAGAAGACCGTACTTTCGTGCTGCGCCTATTGCGATAGTCAATATGACGCTGGGGGATATTTCATCGGAGTTCCCGCCATTCTTGGCAAAAATGGAGTCGAAAAAGTTATCGAGCTCGATTTGAACGGCTCCGAACGTGCTCAGTTCGACAAATCCCTCGCCCACGTCAAACAGCTCGCGGCAAAGATTGACGAGCTTATATAAACAGAAAAAACTTTCGGTTATTTGTTGCCATCTTTCTGGAAATGGTGTAACCTACTAAGCCTTTTAGGAATATGAAATCCTGTAAAGCAGGATTACGAATGGAATTGATTAAGAAACCATTCCAATGCTACTAAATAAACTTCAAAGAATATGCATGTATTTGGCCCTTGCTGTAAAATAACAAGATTGAGGAAATAAGAGTATGCCTACAAATATAGAATCCTTCGTCAAAACGTTAGAATCAGAAGGTGTGGATGCCGGCAAGAAAGCCGCCATGAAGATTGAGGCCGAGGCCAGAGAAAAGGCAGACGAAATTAATGCCGAGGCCAAAGAAACGGCAAATCAGATAATTGCGGAAGCACAAGCCGAAGCCGAAAAAGTGAAGGTCCGAATGAATTCAAGTTTGGAATTAGCTGTACGCGATACTATTTTCCTGCTTCGCGAAAAGCTTAGTTTACAGCTTAAAACCATACTGAAATTGAATGTTGAAAAAGCCCTTAATGATGAAGAAACACTTTTGCACGTTTTGCGTGAAGTAATCCCTGCTTATGCAAAGGCCAATACGGAAAATAAACTTACTACGGAGATTAACATATCCAACAACACAAAAAGCCGGCTGTTGGAAACTTCGCTTAGAGAGTTGGCACATTCACTTAAGAATCAGAACGTTCAGCTTGACATCAATTACAACCTGGCTAAAGAGGGTTTCGAATATAAGATTGAAGGTTCAACTGTAGAAGTAAGTAC
>CAZSOR010000382.1:0-2068 GCA_964608395.1 uncultured Pirellulales bacterium
GTAACGGCGAGACTCTAATAAGTCGTCCACTTCAGCCAAAAGTGCCTTGATGTTGTTTGCCGCCTGGGAAGTCTGTTGAGCGGTGTCACGGTAATCGGTAATATTGAAAGTCGATGCTTCTTTCTGCGAAGGCTTGTTCTTGTTGAATTCCTGTACGACTTCGCCTGTGGTTTTAGCCGCCGTCTCCCACGCCTGGATCGTTTCGTTGACATCTTTGACCACAGCGTCAATCGAGCCTGCAGTTTTGTCCAGCTTTTCAAGAGTATTGTTGACAGCGAGTGAGGTTTTCTCGGCCTGTTGGAGCGTTTGTTGGAGACCGTCCTGCTTATTGTCAATTTCTTCGACAAACTTCGTCAACTGCTCGCGAAGCTGCTCCGGTAATTTCTCAAGCGATTTTTCCAGGCTGGCGCTGCTTTCAGAAACCTGCGCCAAACTGTTCAGGAAGGATTTGGTCATGTTTGCCTCTTCGAGGTCAAACAGCAGCAGTTGCAACTGCCAGCGAGTGGATTCGGGCATTTCGGCAACTATATTGGAAAAACGTTCGGCCGTATTACTGAACTGATGTATCGCCGAGGCCGTCCGATCCACTCCTTCTATAGCGCGGAAAGGTGTCATAGGAATCTTTAGCACGCTCAAGAACGGATTTTGCTGGCCCTTTTGTACCTCGGTCGCATATACGATTACATTCGAAAACGTACCTTTGATGGGATCATTATGGGCAAACTCGGTCACGTTTTTGCGGGCCGCCTCGAGGACATCTTCCTTTAGAAAAATTACTCCGATACGCTGGATTTCCGCTTCCAGACGTTTGGAGCCGTTTAGCGCAATTCCGTGGGCATCTCCGAAAAGCGAGATGCCTTCGCCTTCTTCGAGATACATTCTGAATCTCGTGCACAGGGCCCACGTCTCGATGAACGCCACAATCGAGTTGTCATTGTCCAGCATTGCATTTATGCCCTGAACCATCCGCGCCTTCATTTGCAAAGTCGTCTTTTCCGTTCTCGTGCTGGGTACGCGCTCGTTAAGCTCGTTCGAGACCTGTCTTAGTGTTGCTTTGTAGAATTCCCGGAATTTATCAAGCTGTTCCCGCAGTTCCTGCTTTGATATCTGCCCGGCTTTCGGAGTCATACCGCTGCCGATTGTGCGGCCCCCCTTCGATCCGCAGCCTTCCAGCAGGAAGAGCGAAAGTACTCCCAGGATTACTGTGATGATTAAGCCGCAACGGTATGCAGTATATTTATATCTCATTTTAGTACTCCTTCCATCACCACTTCTGCATTATATCACATCGCATTCTAATGATGATCAAAGCATTCGTTTGAATTCATTTTATCGTAAACATTATAGATTTGTAATGCTAAACATACGAGAGAAAATTTGATGGATACTGAGACTAACGACCTAACAGTTGGCAAACGGATCGAATGATGTTGCGGTCGATAAGATTATACCGATCCTCCGTCGGACAGAGACCTCCGCCGAAAGTGATGTGCGGCCGATGCTGCATCGAGGAGTCGAGCCTTTGGCCGAACGCCGAGAAATGGACCTGCATTGCTTTTGTCTGTTCCACGAACACCCGGATATTATGGGGTCGAAGCCCGCTGCCCGGCAGGATTTCGATTCTGTCGCCGGCATGGACAATCAGTTTCCTTATTAGCTCGATACCTTCGGGCGCGGTTCTTTCCTGGCCGCTGGTCAGAACACGGGTAAAGCCAAGATCTACTAACTGATCGATCGCTTTCAGTGGGTCGGGAGTCACGTCGAAAGCCCGATGAAAGACGGTTTGCCGGCCCCGGGCGAGTTCGATGATCCGCTTACAGCGCTCTGCGTCAACCGAGCCGTCGGGGGTGAGTATCCCGAAGACCAGGCCGTCAACATCATGCTCGACGGCCAGTTTCGCATCGTGCTGCATTACCGCCATTTCCGCCTGCGTATAGCAGAATCCACCCGCTCTCGGGCGAATCATTACCATTACGGGGATATTCAATCTCTTCTTTGCTTCGATTATCGAACCCAGCGATGGCGTCAAACCCCCGAGGAATATCGCAGAATTCAACTCGATACGATC
>CAZSOR010000382.1:2168-4330 GCA_964608395.1 uncultured Pirellulales bacterium
CGACGAGCAGCCGGCCGTTGTATATTGCGCGAGCCTAATCTTCCTCTTTTTTCTTCGCGTATTGGGCGACGATCTGCTGCTGGACGTTGGGGGGCACCAGCTCGTAATGGCTGAGCGTCATCGAGTAGCTGCCGCGGCCGCCGGTCACGCTTTTGAGCTGGCTGTTATATTGCGTGACTTCAGAGAGCGGAACCTGCGCCTTGATGACGATGAAATTGCCGGGCAGCACATCCTGGCCCTGGACCCTGCCGCGTTTGGAAGCCAGGTCGCCCGTGATATCACCAACGTTCTCTGCGGGGATGGTGACTTCTATATTGACGATCGGCTCGAGCAGGACGGTTTTTGCCTTCTGCAGCGCATCGACGAACGCACCCTTGCCCGCGGCACGAAACGCGACCTCTTTCGAATCGACGGGGTGATGTTTGCCGTCATAGACGGAAACGGCGATGTCCTGCATCGGGAAGCCCGCAACGACGCCGTTCTGCATAACCTCGTTGACTCCCTTGAGGACGGCCGGCTCATACTGTCCGGGGATTGAGCCGCCGAAGATGTCCCAGCTATACAGCAGCGGCGGATCCGAGTTGCGTTCGGCCGGCTCGACCCGAAGGTAAACCTCGCCGAATTGTCCCGCGCCGCCGCTCTGCTTTTTATGCCGGTAGTGACCCTCGGCCTTGGCGGTAATCGTCTCGCGATAAGGAATCTTCGGCTCTTTCGTAATGATCGACAGCTTGAATTGGTTTTTCATCTTTTCGAGCGTAACCCGCAGATGCAATTCGCCAAGGCCGCTTGCGACCAGCTCTTTAGTCTGCTGGTCATGCGTGACCTTAAAGCATGGGTCCTCTTCGCATAATTTTTCAAGAGCGGCGCTGATTTTCTGCTCGTCCCCTCTTGTGGCCGGTTCGAGCGCCAATGAATACATCGGCTCGGGCACAGCCGGCATCTCAATCCTGCCGGCAACTTTGCCGTCGTGCACAAGGTCATCGACTCTCAACTCCTCGACCTTGGCCAGGGTCACGATGTCACCGGCGACGCCCGCATCGACAGGTTCATTTTCGCCGCCCTGTGATTTCAGAATATGGCCCGGGCGAATGCCCTTCTTCTCGCTGTTGCGCAGCATGTTGGTGTCCGACTTGATCGTGCCGCTGAAGATTCGGACAGAGGAGTACTTCATATTCGATCGCGGATCGAATCCCACACGAAAGACCAGACCTACCAGCGGACCGGCGGCGTCGGGGGTCAGCTCCGTCAAGCTCTCGCCGTCCTTGAGCTGAACGGGTTTTGCCTGAAGAGGCGACGGGGTATATTTTACGATCATATCCAGAAGCTCCTGAATCCCCACATCCCGGCGGGCATTGGTGAAGATTATCGGGATGAGCGTCCCGGCTTTCAGGGCCTCCACAAAGACTGAAGCGATTTTCTCGGCCGAAATTTCCTCGCCGCCAAGATAGCTTTCCATCAGCTCATCGTCAGCTTCGATAACGCTTTCGATCAGCTCGGTATGGGCCTCGGCAACGTTCATTAGAGGCGATTCGCCGCTCTCGTTTTCGATGCAGTCGATCACGGATGCCTTGTCCGCAGCGGGTAGATTCGCGCAGCGGCATTGCTGACCGAAAGTTTCCTGAATATTTTTTATCAATTCGGGAAAGATCACATTTTCGGCATCCATTTTATTTATGACAATAATCCGCGGCATATCGACCTTTGCGGTCAATTCGGCCATTTTCCGGGTGTTGGTCTCAATGCCGGCCGAGGCACTAATGACCAGCACGGCTGTCTCGGCTGCCGGTATCGCTTTGATGGACGGGCCGACAAAGTCCGGATAGCCCGGCGTATCTATGATATTTATCAGCTTGCCTGCGTGCTCGGCATGGACCGTCGCCGATTGTATCGAATGCTGGTGCTCTTTTTCCTCGTCGTAGAAGTCGCAGATGCTCGTTTTGTCGTCGACGCTTCCGAGCCGGTTTGTCGCCCCGGTTTTATGCAGCATCGCCTCTGCCAGAGACGTTTTTCCGCTCCCGCCGTGCCCTAAAAGAATAATATTCCGAATATCGCCGGTATTAGCCACTTTTAAGTCTCCAAAAAGCCAGTTTACAATTTCTAATAAAGCTAGTGATGATACAACATTTCCGAAGCCAATGGAAAGGATTTTTTCAAAAAACTCA
>CAZSOR010000383.1:0-4320 GCA_964608395.1 uncultured Pirellulales bacterium
ATTACTTGCTACATAGGTTGATACTGTCAGAATAAGGTACTTTAATAGTGAAGGAATTGCAATGTTAAGCATGGTTAATGCTATACCACCCATAACGATTACATGAATGATGTAAACATAATAAGAATTCTTGTTCAACTCATTTCTGAGCTTTCCCTGTTTATCTTGATAACGTCGGAACGTTTCAATAATCACGTACACAAGGCAGAGCAATGAAAACTGGTAGCTGAACCACACGATCAATCTGTCGATAATCTTTGAAACAATAAAGCTACCTGGGTGGAACCAGGGATAAAGCAGGAAAAAGATGTAAACAGTAATTGGGATCCAGGCAATCGAGTTGGCGATGAGGTAAAGCATCTTGCTCTCAGGCTTCGCTTCAAATACATTCAGCCTAAAGCATAGAGCCCCCAATAGGAAAACCATGAAGTATATCAATAACCTTTCATTTTGAAAGTCGAGCAATCCGATTTTTGTCCAACCCCGAAGGCCGAAAATATCCATGCTAACGCTATAAACAAATCCAATGAGAAAGGTGCCCAAAACAGCGCCCTTTAGTGAAATGTTTGGGATCCTGATCTTTACTTTTGAAAAAAGCAGATAGAGGATATCGAATAAAAAAAGAACAGGTAGAAACCATAGCCAATTTTGACTCCAAATTCCGTTGCTCCAGTGAAAGTAGGTCGTCCAACTTTCCTGAGGTAAATTTCGTGAGTATAAAAATATAACTTTGTAAATTGGAATTAACGTCAAAACAGCGATAATCCAGGGAATGATAAGTCTTTTAAATTTAGCTTTTAGAAATGCCCACCCTTTCTTGTTTTTCATAGATAAAGGCGTAAAAAAACCTGAAATTAAAAATATGGTTGGCATCACGAAAATATCTAAAATTAAAAATAGAAGACCAGAAAAATTGTTAGTTGAAGGATCATCAACAATCCAGAAAGACGCCCAGGTGTCGCTACTTTCATAAACACCGCCGGCATGACACAAAACCACTAAAAAAATCATGAAAGTTCTTAGATTGTCTAAAAAGCAAATCCTGTTTCCTTTGATAACATCTTGTCCTTTTACGGAAGTATTCATGAATCAATCTCCAAATCGGGTTTCATTCACTCACTTCCTGAAAGAAAAACGCCGGGAGGTTACAGAAAAAATCACCGCCTCCGTAAAACCGCATTCGCAATCTCTGGGTGCTGAGCTTCAATGGTGATTATGCCGGATACATCTCGCCCGACAGATACTACTACGACAAGGATGAGAAAGGTGGCTACGGGTACGAGGGAGGTACTATGTCATGGATCGGGCCGGACCAGGAAGCTTTCACTGTTTCACTCATCATGCACATGATTGATGCACTATTCCCTGAATCCCACAGAAACCTGTGAATTTCAGTCTCTGATGGGCAATTCGGATTAAGAAATAATGCCGGTTATGTCTATTATGCTGTGAACTGCAGGATTTGTGTGGTATTTGAAATGTTGGAGAATTGTCGGCTGATTAGCAAAATTCCTTTAATTTGTGCGAAGATTTGTCTTGACTTAACACGGTTAATGTTCTATAAAGTAAGGTTAGTAAGGTTTGTGGCCGGAAAGCTGGCACGCTTTATTTGGGTCTTTTGAAGGAAGGAGGTGGCATCAGGTTGCAGTGCAACAAATGCTCCGCTAAGGCATATCAGATAGTGTAATGAAGGCAGAAATCATCTTTAATCGTTTCTATATTAACTCTCTTTTATGAAGGAGGAATACTATGTTTAAGAAAATGATATGTTTGATTGCTCTTGTCCTGCCGCTGGTTCTGTCCAACAGTGCCTCGGCGCAAATATTATGGAACGCCGGCGGGTCCGACAATCTCTGGAGCACGGCATCCAACTGGGATACTGATGCCATCCCGACCGATATCGATCCGGCTTCTATCGACTATCCGGAGAACACGCATTGCGAAGTCACGGACGGTATTACCGCCGAATGCGAGACACTGAGGGTCGGCAATGGCGGGGGCACAACATACCTGGATATCAGCGGCGGTTCGCTAACGGCAGCCGGGGCCTACGTAGGTGTGGATAGTTTCAACGGCCACGGCATCATGAATATGAGCGGCGGCCTTTTTTCCACAGGTTCATTGCAGGTCGGCTGGGTCGGCACCGGGACGGTCAATATGACAGGCGGCACCATCGAACTAAATGACAACCTGATAATCCCCGGCCGGACAGGCACTGGGACGGTGAACCTGCGCGGGGGTACAATCTATGCATCCGAACTCCGCTTAACCTCCGAGTTAGGCTTATTGGATATTACTACAGGCGTACTGATACTTGACGGCAATGATATAGAAAAACTTCAACCCTTCATCGACGACGGCTGGCTTGTAGCCTATGGAGACCGGGGCACGCTGAACATTGATTATAACGTCACGAATGAAGGTAAAACGACGATAACTGCCACGTCACTGCTTAATCCGACTCCGGCTGACGGTGCAACAATAGCACCGGGCGAGGTGGTGCTGAGCTGGACTATGCTTGATCCGCTTTTGCCCGGTGACGCGGTGACAGTTGATGTTTACTTCACCGACGACCTGGATGCGCTTCTGAACTTTACCAACCCGGCAGCCATTCAGAAAGTCAGCATGAAGGACGTGACTTCAGTTGTCGTGCAGACCCAGGCAAAGAAGCAGTACTACTGGGCCGTGGATAGTTATGTGTTCCCTGGCGCCGCTCCGGCCTTGGGGCCTATCTTCAGTTTCACTGTAGATAATCTGCTTCCGAGAGTGGACGCCGGCGCCGATATAGCAACCTGGCTACAAGACGGCACGAGGACCGGGAATCTGGACGCAACCGTTATTGATGAAGAAGCTACCACTGTGCAGTGGTCGGTGGTTAGTGAACCGAATGAAGGGACAGCCGTTATTGAGGACGGCAATTCCGAGGATACGAGTGTTACCCTGTCAGCCGTGGGAGAGTATATCCTGGAGCTGCTGGCCAATGACGGCGAATACTCAGGCTCGGATACCGTTACGATCAACGTGTATAACGACAGTTGCGAAGCCGCCCAGTCACTACCGGACTACGTACCTATAGTGGGCGATCTCAATGGGGATTGCGTGGTCAATGATGCCGACCTGGCGCTGCTGGAAGAAAACTGGCTGAATGATAATTCACTAACTGATGACTGGTACAAAATCGATTGACCGGAAACACTATAGATTTTAGCTTACCGAGGCGTTTGATATAAGTATCAAACGCCTCGGCTCATTTTTATATGTATGTTAGAGTTAAAAGGGGGATTGCGGGTAGACCCTGAGGTTTCCTGGTAAATGATTCTATGATTTCCCGGTTAGGATGCCAGGACGTTCCTTTTATTTCTTTTTATTAGGCTTCTTGTGAACAACTGCAACAGGAAAAGGATGCATAAAAACCTCGACTGGATCCGTTGGTAAAAGAAGGATGCAGGGCTGAGGTGCGGAGGGAGAGGAAAAAGCGAGATACCCTCAGCCCTGCGAATGTGCTTTAATTAACAATTAGTATATCAGAAGGATCCACACAAAGCAAGATTTTTTTGGCAGAGAATATCATACCGCGTGCAGGCATGTGGATCGTTCGGCAGATCCAGTATGTTTGGTTTATAGCCGATCCCCAACCGGCAACGTTCATTGAAAACGTTACCGTTTTTTCCTATTTTCCTGAAGCAATTTTAATACAGGGCTTATGAAATCGGAGTTTCACAGAATTTGGAGATAACGGGCTTTTCGGTTGTAAGTAAGTTGTAGTCATTAACGCGCAAAAGTGGGCCCGTTTTTGGGGGCGATCCGTGTGCCGCTTAGTGCACTCTGGTTGGGTATCGGTGAAGAACATACCTTCGTCGCTGGCTGTGCATAGCAGGCGAAACTTAGAGTCCGGTTTGAATCATAAAATGGCAACACCGTCGGCCTGGTTCTTCAACTCATCGTCCAGCGTACAGAGCAGTGTACTGTCATCGTCGAATCAGAGCGGTAGAAAAACGTAAATTTATGTATGTTTGTGTCTCCATTATCGAGAAAAATGTATTAACACAAATTACTGGCTGTTATAAAAACTCATTTATAGAAAAATCCACAAAATGATCGGATCAACAAAATTCATCTTTTTCATGTTCAATCGAGTTCTTTCAGGATGGTTTGAACGTATTGTTGGATATTGTTTTCCAGCTTGCTCGTTAGTCCTTCGCCATGAGTTATTTCCTTCGGCTCGATGCCAAAGATTACGATGTCATCAGGGCATTGACCCAAACGGCGCGACAACTCAAGTGTATTAAGCAAATCACCCTCGTGCAGGGAGTAACGCAT
>CAZSOR010000384.1:0-4304 GCA_964608395.1 uncultured Pirellulales bacterium
CGGCAATGATGCAATTGGTAATTATCGGATAGTTGTAGATAGTAACCCGCCCGCTCTGCCTGGCCTGCATTTCGATGCCGGAGCCCGCGTTGGAGTTAATCTCGCAGTACGTGATTACCGGATTGCTGCCTTCGCGCAGCTCGATTCCGTTGCCCCCATTATTTTCGATACGGCAGTTGGAGATTGCAGGCGATGCGCCCGAGCAGTAGATAGCCGCTTCCGGGCCGGAAATGGTAAAGCCGGCAAGCACGCAGCCTGCATCTTCGCCGGTTGCGAAAGTAACGACCGGGCCGCCGCTGCTTAGATTACCTGCCAGCACGGTGCAAGCCACTACCGCCGGGCTGTCGGGATCGATCAAGCTGAGCGTTATGTTCTTACCGTTGAAATTGATGTTCTCGTGATAAACGCCTTCGCTGATAACGATTTCGTCGCCGGGTTCTGCTTCACTTATGGCGTGCCGGATATGGTCGTATTTTGTGCCGCTTGTGATGTTCTCTATTGGCCCGTCGGCGGTAGCGAAAGATGGAACCACCAGCTCGATTCCGTTGCCGGTTCCCAGATTGCGGGAGTACTTCTTGTCCACGGGATTGTTCCAGTGCTCGTGGACGCCCAGGCTCGCCAGCGGCGTTCCATCGCCTTCCGGATCGTATAGGGTCCCGGAAAGTGGATTATCCGCCCAGGCGGCCTCGTGCAGATAATTCTCCGGGTTCCCGGTCACCTCCGTGCAGCGAGGCTCGTTCCGCATGAAATCGAGTCCGACCGAATCGATAGCCACCGGGTCCTGCGAGGCAAACATGCTGGAGCACCAGTCGTCGCCGAAAGATTCCCACTTAATCACACTGCCGCTCTGATGCAGAGCGGGATAGAGACCATCGACGAAATACAGCAGGGTTTTGCCGGATAGATGCCGATGGCCGTTCAGGTTGACCAGGCAGTTATAGGTGTTCATATTATTGCTTCGGCCGCCGTGGTTGTGCAGAGGTGCAGGCGTCCAACCGCCTCCGGACGGGAAATAGACCGACCCGAAGTGGTTCTTGGCCGACAATGTGATGCCGTAAAGCGTATGAGGCCTGAGCAGGGCCATATTGATCAGGTAGTCGGCTCCGGTAACGCATCGGGGCAGGTAGGCCGTTCCGGCCCTCGTATAGAGCGGGTTGGCGGTGTCGTGGCTTGCTGCGATGCGCCCGTTGCGGGCAAGACTGGTTTTTACAACGAAGTTTATATTCTGGAAATCCGGATCGGGATCGCTTCGGATCTTATCGTAAATCGGATTGCCGATATATCTTGAGGCGTCGTAAATCGTAATCGCCGAGCCGGGCACACCGGCGACGTTTACGAGCTGCTTGAGGAGCGAGTAAATCACATGAGGGCTCGGAGTTCCCATAGACGACGACCAGTTTCCGCCGCTGCTGTTTTCCTGGTTCATGTTGATTTTGATGGCGATTTTCTCCGCAGGCCGGTAGCCGGCATCTCCGAGACCTCTGGTTTGGTTAAAGTGCCTGAAAAGCGCATCCCATGCCTGTTCGTCGCTCGGTTCGGCCGTCAGCGTCTGGATGGTTTTGGAGACCATGTAATCAACCGCATCCTGATCGGTGTTATCATCGTCCCACCACGCGCCCGTGCTGCCGTCCCAGCTTGTTGCGGCCGGTTCACGGACCCATACGACGCGTCCGGGATTGATTCCTTTTGCGACGCCCATAGGGCTGTTTGGCGACTCGCTTGGCGTGAATGCCGCTTGTGCGGGTGCCCGGCCGGTAATGCTTACTGAAAACCATAAGGCCATCACGCTGACGACGATACATATCCCCGCGACGATATACCGTGATTGAATAAGGTATCTTCTGGCCCTGCGGTATGCCAGGGCCGAGCCAATCATTCCCGCAATCCAAATCACAAAACCGCTCGCGAACGGTGCCGCAAAACGCTGGCAGGGATAAGTCGCCCGGGAGGGCTTCGGTATCACGCGGATTAAAAACCAGATCAGCGAGAAAAGCCCCAGAATGGGAAACACCCACATCAACCAGCGATGTTTCCTGTGGCTGTTAATAGGTCTTCCTGTCTTTGGGCACGTTCGGGGCATTCGAGCGGAATGTCCGCCGATTCGTGTGTTTTTAGAAACGGGTGAAACGGATTTTGATTTTCCCAGGAGCATATTCACGCCTCCAAATATTCCGGCCTCAGCCTCCTATGATACGTTTATTTCATTACTGCTCATTATACTATCATCCGTCTCCAGATGCAACTGACATTTCAGCGGCTACCGCGCGACACGGCCTGAAGGATTTTCCTTATTCGGGCGGAATTTGGGTCCAGTTCCGAAGCTTTTCTAATCTCCTCGATGGCCTCATCTCTGCGATTTTGCTGGTTCAAAAGGACTCCCAGGTTGCAGTGCAGCAGCGCGCTGTTGGGCGAGAACCTTAATCCTTTGCGGCATATTTCAATCGCCTTGTCGACCTCCTGCCGGCGCATCCGTATCTCCGCCAAATTGTTATATGCCGGCACCAAATCCGGTCGCCAGCGTATCGCCTCGGAGTAATGCTTTATGGCTTTGTTAATGTCATCTATTTTCTGATACGCCGAGGCTAATCGGTAATGAGCATATCCGGAAGTCGGCATGATTCGGATTGCCCTGTTGTATTGTACAATGGCGCCTTGAAAATCACCGAGTTCAAATAATGCTGTGGCCACATTGTATTGTCCTAAATAAGAATGCGGCAAAGATTTGGCCACAAGCCGATACTGTTCAAGAGCCGATTTAGGATCCTTAATGTCTTCTAACAACAGCAAGGCGTATCTATCACGCAATATCCAATCGTTGCTGTCCTGCTCGATTGCCCCGCGAAATTGTGCCGACACTTCCTTAAGAGCATCGGGAGTCAACGAGACTTTCAGGGCCGTCAAATTTTGTTCCATCTCTTTAACCCGCTCGTCGTGGTATAGCTGATTAGTGAACGGTGGTTTCTTGAGAAAGCCGTTGACCACCTCATCAGCGATCTTGTGTCGATCCCAATCTGTATAGGCCAGGTGACGGGCACACTCTATTTCAGTCACAAAAGGGCGTCCGGCTCGCCTGGGATTACCCAGGCGGTTGGGCAAAATCTTTTCGACCTGCTCGAAGACCATCTTTGCCAGGAGATAATTGCCATGAAAGTTCAGATGCACATGTTCATGAAAAAGCTCCTCGCCGGGGGTTGCATGGGGACTGTTCTGATCAAACATCTTGACTGCATCGACCAGGTAGAGACCTTTGTTGTTGTCGTGGCGGACAACATCGCGAATGATCTGATTCGTTCGACTATCAGCACGAAACCGAAGCGTGTCCATATCCCGTGCCTGAATATATCTTTCCCGAGCCTTTTGATAATCAGCAACCGCCCAATTATATTTCCCGAGCCGATACTGCAAGTCAGCGTAGCCATCATCGATTTCGGCAGCAGCCAGGCAGGACTCGACGGCCTTATCATAATCTCCAGCAGTCTCGTGGTTTATTCCTTTCTGGTAAGCGGCCTGCCACCTCTCGCTGTATGCTGGGGACAAATCAGCAGGATGCAGAGAGCCAAAGGGGGGATTATCTTTGAGATTGCTTCCAACCGTACACAAAATTACTTTCGCTCCGGCTTTGCGTCCCGCGCGAACAATATCTTCGAGATTCCTTTGAAAATGCCCGTAAACGGTTTGAAGTCTGGCATCATTGACCGGCACCTGCCTGTCCACATTCATCTCCATACCCCGCCAAACTTGCAACCTGTCCTTATCCGCCCTCATCGACTCCAACAGATTTGTCAGCAACTGGCCCAGTCTCGTACCTTTAATCGCAATCCCGGCGTGAATCAGAGATAAATTGCGAGAAAACGACGAAAAGACCGTACCGGCACCGTAGGGACCTACAACTTCATTGTTGCCTAAGTAAACAACGAACATATCGGGCTTATGCAGAGCGCAATCTTTGGCGACCTCCAGGACCACGTGCGAATTAATTGCCGCCATTGCTACAACAATAACTTCAAAATTGACTCCAGGATACGCCTCCCGCAGCATTACCTTCATAATCCGCCCAAAACTGAATGCAGGATTCGGCACGCCCTGGGTGGCAGACGCGCCCAGCACAAAAATTCGGCAAGTATTTTCGGCCTTGTCCTCGACAAAAGTAAACGGCGTGAATTCGCGAGCAATGTTCTTAGGGAAAAACCGCCATCCGAACCTTGAATTGTCACAACTGACTTGCCTGCCGTCCACCTGACATTTGACTATCGCCTCCGGACGATAGCCATAACCGGCTAACCGCAACCCAAGCTCCAATAGCA
>CAZSOR010000385.1:0-4296 GCA_964608395.1 uncultured Pirellulales bacterium
CCAGGCACTCTTTAATCTCTTCGTCAAAGGCAGAGAATTCCGTATCGGCCAGGATTAAATTTGTCGAATGCTCTACCATTGCCTCGCAGAACATATGCTGGTGCATATAAGGATCTTTTCCGCAAAATTCATAAGGAATCCGCTGCTCAATAACCAGCATCTTCTTCTTCGGATTTAACGGCAGCATTTTTTTGCTGTCCCGCATCATAATCAGGGCCTTTTTCGCAACATCCCGGGAGAAATCGATAACTGGTTTGCTCAGGGCGTAATCCTGCGCTTTTTTCGGATCCTTTTTGCCGGCTGTCTCGAACAAGCCCTGGTCGTACTTCATATTCAAAAGATGTGTAACGGCCTCATTAAGCCTTTCTTCGGACAGAAAGCCTGTTTCAACGGCCTGTTTAAGTCCAAAGAAGCACTGTGACCTTGATTCGTCATCGGCTTTTAAGAGTATCGTGTCACAGCCCGCTTTTATCGCCATTGCACAGGCTTGCGGAAGGGGCCATTTCTTAAGGATTGCGGCCATTCCGATAGCGTCGGAAACAATAACGCCGTTAAAGCCTAATTCTTCTCTTAATAGCCCGGTGAGGATCTTTTCAGATAAAGTCGTCGGATACTTATCGTCATAGGCGGGATAGACCGAGTGCCCCGTCATAATGGCCTTTACCCCCGCGTCGATTGCGGCCTTGAAAGGATACAATTCAACTTCCTGCATCCTCTTTTTACCGGCTTTTATTACCTCCAGTACATCATGAGCGTCAGTGAACGAATCGCCTCTGCCGGGGAAATGTTTTGCAGTTGCCGCTATGTTACCGTCCTGAAAACCTTTCAGCAGAGCAACAGCGTGTTTTGCGCAGGTCTCAGGATCGTCGCTAAAAGACCTGACCCCGATTTCAGGATTCTTAGGATTAATATTCACATCGCAAACCGGCGAATACATTTGCGTAACGCCGATATTGCTTAATTGCTTTGCAATTGTCAGACCGATTTTATAAGTCAGCTTAGTGTCGCCGATAGCGGCCATGCCCATTGGCGGCGGGAACTGTCTTATGCCCCCGGCCATATAATCGTTCTTAAAATCGCCTTCGAAGTCGATAGTCATATGAAGCGGAATCTTCGACGGCCTTTCGAGTGCAATTTTCTGCAATTTATTCAAGTCCTTCGTATAGTCTCCCGGCGTTATGCTGATACCGAAGGTTTTGCCGGCGAAGTAAGTATTCGAAATGGTAAAATAATCCTTTGGCTTTTTGAATTTCAGGTCTATCTGGGAATTGCCCCAGTAAAGGTTTTTGCAGGTCTCAACGGCGTACGGCTCCAGGCAAAGGCCGCCGCAGTGTAATTTTGTGATTTGTTCGATCCCGCTCGGCGTTATCATGGCACCGCGCCGGGTAAATGTTAAGACCTGGCCGGCCTTTTCCTCCAGGCTCATTTTTGCCAGCTTTTTGCTGACGAATGCATCTCTTTTTGCATTGCTTTTTTTTGTCTTTGCCATGTATATCTCCTCTTATTCCCTTTTTACGATTCCCATTTACCTTTGTTATCAGGTCCTGTCCAGAATCCGCGTTCGAACTTCCAGCCGTCCTCTTCAATTTTCAAATCTTTTGTTTTCCATCCTGCTTCAATTCGTTTGGTCAAATCATCGAAACCTTTGTTCCATGTAAGACCGTCAGGAACGGTAACGTTCATACTCCCGGCGGCATTTGCATATCTCAGGCAGGATTCGATGGTATGATCCCAGACAAATGCAGAAAGAAATCCTGCAATCGCCGAGTCGCCGGAACCGAGCGCGCCGACGAATTTTTCTTCTTCGTAAACGGGGTGCCACAACTCGCGATTGGCCCAGTTTTCGAGATCGGAACATCCCGCGGCCCCCATCTTTTTGAGCCGGTCCCGGCCGGCGGTTCGGACGTATAATCCTTTGTGACCGCATTTAACCATAGCGATTGCCGCCCCCATCTCTATTAAATCGCTGCCGAGGGTGGAAATCTCTTTCACGGTCATACGATCGAGCACACCCTCTTTGGGGCCGAGATTTGCCTTTTTTTCGAGAAATTTGTCTTTATAAAGAAAATAGAAAAGTTCTTCCGCGCTGGGCACCATAATATCCGATAACGGCACCCAGTTCTTTAGAATGGCCAGCCAGTCAAACTTATCACCATAGCCGCTGACATCAGGAATGGAAAGATCGAGCGCAGTGGTAGTTCCCAGCTCTTTGGTCTTCTTTAAGATTCTGGTCAGCTCGTCGCCCGTGTTTTCATACAGCTTTCGCATCCACGGCGGATAACCAAAGAGCATTAATTTCGAACGTTCCACCAAATCGAAACTCATATCATCATAACCGAAGGTATCATTCGCTCCGCAATGATGAAGATAAAAACGGTCTATGCCGGGGATACAAATCGCTATTGTGTAGGACGTTGATTCGCCATCGACCATATGAATGCCTTTGAAATGGCCTTCATGTTCTCCATACCAGTTAAGTATTTCTTTGCCGAAATCGTCGTTGCCGATTTTGCCGATTAATTCAGTTTTTACGCCGAGTCGACGGATGGAAACGCCCGCATTTGTGACAGGGCCACCTCCAACGACGACACATTGACCCATATTAATCATTTTGCCGGGCACAAGGACATCCGTCATCTTGTCCACTTTACCCTCGATAGTAAAAGCAGGTATTAAGTCAAGGCAGGTGTGTCCTGCCGCTACAATTTCAATATCTTTAGCATGCTTCATTTAAGCTCCTTGTTTAATAATCATAACGATACTTTTTACATCTATGATTTTTGTTACTTTTCGCTTCGAACTGTTTTAACGACGGCATCGAATGCCGGTTTCGGTTTACAGTGACGGTCGAACAACATGGGATAGTCGCTCCTTCCACTTATGGGCATATAGCTGCGCCATGATTGGCCGTCGTGAACGGCCCAAAATGTCACTCGGCTGATCTTGTCACGGTGCTTGTGGAAGAGCGAAAACAATTCAGCATATCGATTCGCCAGGTCTTTTTGAACGGAGTCCGGCAGGCCATCCGCGTACGGATTGTGTTTTTTCTGCGTTTCGGGATCGAAGGAGGAGATATCCACTAACCCGGAATCGACAGGATAAAAAGGAAGCACGCCTATGTCCATCTCCGTAAACATCAGCTTGACGCCTGATTCGGAAAGAGCCAGGATACAAGCCTCAAGCTCCCTGATGTCCGGATAGTCCAGGAACCAGTGTCCCTGTATGCCGATGCCGTCTATGCGGACACCTTTTGACTGCAGGTCGCGTATCAGCCTTAAGACGGCTTCGCGTTTGGGCTGCTTTACAATATCGTATTCATTGTAATAAAGCTGGGCGTCGGGATCTGCCTGGCGGGCGTATTCAAAGGCCTTGAGCACGTAATCTTCACCTATAATTTCGAGCCATTTGCATTTTCTAAAGCTACCGTCTTCCGCAATTGCCTCGTTGACGACATCCCAGCCGTGGATTCGGCCCTTGTAACGGCCCATCACGGTGAAAATGTGATCTTTCATTCGTTTAAGCAACGCCTCGCGGTCCAGGGGTTTGCCTGATTCGTCCTGGAACACCCAGTCCGGCGTTTGAAAAAACCAGACGAGAGTGTGACCGACGATGTGCATTTTACTTTTCTCGCCCAAAGCAACAAACCGGTCCGCCGGCTCGAAATTATATTTATCCGGCTCCGGATGTACCTCTTCCCATTTTAGAATATTTTCCGGCGTGATGCTGTTAAAGTGTTTCTCCACAAGAGCTGTGGAGTCCGGCTCATTGCCGGAAATCTGATTCAGGCTTAGAGCGGCACCAATATAAAAGTCATCCTTAAAAACATCTTTCAACGCAGGTTGTGTATTTTCGCTGTTCATCAATTTTCTTTACTCCTCACTTTTGTAAACATTATTCATCCGTTCTAAAAGATGATGCCGGTAAGCCTTCCTTATTATATAAATTCGCGCCGTCAGGATTGTCGGCCCAGGCATAGCGTACCGCTACCGGATTGGTTATATCATCATTCCAGACGACAACTTTATCGCTTTCTATTTTCGCCTTTGCCCAGACGAATTGTTTGTCAGCCCCGGCAATGGCAAAATACTTCAGTTCACCCCCCTGACTGACCAAACCGCTGCCAATATGTGCAAATGTGAGAATGATTTTGTTTCCTTCGATTTTCATGGATTGATAGATGGGGCCTGAATAAACAACTTTTTCATCGCCATAAGCCATCTTTTGAGCCCCGAGTGCAAGCCGTTTGCCGACATCTTCCTTATTTAACGGATGGACGTCGTTCCATTCACCGATATC
>CAZSOR010000386.1:0-4292 GCA_964608395.1 uncultured Pirellulales bacterium
CGGAAACATCCCCATGCTTCCTACAAGAAAACATGGCACTTGAGTGAGATGTTACTTTATTTTTACTTTCTCTCTCGTTTGTCCTATTTTGTCCATAATACGTAAAATTAATACCAGGGCGTAATAATGTTAAGGAAGTTGACAATGGATCTGACGAACCGACGGGATTTTCTAAAAATGATGGGTTTAAGCGCCGCCTCGATGGCTTTATCCGGATGTTCGATGACCTCCGGAAAGTCTGTGCCGGAGATTTCCGGGAGCAAACCCAACATTTTAATCGTGTTATGCGATGATCTGGGTTACGGGGATCTGAGCTGCTACGGTCATCCGCATATCAAGACACCGAATCTGGACAAGCTTGCCGTCGAAGGTATGAGGCTGACCGATTGCTACGCAGCGGCACCGGTCTGCTCGCCGGCCCGGGCGGGAATGCTCACGGGACGTACGCCCTACCGCTGCGGCATATATGACTGGATTCCCGCCAACAGTCCGATGCATCTGAAGAATAAGGAGCAGACGATCGCCTCGCTTTTAAGAGACGGCGGTTACGCAACATGCCACTCGGGCAAGTGGCATTGCAACGGCAAGTTCAATTCGCCCGAGCAGCCCCAGCCGGACGACCACGGTTTCGAGCACTGGTTCTCCACGCAAAACAATGCCGGCCCATCACACCATAATCCGAAGAATTTCGTTCGTAACGGCCAGCGCGTCGGCCCATTGGAGGGATACTCTTCCGAGCTGATCGTGCAGGAAGCCATAGACTGGCTCGGAACAAAGTGGGACCGCGCAAAGCCATTCTGCCTTTTCGTGTGGTTTCACGCTCCACATGAGCCGATTGCAACCTCGCCGGAGTTTATGAAAATGTACGAGGGCAAAAAGGAAGCTATCTATTACGGCAACGTCACACAAATGGATCACGAGTTCGGCCGCCTGATGAAAACGCTGGATGAGATGAAGCTGCGAGATAAAACATTCGTAATGTTCACCAGCGACAACGGCCCGGAGACGCTGAACCGTTATCGCGGCGCTAACCGCTCGTTCGGCTCGCCCGGGCCACTGCGAGGGATGAAGCTGCACATGTACGAAGGCGGGATTCGCGTGCCGGGAATTATCCGTTGGCCCGGCAGAACCAGGCCGGGATCCGTATGTCACGAGCCTGTCAACGGAACGGATATTCTGCCAAGCTTGTGCGAGATGGCCGGCGTCGAAGTACCCACTGAAAGGCCGATCGACGGGGCCAGCTTTCTGCCGATCTTACAGGGCGGCAAACTCAAACGCAAAGTGCCGCTGTACTGGCGATACAACAACGCGCTGAGCAAGCCCTTCACCGTAGCGATGCGACAGGGTGACTGGAAGATTCTCGCCGACAATGAAATGATGAAGTTTGAGTTGTACAACGTGCGAAAAGATATTGCCGAGCAGAATAATCTTGCCGACAGCCGGCCCGAGCGTCTTGAAGCGATGAAGAAGACTCTCGCTAAACTCCACGCCGAAATAGACGCCGAAGGGCCGGATTGGGATTAGTTTTAAGCTTAGCGTTTGGCGAGGATTGCGGCGTATCCGCCGTCGTGGTCGAAGCCTTCGGCCGAGGGTAGTGTTAACTGCTCGGATTCGAGAGTGAAGTTTTTGTTTTTCTTCAGGAATTTTTCGACGACTTCGCCGTTTTCGGTCTTTTGTATACTGCATGTACTGTAGCAGATTTTCCCACCCGGCTCGACTATCGCCGCGGCGGTTCTTAGCAGCTCACCTTGCAGGCCAGCCAGTTGGCCGATCGATTCGGTCGTAATGCGATAGCGGGCCTCGATGCGTTTTGCCAGAACACCTGTATTCGAGCACGGGACATCGAGGAGAACGCAGTCGAATTTAGAATTGCCGAGCTGCTTATAGGCTGCAACATCGACGCTTTTCATGCCGAGGCGAGCGATATTTTCTTTGACCATTTCGAGCCGACGGGCGTCGATGTCGGTGGCGATAATTTTCGCCGAATCATCGGTTGCCTCGGCCAGTTGTGTCGTTTTGGTGCCCGGTGCGGCACAGAGATCGAGAATCGTCCAGCCAAGCTGCGGATCCAGCAATCTGACCGGCTTCGAGGCTGTGATGTCCTGAACGGTAAACTCGCCGGCCGCAAATCCGGGAAGCTGTGTCACATCGCGCGGGCTTTTGATTCGTATCATTTCCGAATCACCGGCAATCTCAAATCCAATCTCAGCGGCGGCCAACTTTTCCGTCAAAGCTTCAATCGTTGTTCTGAGCGGGTTAGGCCTGATATAAACGCTCGGTCTGCGATTTGAAGCGAGGCAAATCCGCAAGGTCGATTCTTCGCCGTACTCGTCAAGCCAGCCGGCAACAAGCCATTCGGGCAGCGAAAAAACAGTGCTGAGATGTTCGACAGGATTTATCTGGCGGTCCGGCAGAAAATCAGCATCGAATTGACATCCGGTCTCAGCGTTTGCTACAAGCGTGCGACCGGTGTCGCCTTCGGTCAACGGAGCATGGCGATTGCTTATGTGTCTTGTGATTTGACGCAGGACGGCATTTACAAAACCCGATTGTTTGCCCCCCCCTGCGGTTTTGGCGCCGGCGACCGCTTCGTTGACGATGGCATGCTGCCCGATCGAAGGGCAGTAGATCAGCTCGTAGGTCCCGACGCGAATGATATTGAGCAGCCTGCCCTGAATCCTTTCGACAGGCCGGCCGGAGAACGTTGCTATTACCACATCGATAGCCCTGCGATTTCTCAGCGTCCCAAAGACAAGGTCGGTGGCTCGCTGACTTTGTTCGGTTTCATGTCGCAACTTATTTAATATCGTGCCGGCATAGTTTCTTTCCGGGTCACAACGGTTAAGGACCTCGACTGCGACAGCTCGTGCGGATTTGAGTTTTTGATTCGCCATATTCACCTGTGCATCACCACATCTCTCCCAGCCATCCCCAAGCAAAGGCTTTCCCTAAGGGATGCCTCACGGCGGAGGCTGCCACCCGACACTACTTCCATCGGAGATGTTGTAGTTCTTCTTTGGTACGAATAAACTTGACCTTATGGTTGTTTAAGAGGACGCAGCCACCCTTCGGATCGTGGTTGTCGAAATTAAACAATTCCGGCCCGCCGTGCTGATTCCAGCCGGCTTTGGTCTCGAATAAAAGAACGGTATCCGGTGGAGAATCCGGCTTGCAATTTGGATTCAAGGCATAATTGGATTTGCCTTCGCCTGCGGCAGGACATTTGAACCTTTCTATCATTTCTTCATCTCTGACTTCAGAATTATCTCTATCCCGCATGATGGTATCACACCATTGGTTGGGTTCCGGGTATGAGTTGATATCCCTACGATCTAAAGGACCCGCGGTATAGAGTCTTACTATGTTCCATGCACAATCGCTGCGCAGCTTAAACGGCCGTATCTCCGGCGGTTCAATTATATCCAGATTTGGCAAGCCTGGTGGGTACTTGAACATACTCTTGCTATCGGTTGCTATAGAATGAACGTAGACAGTGAAGGACACAATATGCTTGTCTTTATGGTAGCAAGCGATATGAACAGATTTCGCAACGTCCGGCGTACCATGTAGGATATTAGAAAAGGTTCCCTGGCTAATATCGTGCGCAAAGGCCTCGATTCGCCTTGGATCGGTTATCAAAAAAGTCTCAAAAGACTGTATATACTGCTTTTCGCTCGAACTGAGTAGATTATCCACGTCCTGACCGACGAATAAGTATCCCAGCGTTGAAGGCAGATACCGAATCTCAAGACGTGTACAATTGCCAAGATCAGGTGGAGAGGTATCTCGAACATAAAACGGACAAGACCGCAGCACAAGCACAAGAAGAAGGCATAGGACACCAAGAAAGAATAAGCTTAACACAACACATGAAGCACCTTTTCTGTAATGGTAAGTATTGTATCTCAAAGATAGATCCTTCCTTCACATATCTATCTGGATCAACGAATCATTAGCTTGTGTTTGCCGGCCGTTTGCGAAATCTTTGAAGTCCATCAGCGCCGAGCCTGCCGGTTTAATTCGCACAATCTTCAAGGCATCTTGGCCGCATATGACGTTTAAGTTTTCATCGAACGTTCCAGGCGAAATCAGGGTTGGTTCAGCCTGCCCTGGGCAACCACACAGGGTTGCCCCTACAACCTCTGCTCCGGCAATAGCAACTCGTATCGACTTGCCGGTTTTTTGTGAGACGTAATTGGCTGAAGCACCAGGCCAGGGCCACAAGCCGCGAATTTTCCTTGCCAGAACCTCCGCCGGCTGGTCGAAGTCCAGAAAACCATCGGATTTTTTCA
>CAZSOR010000387.1:0-4274 GCA_964608395.1 uncultured Pirellulales bacterium
GATATTATATCGCGGATCTCCGGCAAGCAGCTTGTCGGCAGGAATCCTTATAAGCCGTGTCCCGGCACCTTCCTGTTCCACTCCGAGAACCGGCACCCCTTCCTCGGGCGGAGCCGCCAATTGTTCCCCGGGTTCCATTTTTATGACCGGCTCTATCGGCTTCGGCGTGCCGACTTGAACCGGAACCCACTTACCATTCTGGAAGATCCACTCGATATGCCCGGCCGGCTCTTTTTCCGCTTCCACCGGCCTGGGTGTTCCAACCTGAACAGGAATCCATTTACCATTCTGGAAAATCCACTCGATATTCCCGTTCTGATCCGGTAGTTCACCTGTCCCTTGTGGGCTTGATGGTGCAACGGACGGCCTCGGCGCCCCTTCCGTCCTCCTCTGACGAGAAGCCGGTTCCCGCGGCGAGCTGATTTCACGACCGTTATGCTCGGACAACGTCTTCAGTATGTCTTCGACACTTGCCGGCTCCTCTGCCGGCTCCCGAAGGGCCGGCCGGCCGTTTGAAATACCGACATCTTTTGCATACAGCCACCGCGAAGTAGCGTCGTTGAATTCCCCGAAATTGCTCGGCGATCTCGAATATTCCCCGTCTGTTACCATCTCAGCCGATGAGATAACGACGTTACTTTCCGGCCATTGATATTGTGCCTGAGGCGTGACATTATTCCGCCTCTGTCGCACGGGCCTGGTAGTCTGCGGTTCGATAACCTTCAGCTCAAGTTCACCGAATCCGGGATTGATCGAATCGGGGGCTTGCTGCTTGTCACTAACAAAACGGGAAACATAAATATAGCTTACGTTGAACTGCCTTGGTCCCCCTGCCGTCGCAAGGGCATCGGTCAGCCTAAAATTATATCGCGGAATAAAATACCGGCCCGGAAGGGGCACTCCGTCACCCAATACTGAAAAAGCACGCTGCTGGGACCTGACCAATGCCACGGTCACCGACGGCTCTTTTAATATGCTCGGAGACAGAATCCTTCTTATCTGATCTTCGAGCTGAGTCTCGGTCATGCCCGCCGCCTGAATTACTCCAACCTCAGGTACGGATATTTTTCCTGTCTCGGTGACTACATAACTATTTGCGTATTGAACTCCTTCTTGAAGCAGCTCGAATATAGCTACGCTCACGACATCGCCCGATCTGAATACATAATCGGACTCTATCACTATAGTATCTACCGGCAGCGGCTCTTCGGCACCTTCCCAGGCCTCCGGTTCTTCCTCGGCCACACCAAGAGAATCCAAAATCACGTTGACCGCCGGAATGGGGCGGAACCTGCCTACCTGAGACGGGTCAAAAAACTTATTCCCACAGCCGGAAGAAAGTCCTAAAAAAAGCAAAAACAAAGCAGCATATAAGAAGGAATAACTCTTGCCTTTACCTTCCGGCATTACCTTTTTCATAACAATAAACTTCCAAAAAACACCGAGCTTCATAATGAATCCGAACCTTATAAACTGCCAAAATATGCTCTCATACGATGAAATTTATCGGTTTAATGCCATAGCCGCTTAACTTTTTTTAGCGCGATATAAGCAATACATTCGATACGAACGACGGGCCCGAACGCCGCTTTTGAGGCATTGCTGTTTAGGTCTGATAATTACTTAAATACCTATATAGACAGAAACACCTCATCGGCAGAAAATCTTTTTATCAACACCGGCAAAATTTACGAATCGCCAGGTAAAAAACCGCCCTTAAGCAACAAAATACAAGTTCTCCACATCCCGTATCCCGGCCTGGAAATGAGCCATATACTTATGACCGCTCGTATTGAAATAATCTGTGTTTCTGACTTTTAAGACTTTTTTCGGGTTTCTCTGAATTTTTCTGTTATAATGTCGCCCTATATCTCACAAAATCCGGTTCACGATTTGTGACAAACACTTTAAGAACATTTATTTATGGAGGTACAGACAATGCTTAAGTCAAGACGTTTGAGAGATGTTGCCGCTACGGGGCTGTTGGTTCTGTTTATCTTTGCCGCGGCACTGAGCGCGCAAAGTCCGGCAGACAGTGAACTGCTTAAAATGATCCCGGCGAAGACTTTATTTTGCGTCCGAGTGAACAATTTCGACTATACTCTGAATCAAATAGACCAGTTCCTGGCCGGAGCATCGCCTATGCCTATGGGCGTCTCCATGCTGGTTCGTATGCAGCTCGCAAATCTGCTGGGCAGCCCACAGTTGACCGGCCTGAATACTAACGGCAGTTTCGCGGTGTTCGGCGTAACTATGCCAGGCGAGACAACGCAAGCCGACGCTATCCCAGACATATTTGTCGGTATCCTGGCTCCCGTTACAGATTATAAACAGTTTATCGACGGTAATACAAATTGTATCGAAGGCGATGAAAAAGGGATTTCTAAAATCACAATGAACGGGGCGCCTGTAATGCTGGCTGCGAAAGCCGGCAATTATTCGCTCATGAGCTGGGCAAACGATTATGAAAAGCTGGTTACGATGACAAAAGCTATTTCAGCGACCGGCTCAGCGGGACTTTCCGGTATTCTTAAAGCCGCCGATGCGAAACAGGCAGAAACCGAACCGATCTGGGCGTATGGTAATGTGGAGCAAGTATCCGGGACTTTCGGTTCAATGATCTCCGCTAAAATAGAAGAGATTAAAACGATTATGAAAAGTATGGAGGCCACCCAGCCGGAAGCTTCACGCGCAAGCGTCCAGAACATAATGAATATGTATGCAGGCATTCTTGATACGCTGATGAAGGAAACACAATCCGTAAGTATCGCGATCAATCCAAAACCCGATGTTTTGAATATCACCAAAACCGTCTCGGCCATCCCCGGAATGGATATGGCGAAGATGTTGACGGCGGATGGCTCGTCGCAACGGGAAAATTCGCTGCTGACATATCTGGAAGACGGAGCTATGGCGAATTTCGGAGCTACTGTTAATACGTCCTTCTGGAAAAAGCTTAACGTCAGAAGCATCGATTTGATTGCCATGATGAGTGGTGATAGTATGAGCGCGGAGAATATTACACAATTTAAAACTCTTGCAGCGAACGTCACTGAGTGCCTTGACGGCCCCGTGGCGTATTCGATTTCAAACGACGCCAAAAATAAACCGCCTTTCACGGTGAAGTATGTTGTGGCGGTTAAGGACGAGAAAAAGTTCAATCAGTTCATCGAAAAAGCAACGGATATTATGACCACCAGCGGCCTCATGGATTTCTATAAGAGCCTCGGAATAGAAACCAGCTTCAGTATGAAGCGAGACGTCGACAGTTACAAAGGTATTTCAATAAGCTCAGCGACGTTATCGATGAAATCCACCGATACCAATTCGCCGCAGGCCCAGATGATAACCTCCATGTACGGCGAAGGATTCGATTACCGATGGGGCATGGTTGACGGGCTTTTTGCCTGTGCCGTCAGCGGCGATGTCAATTCAACGATACGCGAACTGATAGACCAGGTCAAAACCGACAGCCCAAAACAAATCGGCTCCGAGATGAAAACCGCCCTTTCGCTTCTGCCGGAAGCAAATAAAGCCGATTTCGTCATAACATTTAATGTCCTGCGACTATTCAATTTTGCAACATCGCTGGTCCCCATGCCAATACCACCGATGGATGTTCAGACTAACAGCAATATCGTAATCGCAGGCAGAGCCGCCGACAGCAGGATGGTTGTGAATATGGCCGTGCCAAAACGGCATCTGATTGAGATCGTTTCGGCCTTTATGATGATGCAGCAAAAAATGTCACAATGAATTGGCGAGAAGGCAGTTTCGGCAAACATAAAAAAGAAGGTCGGGTCTGAACGGCCCGGCCTTCCTTATATTTTATTGCGTGCGCTTTACGTGTGAGAGGTCTATTTTAACCAGCCGCTTTTGCGAACGGTCCCGGGCGTCAGTTTCGAATATTTCTATCCTGGTCGGGATTCTGGGGCCTGCCTTTTCAACCACTTCATAGTCGTAGCCGCGTACATATTGTATGGGCATTTCGCGAGCCGCCCCTGTGCTCTCCGTAAGGAGTCCCTGGGACAAGCAGACAAGCCGAATCATATCGACCAAAGAGCTGTCCCTGTCCTGATAGAAAACCGCATCAGATATACTAACAGTAAGGTCCTTGCCCTGCGTGTCAATCGGGTAATACCATTTTCCCTGCATTTTGACCGGAGTAGACTGTTTGGTAAACTCAACCGAACTGTCCAGAAATCGTGCCGGGGCTGTAATGATATTCAATATCACTTCTGCAAAACAGCGGCTCGGCACCGCTTTCGGCAAGG
>CAZSOR010000388.1:0-4273 GCA_964608395.1 uncultured Pirellulales bacterium
TTTATCCTGTTTTTGGAGAACGTATTATGAAAGTTGATGTCAGTCGTGTAGATGTGTGGGTCGCGGGTATCGATGACCAGCCCGGAGGATTGGCTGAGAAACTTGACGTTCTTGCCCAAGCAGATGTCGATCTTGAATTTATAATAGCCCGCCGGTCGTCCTCAACGCCCGGAACCGCCGTTGTGTTCGTAACGCCCATTAAAGGTGCCCGGCAGGCGCGAGCGGCAAGGAAAATCGGCTTCGAGAAGACAAAGTCACTTCATGCTATTCGTGCGGCCACCGGCAACAAGCCCGGCTTCGCCTCCGAGATGACGATGAAGCTCGGCGAGGCGGGAATTAACCTTCGGGGCCTTTCCGGAGCTTCGATCGGCAACAGGGCGGTTTTTTATTTGGGTTTCGACTCCGACGCCGATGCCGGCAAAGCCATACGCCTGCTAAAGTAGATCCTTCGAGAGCATTAGCGGTACCGGTGGTACGGTTTATTGCAGGGGCGGGAAAACTTCCGTCAGGACGCCGGAAAGCCGCTCGATTGCCCGGCTTACGGAGGCGGATACGGGTTGGTCCAACTGTGTCTGTGCCGGCTGGATGCCGACGAAATACACGTCGACCTGAATGCTGCGGCCGATGATATCGACGAACAGGCGGGGCGAGAGCGTATGTGTCGAAATGACGTGCGAGTTGAGCTGTTGGGGCTCGAAGACTTTTATCGTGCCGGCCTCGGAGCCGAAGTCGATAGCGTCAATAACGAGCAAGATCCGGGGAGCTGTTTTGATGATTCGCTGGATGTAATTTTCAGGAACCGTACCGGCATCGATCAGCCCGGCGGAAATTTTTGCCGCTGTGAGCTGCTCGTAAACAAGCGGCCCGGCACCATCGTCACCTTTAAGGATGTTTCCAATGCCGAGGATAATTGTCGGCGAGTCACGCAGTTTATTTAACTGTTCGAAAAGTAATTGGTCGGAGCCCATAGCAATCTCGATATGCGTGACGCTTACGGAATTTTACAGCCGGATGTTCAGTTCGCATTTGCACTTGGGGCAGAGAATTCGCATAAAGTCGCTTGTCTGCGGATTTTCGTCCTCGCTCTTTTGAACATCCTGCGGCGTTTTGGTCAGTTCGCCGCTCTTGGCAATTAATAGGGAAGGATTGGTATATGCCAGCGGGCCGAGTTTCTCGTAGAGCCAGACAAGATGCTTTTTGGTGCCGATTACTGCGCCGCATTTTTCGCAAAGCTGAAGCTCGAATTCGTGCGTCTCGGTCATCGCCCCGCGGTCCATGCCGGCCAGGTCCCACTCGTTCGAAAGGTTGATGCCCGTTTCGGTGGTGCAGTACTCGCTGCAGTTGCCGCAGAAGATGCACGTGTAGTAATTCAGGGTGATGCGCCTGACGGGTGGATCGGCATCGAGGTCGTCGGTCATCGTCAGGCAGGCTCCTGAAGGGCAAACATTTACGCAGGCGCCGCAGCCGATACAGGTATCGAGATCGAATTCGGGCTTACCTCGATACTTCTTCGGCACGATACAGGGCTTAGCGGGAAACCGGGTTGTAAACCGCGGCGAAATAACCGCAGTGACAGCTTCTTTTAATTCTCTTAACTTCGGATAACGCAATTTTCTTTACTCCCATTATTTATCGGTTGTCGTCACTGTGACAACATCAGGATTTCTTGTTACTTTTCGACTTCCTCTGCGTATTTGTCGACGACGCTATTTTCCCACAGTTCCACGCCGCCGGCATACGCTCCCTTGGCGATGGCATGGGCGGCGGTCGGCGAAGTAATCAAAATGAACACGGCGCAGATGACCGCCTTGGCGCTCATGGGGCTCCAGCCGCTGATTAAGGCGACACCCACCAAAATGGCAACAGTACCCAGAGTCACGCATTTCGTTGCGGCCTGCAGACGGTTGTACACATCGGGAAAACGAACCAGTCCGATACAGCCGAATATGTCGAACAGAACTCCAATCACCATCAATATATAGCCTAAGATATCAATCATCGAAACTTCTGCCCTCCAAAAACTTAGCCAGCGCGATCGTTCCTATAAAGCTCAGCAGCGCCCAGGCCAGAGCAACATTAAGATAGAAATCTTTCCCCGTCACCAGCCCCAGGACGGCACAGAAACCCACGATGACGGTGCCTAATATGTCGATCGCAACGGTCCTGTCAGGAGCGCTTGGGCCCCGGCCTATGCGATACAGGCACAGGAAACAGCAGGCTAATAAGCCGATGTAAATTAACAGCGCGAATGTTTCCATAGCTACCTCTCGGTCAACACGGCGCCCAACGGCGCGTTTCTATTCGAATATCCTTTTCAAAAACCATTCAAACCTCTGGCCGATGAATTTTGTCGCTTCGTCTACGTCGTCGGATTTGACATTGATCCAATGTACGTACAAGAAGCCGTCATCGGTTAAATCCACGGTCAGAGTGCCCGGCGTCAAAGTGATGGAATTGGCAAGTGCCGTTATGCCGGACGCTGTTTTAAGGTTAGTTTTGATTTTGACGATCCCGGGATTGATCGGCATTTTGGGATGCAGCGCGCGATAGACGACATCCAGATTCGCCTTGATGACATAATAAAAGAAGACCGGCACGTACAGCAGAAACCAGAATATGCGGACCGGCGAAATAAATATATGGTGCTCTTTCGGCAGTATTTCGTGGAACAATACCGAAACGATAACAGATGCGATCAGGCCCGCGGCCACAACCTGAACGTCGATTTTCCCGTCCATTACCGGCCAGGTCAACAGAATCCAGATTATAAATGCCAGTACAAAATAAATCAGTCGTCTCATACGATTAAATCCTTATTATCACATTCCCGCAACAATATCAGAATATTTATGCCCGTCCATCAAGACCCTGACAGCCGGCTCCAGAATACTGTCCCTCAAGCCGGGCACCAGCACGAGCAATCCCATGAGGACGCACAAACATGCTAAAAATACCATGCCGATAAGCATCGAGCCTCCATTTTCTTTAACTTCGCGGAGGTTTTCCGGCAGCTCACCAAGAAATACATAACGCTGAACTTTGAGGAACGATATTAGAGTTATCAGGCTAACAAGAACGGTCACCGCTCCAAGGCCGTAGAATCCCGCTTGAACAGTTGCCATCACAAGAATCAATTTACTCCAGAAACCGTTGAAAGGAGGAACGCCGGAGATAGCTGCCGATGCAAGGGTGCATGTAGCTCTTGTAACAGGCATCCTCTCGGCCAGACCGCCTAACTGCTTGAGCTGCCTGGTCCCCGTGGCCATCTCAATCGAGCCGCTGGTAAGAAACAGCAGTGACTTGAACACGGCGTGATTGACCATGTGGAACAACCCTCCAAGTATCGCCAATGCCGCCCACTTCAACTCGCCACCCCGGGCCAGGATAAGTGCACCTATACCGAGCCCCAGGACAACGTAGCCCATCTGTGAGATGCTGTGATATGCCAGCAGCCGCTTGAGGTCCCATTGACCGACTGCCAGAAACACACCTATAACCATGCTCAAAATGCCGAGTACTATTAACAGCCACCCGACGGAGACTGAAACGCCGAAAATATTGAATACCACTCTCGCAAGGGCATAAACACCAAGCGTTTTTATCAGCACGCCGGAGAGCATAGCGGAAATCGGAGCAGGGGCCGATGGATGTGCATCGGGCAGCCAGGCATGGAAAGGAACCAATGCTGCCTTAAGGCTGAAGCCGACAATAAACAACGCCAAAGCAAAACCAAGCCCTGCGTTCATGCCCGAACTCTGGATAGCTTTTGAAATGTAAGCCATATTCAGGGTACCGGTATTGCCGTATACAAGGCCAATCCCAAAAAGGACGAATATAGAAGCGATGCTGCCGAGTACCATATACTTGAAGGCCGCCTCAAACTCTTCATGCCCACAGCCGAAGCCGACAAGCGCGTAAGATGCGATCGAGGCAATTTCCAGGAAGACAAACAAGTTAAAGATATCTCCCGAAAGCACAACGCCGTTCATGCCGGCGACCATAAGCAGAAACAGGCTGAGGAATCTTGACTTTGCCGTGTACTGCTCCATATATCCGGCACTAAAAAGCATCACGGCGGCCGTTACGACACCAATGGCTAAAAGTAAGAGGGAGCTCAAGCCGTCGAGAACAAGATTGATTCCAAGAGGAATGGGCCACTTGCCTATTTCATAAACGCCGGACTCGCCGATGCATGAGACGGCAAGGACCAGCAATAATATGGTCGCAATGTTGGCGACGACCGTCGCGGCATCCTTTCCTCGCTTGCCGAACA
>CAZSOR010000389.1:0-4185 GCA_964608395.1 uncultured Pirellulales bacterium
GTGAACGATTACAGAACGGTTATCAAGGCCGGGACAAGGTTGGAGCTGCTGCCGTCGTCGGCGCTTGAAAAGATGACCGCCGACAAGAAAATGCGTACTACGGCAGGTTACCGGCTCTGGAACAGCAGGGTGACAAAATACAAAGGCAGGAACTTCATATTTCCGGGTTTTTTTATGCCCCTGAGCAAAGCGGAGAAGCCGGAGCCGGAACCATCGCAGGAACCTCAGCAGAAGCAACAAGAACCGGTTGAGATACAATCCGGGCGGGAACGTAAACAGGAGCTTGCCCTTGATGAGCCGAACGATGTATTGGCTCTACCGCAAGAGGTCATAGAAAAGCTCAGGGCCAGGCGAGAAAGAACGGTCATTAGCAAAAAGCCGATAGCGGACAGTAATGAAATTTCAATTGATGAATCGCAGTCGGCGGCTGAAAAAGAAAAATTGCCGGATGCCCGGCGTTATACACAAAGCCCCGATTCGATTTTTGTGGACAGGACCGTGTTTTTGGTCAAGCAGAATGATGGTCGCTTTTTATTCGTGCCCGACGCTCTTGGCCGGAATGTTCAGAAGCTTTCTTTACATCTATTGCCGTGCGCGGCGCTGGAGCTGACCGAGCTGAAACAAGCTGCCGAGCCGGATAAGGTGCGGTTTAAAATTGCAGGGATTAGAACAAAGTATAAAGGTAAAAACTATCTGTTGCTGGAGAGGGCGACAAGAACTTACAGCCACGGCAACTTCGGAAGGTAAAGGACAAACGCATGCCCCACGAACTCGACAAAATTATCATCTCCTCATCCGGAGCCGATTTTGAGAAAAGCCTGAAAAAATTTCGCTCGAAGATGATGCGGGCGGCGAGTTTTGCCGGCTACGGGAGCGAGGAAAATCAACAGGTGATTGATATTCTCAGCAACGTTGCCGATCATGGCGACAAAGCGGTTGCGGAATATACGGAGAAATTCGATGGAGTAAAACTTGCACCCGGGCAATTCCGGATTGGCAGAGACGAATTGGAGAAAGCCAACCGGGAAATTAACCAGGATATTCTGGCTTCCGTGCGCCAGGCGATTGAAAACGTGCGTTCATACCAGAAGGACATCCTGATCGGCCAGGAAAACTTGCCGAGGGGAATCAGATACACGCCCATCAAGAGGGTCGGCATCTGCGTTCCGGGCGCATCGGCCCCCCTGCCTTCTACAGTGATTATGACAGCGGTTCCCGCGCAGGTTGCGGGCGTGAAGGAAATCGTTGTGGTCTCGCCGCCAAGACATGAGGGAAGTATCCATCCGGTGATATTGGCCGTCTGCTGCGAATTGGGAATTGACGAAGTGTACAGAATCGGCGGAGCCCAGGCGGTGGCTGCTCTGGCGACCGGGACCGGATCTATCGGCAAGGTTGACAAGATCGTCGGGCCGGGCAACAAGTGGGTCCAGGCTGCGAAGAAGAACGTCGCCGGCGACTATGTCGGTATCGATTCTATTGCCGGGCCGAGCGAAGTTTTGATCATTGCGAACGAGCAGGCCAACCCAGCGTGGATTGCGGCCGACATGCTCAGCCAGGCCGAGCACGCTGCCGACAGCAGCGCTATCGTTCTGACCGACTCGGAACCGTTTGCGAAATTAATTCTCGCCGAGCTGCAGAAGCAGGTGGCGGAATTGCCGAGAGCCAAAGCAGCAATAGAATCTCTAAAGAAACATAGTGCTATTATCGTTCTCGACGATATGGCCTCGGCAATTGAAATGGCGGACGATTTTGCCTCTGAGCACCTGGAGGTTCAATGCGGCCAACAGAGCAGAGAAATCGCCGACAAGATAAATAACGCCGGTGCGATATTCATCGGTCCTTACACACCAGTTGCAGTCGGGGATTATTGGGCCGGGCCAAGCCATACTTTGCCGACCGGAATGCGGGCAAAGTTTGCCAGTGCGCTGACCAGCAACGATTTTCTCAAGTCGATCAGCATTATCGAATACGATCAGGAAATGCTGACTGCCAGTGCCGATGACATTGTCCGCCTAGCTGAGATTGAAGGGCTCGACGCCCATGCCAACAGCGTAAGAATCCGGCAGCAGGATTGAGTTAGTGTCGAGGGCGTCTCGCCCTCGAATCGCGGGCAAGATGCCCGCGACACAGATCACAGGCCCCAGTCGAGCTTGTCTTTATACCACCAGTAGAACCAGCCCAACCGGTGCGCCAGCACGAAAACAAGGTACAATATTATACATGTCTGCAGAAAATCCCAGAGCGGCAAACGGAACAAAACCGCCGCGGCAAATCCTCCGAGAGCCATAAAAAAAAGGACCAGGCCGCAGTACGGCAAAAACGTGCTGAGTATGGACCTGGAAATTTCTATGGGATTCAGTGCGTCAAATGAATCGAACATCACTCCCCTGAGAAAACACATTGGTAAAAAGAAGCCTCCGGCAGCTAACAACACCCAAAACCAGTAGTCAATTCGCCTTGTGAAAAGGTAATAAAATCCAGTCGCACAAAAGCAAATGGCAACGCAGCCAAGCAGAAGAATGACCTGCTCAACGAGATCTCTTATGCTGAATATATTCGCAATCGGCAGATCGGTCGCGCGCCTGTGGCCTTTGGTGCTGTCGATGACACAATGGGCAACGTAATAAACCACATAACAGCCAAAGACTATGTAGAAAGGCAAAGTCAGCAAGGTCATGATATAGGAAGTGCCGAATTGAAGAAAGGGTGCGAGCAACGATGCCAGCACAAAAACCAGGAGAGAGATGAATTTCGGAAGAATTACGAAGACCGCGAGATTTATCATGCCGGAGGCGCTGATCGGATAGAGGAATGCGTCGATAAGCCAGGGCAGCTTACATTCATCCGCCAACGGAGGTTCTTCTTCAAGTATCTTCATAATGTAATATCTCTTACCATACTTCGGACTTATCAGTCAAAACTAACAATTAAACTTCCCAGTTAAGTTTTTCCTCGTACCGCCAGTAGAACCGCCCTAATAAATGTCCGGCGATCAGCAAAGCATACGCCATGAGCAGATTGAAAACATATGCCATGATCAGATTGAAAAGAATATTCGAGTAAAATCCACGATAAGGAATTTGCATTCGTGATGAAATCCTTAATACCATACCGAGCATAGTATTAAACAGAATCCCCAAACCGTAAAAAAGAATGAAAAGTCCGCAATATTGCAGAAAGGTGCTGATTATCGAACGGATGACCAATATGGGATTCATGCCGTTTATTGAATCAAACATGACGACGGCTAAGACGTTCATCGGAAAAAAGAAAACGCCGAAGGCAAGCAGAGACAAGAAAATCGTGTTATTCACTTCTACGTTAGTGAAATCAATATAACCGCGGTAGAAGACCACAGGCCCAAGAAAGATTGCGAAACAGGCAAAAAATCTGGCCAAGTGCCAGAACATATCGCCCAAACCTGGCATAGTACCGGCTATATCGGGGGCTCGCAATCCGCCTTCAGCACTATCACGGATGCACTCGGAAAAATACCAACACATATATGACCAGACCAAGACAACCCTGATGATAAGACTCAGAATCCCCCCAAAGACACAGCACATAAGCATTACTGTCGCAATGTCTGTGAATAATTTTAGCAGAACAAATGTAGTAAGAGTTAAAAGGCCTCCTTTGCTTGTTGGATAAAGGAAAATATCTATCATCCACGGCAGTCTGCGTTGGCCGACGGATTCGGTTTCTTCCGCTCCTGAATTTTCTTCGGATTCCTGCTGCCGGTCGATAGCTTCTTCAGAGACATTAGCTTGGGTAGCAGGCTCATCTTTTAGCTTATATTCTTCCGGGACATCTATAAGAGTTAAACCATGGGGAGAATCCGTTGTGCGGGCCATCAAATCTCCGGAATAATCCTGATTTGCATCGGAGCCGGGAGCGAGAATTGCCGGAATGATAAACGTATTGTTGCATTTCGGGCATACGGCTTTTTTGCCTGCGTTGATTTTTTGAACGCTTATCTTCCTGTCACAGTTTTCGCAGAGAAATTCAATTATGGTCGATTCGGCCGGTACAACTATAACGCCGCCGCATTTTGGGCATTTGCCCTGCTTGCCGACGTCTTTATCCCGAACTCTAATTTTATGAGCACAGTGTTCGCAGTAAAACCGAATCATTAAATCTTCTCCCTCTTAAGTGATTTCCTGGTTCTACAGTTTTGGCGATTTT
>CAZSOR010000390.1:0-4169 GCA_964608395.1 uncultured Pirellulales bacterium
CCCTTTAATTCCTCGACGAGCCTGATTCATTTAATTCCGGCATTCTGGATGAGAATTGCTTGAATTATAAAAATGGTTGCATTACAATCTTTTGGGAAGTGGTCGAGAAGCTGGTGTAAAGACAGACTTGTTGTGCTGTTGAAAATGAGGCTCGGTTGAGTAGCTGAGCAGGGATACATCGGAAAGCCGGTTTATATGGACATGAATGTTTCGTAAAATTAAAGGAGTAAAGCTATGAAGAAGTGTATTCTGTTAATTGGACTTTTGGTCGTGGCGGGATGCTCAAGCCAGGTAGCCAAATGGGAAAACGCCGGAACACTCGTAAGTGTAAGTCCTGCCGAGGAAACAACCCGCTCTCCGGGTCGATTGGGAACGACACTTGGTGACAACGAAATGGGTCTTACCCGCGTTGAGACGACAAAGAGCGTATATGTCGTTCACGGCAAGATTAGTGTTGCAAACACGGGAATGCCTGTAAAATTGGGATATGACAAAAAAGATTCGTCCGATGAACTTCAGGACATGCCGACATATCTGTCCTTTGGGGGCCAGCAATATATAATATCGCGCTGAGGGACTGATCCGGGATTAGTTTCAAGCCGTGCCTGGCAATCGGTACTTTCTTAATTTTTTCGACAGCTCTTTTGCGCTGCCGGCAACAAACTTATCCAGTTCCGCCCAGAATTTCCTGCTGTGGTTCTTAAAGCGGGTATGAACTAATTCGTGTAAAATCACGTAATCCCTGAGTTGATCGGGCAGTCTTACCAGATTAATGTTCAGGCTGATATTATTTTTTGCTGAGCAACTGCCCCATTTTGTCTTTTGGTTTCTGATCGAAGCCCTGGCAAATTTGAAATTATAAATCTTCGCCAATTCCTCCAATCGGCTGATGAGTGTATCAATAGCTTCCGGCTCGTTGATTTTGGGCGGCTGGAGATTCGTTGGTGTATTCTTAAGCTTGCTGAGTCTGTGCTGGTGCTTTGTGATCCATGGGATTTTGTAATGCAGGAATTGCATTGCTCTATCGACGGATTCTCCCCTGGGTACGGTCAATCTGACGGTTTGATCGGGCCTTACCGTAATCCTGAGATGTTTCGCTCTTTGGGATTTTACGATTGTCACCTGGCCGACGGAGGGAATTTCAACAATAGCAGAACTCATATTAATCCGGAGATAAGGGCCTTTCTTCGAACTTGATTTACTCCAGGGCGACGGTAGCTCCGGTTTTGTGTGACTTCAATGCCGCTGTGAACAGCCGGTGCCATAAAGTTGTCTCCTCGGGGGTTACGCAGCCGGAAAACCTGGTAAAAGGTTTGCCGTTGTCGAACTCGTATAAAAATCCGGCCCACATTTGCAGAATGGCATCGGAAACTCCAAATTGAAAGATGCTATGCGTGATGGATTCGAATGGGACTTCCTGTCCCATGCTTATCTTCTGCCATCGCTGCTCGCCGCCGGTGTATTCGAGTATTTCGAGCGTGTTGGTATCGTTAGTGCTGAACTTCGCACAGGCTTTGGTGCCCAACACCTCGATATACCAGTTATTTTTCTGCCCGGGCGAGATACGCTGCGTTCTGAGCGTAAAAGGAAATACGTCGCCCGACCTGGCATCCTTGGCCTGGCAAAGCAGCGTCGCGTTGTCCCATGTCTCGCAAGATACCGTCCTGCCTTTTCCATCGGGCCGCTCCGGCATGATATTGGATAGCACGGCTCGTACGTTCAAAGGAATCCAGCCCGCCCTGAAAGGCACTGCACAGACGTGCGGTCCCAGGTCGCCCATGCAGCCGTACTCTCCGTTGAATTCGACCATCCGTTTCCAGTTGATTTCTTTGCTTGGATCGAGATCGCTGCAGTGCAGAAAGCCGACGTTGACCTCGATAATCCTGCCGAAGTCATCCGCTTCTATCATCCGGCCGATTCTCTGCACGGCGGGGAAGAACATAAATTGTGAAGAACATCTTACGAAGCGGTCGGGGTGCCTGCCGATGCCGGCGATGATCGCATCATTTGCTTTTTTATCTATGCCGAACGGTTTTTCCGCCATAAGGTGCTTGCCGGCTTCAAGAGCGGCACAGTAAAACTCCTGATGCAAATTGTGCGGGACCGAGATATAAACCGCTTCGACGTCGCGATTGTCCAGGAGTTCGCGATAGTCGCTGGTGATTTGTTTGATGGTAGGAATATTGTCCTTGAACCAGTTAATGTTCTCCGGAGAAAGATTTCGGCGGCAAATTGCGACTATTTCGGGGCGCAGACTCATCTTGGGCAGATGAAACCAGCGGGCGGCGGCGCTGGCAAATTCACGCCCCATCATGCCGCAGCCGATTATTCCAAAGCGAAGAGTTTTCATTTGGCGCAACCTTTGAGCAATCCGACAACATTTGCAATCCTTATAAACGATGTAACGGTTTTAGTCAATGCCGGGCAAGCACTTGACTTAATAAAAGGCAAGGTGTAGCATTAAGCATCTTTCACGATTTATTTTTGACAGGAAAGGAGTTGTGACCAATGCATAAGCAATTGAATCGTCGTGATTTCCTGCGCAACGCGGCCTTCGGCGGCGCAGGTCTCATCATCTTGTCGGATAGCCGATTGGTACGCGGTACCCGGGCCAATAATAAATTAAACGTTGCCGGGATCGGCATCGGGGGGCGCGGCGCTGCGGATGTAAACGGTGTTGGAGAGACTGAGAATATCGTAGCTTTGTGTGATGTCGATGAAAAGCACGCTGCACAGACCTTCCAGCGATACCCACAGGCCAAACGATATAAAGACTTTCGCAGGATGCTCGACGAGATGCAAAATAAAATCGATGCGGTCGTCGTTGGCACGCCCGACCATACCCATGCGGTAGCCGGGGTGATGGCTATGAAACTCGGTAAGCACTGCTACTGTGAAAAGCCGCTGACCCACACCGTGTACGAAGCACGGGTAATGGCGGATTTGGCTCGCGAGAAAAAACTCGTTACACAAATGGGAACGCAGATTCACGCCGGGGGCAACTACCGTCGCGTGGTGGAGCTGGTCCGGACCGGTGCTATCGGTAAGGTGCGCGAAGTCTATGTATGGCTTGGCGCGGACTTCAACGGCCCGCCCACGCCGACGAATATGTCGCAGAAAGACGCCCCAACCGAACGCCCCCCGGTGCCTCAGACGCTCGACTGGGATCTGTGGCTGGGCCCCGCATCCTACCGGCCTTACAGCCCGGCTTACGCCCCGTTCGGATGGCGCTACTGGTGGAACTTCGCAAACGGTCGGCTGGGTGACTTCTTCTGCCACTACTGCGACCTGGCATTCTGGGCGTTGAAATTGCGGCATCCAATCAGCGTCGAAGCCGAGGGGCCGGTCCACGCCGAGAGCGCAGCCCGCTGGACCATCGCCCGGCAGGAATATCCCGCACGAGGCGATTTGCCTGCGGTTACTTTGACGTGGTATAACGGCGGCGGTTATCCGGAATTTGTCAAAGCCAATAAAACTGTACAGTGGCCAAACGCCGTACTCTTTATGGGATCGGACGGTATGTTGATCGCCGACTACGGTAAGCACCAACTGCTGCCCGAGGAGAAATTTGCCGACTTCCAAAGGCCCGACCCGTTCATCCCGGATTCTATCGGCCACCACCGCGAATGGGCCGAGGCATGCAAAACCGGCGGACCGACCACATGCAATTTCGACTATTCGGGCGCACTGACCGAAGCAGCGTTGCTATGCAACGTCGCGCTTCGTACCGGCGAGAAACTAACCTGGGACGCGAAGAACCTCAAAGCCGTCGGTTGCCCCGAAGCCGACAAGTTCATCCGGCGGCGATACAGAAAAGGCTGGAAGCTCTGAGATAGTAATTCTGTTAATAATTCTAAGGGGAAAAGCGATGAGTAAATCAGCACGTATCATTTTGTTATTATCGATCCTGTTGTCACCGTGGGCAATTCTTGCCGCTCAGGAGGCCTTCGAGGTCGAGGTCCGCACGGAAGTGAAGATTCCGATGCGTGACGGCGTCGAGCTTTCAGCGAATATTTTTCTGCCGAAAGCCAAGGGTAAGTTTCCTGTGGTACTCATTCGTTCTCCGTACGGCAAGGGCGATGAAAAGAACGGCGACGGACTGTTCTATGCCGGGCGAGGATACGTTCTCGTCAGCCAGGACTGCCGCGGCAAGGGAAGCTCCCAGGGCG
>CAZSOR010000391.1:0-4167 GCA_964608395.1 uncultured Pirellulales bacterium
ATTCAAACCTGCTGAATTGCACCAGCTTAACTTGGCGCACGGTTTGTTTTTTCAACTTAGCCACGGATTTTCATCGTTTTCTACTCTTTTTCACCTGTTTTTTTCAATATTTTGGATTGTTTCTTCTATATTTCTCAATTCAAAACACGACATACGAATATACGATATACGAATTCGTTAAGTATTATACGAAAAATCACACTAAAAGGCGGGCATATTTCGACATAATCCAAATAAATCTCCATTACACGGCGTTTTCATATCTACCGCGGAGAACGCCGAGGACGCAGAGAAGAAATCAAATAATCAATAGTAAATAGTAAATCGTAAATAGTAAATGGCAAGGTCTCCATGAGACGGCGTCCTTTGTTTGTAGTGAGTGCTCCGTAAGGAGTCCCAAGGACTGCGTTGTGCGTATTGCATGCTGTGGGAGAAGGGACAATAATCAATAGTAAGCTTGTGCCCGCGAAGGCGGGTATAATCAATAATCAATGAAAAGGGGAGGCTGCCGGGAAGATGAACATTATCCATCTTTGAAAACGACAAGAGCACAATGGTGAATCAATCATGCCGCTTAACGGACAGCCACCTATTTAGTGCTGGTTTTCTTTCGTTTATTCGCTTTCTTTACTTTTTCTTTTTGCGGTCTGCCGACAGGCAATGGACGTACACGGCGGCCGAGCAGCTTTTCCAGCTTACTTAAAAAACTATCGCTGCCCAGCGGTCTTCCTGTGTGCGTGCTCAATCTCACTCGCCCAAGCTCAGAATCCGACAGACCATCCGCAAGCTCCTTTCGCCACTCTCCGGCCGAAATCATATCGTACCACCGCGATAAATTCAACACTTCCGAGATCGCTTTTTCATCGACGTGCGCCGCCGCACTCGACCACACATACCGCCATGGCTTTCGGCAGAGCCTTGCTCGAACGGGATTGAGTTCGATATATTTCATCGCCAGCCAGAAATGCCGCCCATCCATCGCACAGGAATAGAAGCGTCCCTGCCAAAGGTGGCCGCTCCGGCGATGAAAGCGGTTGATATACTGCGTATAGCGAAAGTGCGTTCTGCCGACGGCCCTGGCAAGTGAATCCTGCTCGTGCGGGATCGCGACGATATGGATATGATTGCTCATCAGGCAATAGCCGATCAGCTCCAGCGAGTATTTGTCCGCCTGCTCTTTCAACAACTCCAGATATACCCGGCGATCATCATCCACAAAGAACACATCCTGGCGGTTGTTCCCGCGCTGGGTGATATGATGGGCGAATCCAACTGCTACTGCTCTGGCTAATCTTGGCATAAAAGCCAAATTAAAACAAAAAACAACGCGTGTCAATAAAAAAATAGGTGGCTGTCCCTAGTTTCCGGGGGAGCTTCATTATTTTGGAGATACAAGGGCATGCTTTGTGCGTATTGCGGGCTGTGGAAGCTGGGGCAATCATTAACCGCTGATAAACGCAGTGAACGCAGAGAAATAGTCAATCGTCAATAATCAATAATCAATGAAAAAGGGGTCTGCCGGGAACGTAAATAATATCCATCTTTGAAAACGACAAGAGCACAATGGAGAATCAATCATGCATGGAGAATCGAACATGCCGCTTTAAATCATTTGGCTTTGAATTCGTATTCGTGCACCTCGTCCTTGTTCGGGTCTTCCTTGCGTCGGCAGCGAAGAATGAAACCCTCTGCCGTTTTCGCGTAGGCAAAGGGTTTATCGCTGAACAAATCAGGTGGGGAATCAGCAGGCAGAGTATCAGGCAGTTGCCCTGTCCGGGCCTTGACAATATAGAGATCGATCGCCGTTTTGAGGGCATTGACGTGAGTCTGTCGTCTTATCATCACTTGATAGGTTCTTTTTACCGGAGGAAAAAAGAGTGCGGCAAATATCGCATCCGGGTTGTCCTTTGCTTCCTGGTTCCACTGCTCGACCAGGCCATCGAGCTTGTCACATATCTGTGTATACGGTAAGCCCGATTCAAGTGTGCCGACGACCGTTGACATCGCGTTGAGGTAGTAATCTCGGCTCCTCTCAAAGAAGGTATCATCACCTTTGCGAATACGCTCAAACATTCGTTTCGAAAGGTCGCTTCCAAGCGGTCCCTCGTATAGATCGCCAAATAGATCGACGAGCGGCTGTACTTTGTCCTTCTGCATCGTGGCAACACACATACGTGCTTCCTGCGTGAAGTAGGGCACCAGAGATGGAAACCGCTCTTCGGTTTGGGCCAGACGGCTCTTGAGCCGGTTTAACTCGTCCACATCGCCCGGCATAAGGCCTAAGACGTCTTGGGTAGTTTCGTTGGCTATTTTGTTTATCTGGTTGCCGAAGAGATACCAGACCAGCGTCTTGTAGCAGGTGTGCAGGGCTATCCTGCGTAGTGTCACACAACGATCCAACGCTGTTGTGTAGTTGCCCTGCTCAGCCAGCCATCTCGCCTCTGCCGCGAGTAGCAAGGCGATGTCTCGAAGCGGGGGGAGGTTGGGCATCGTCATATCCAGATTCCCCTGCGAGTAGTCGTAACCCCAATCGCACTTCGAGACACCGGCTGCCGTCACCGCACGGTCGATCACACGACGGTTCCTCTCTATATACTGGGCGATAGCTTCGTTGGAAACAATCGCACCTTTGCGGAAATCGATGAGCATCATCTCCAAGGTCTCATTTGGCTCCTCGTATTGCAGAAACGCCTGATAGTAGAGTAGGGCGGCATTGTCCGGCGGTTGGGCCAGAGCCTTCACATTCGATGCAAGTATTACCATCGCGACACATATAACCATTTGTGAATCTCGGTTATTCAATCTCCACATAATTTCATCCTTTCCGGGTATAGGTGCTCTTGAGTTCAACAATCAAGTCTTTGATTGATATTTCTGCCGGCGACACATCCACCCTCTCGGTTGCCTTTTCGCATTGCGCCTTGAATACCTACTATTCCAGTTTCCCCTCCATTACAATAGTCCAGCTACCAACTATCTGATACGGCATGCCGTCATCAAAGTCAAGCGATCCCTGCGAATCAGGTATTTTATTTGCTAAATCGAGAACATCGATGAACCAATCTTTTACGGAGAAGGTGACCGTGACCTTGTAAAAGCCATCGCTCGTAACTACACCGTTGGCGTCGCAAAACAAATATCCATGGCCGAGTACTATTAGATCATTATAGTACCTCCACAACGCCGATGGCCTTTCGAAATTGTACATCTGAGAGTTGTTGTGATACTCTATCCGTTTATTGCCCCCGGGTTTACCTTCCCAGATCACGAATAATTCTGCGTAAGCAGCTTCCACCATCCCCATTATTACATTCGTATAGTATCCCACAGCAGCCTGTACCATCTCGTCGGCCTGGAACTTCTCAAGCAGGTTTACTTTACCGAGATTAACGGCAGGCGGTGCCCACCCCTCACCGATGGCGTCATCCAAGTTCCCATTTTGGACATAGTACCACCAGAACTGCTTTTTTGTCCAAGCTACCCCTATAACCGGTGCTTCGTACCAATCCTTTGGCGTTTCAATTAGCGAACCCGTCGTTTTCCAGCTAAGCCACCACCGGGTCGCGTAACCATACTTGCGTTCCTCTCTCCAGAACCTCTTTATTAAACCAGAAGGATCCAGGTAATTCAATGGGCTATTACCACAATAGGCGTAAGAATTCATCCCATCATGGTAGTCGATGGGATCCGTTTGTAGGAACCGGCCCATAAATGGATTATAATACCGGGCTCGGTTGTAGTAAAGACCTATTTCTATATCGAACCGCCGGCCGGCGAACATGTAGGGATTGGAGTGGTTGATGTCTTCGACAGCGACCTGGCCGTAAACGGAGTATTCGTAAGGGGAAACTAGGGACAGTCACCTATTTAGTGCTGGTTTTCCTTCTTTTCACTGCGCCGGCCATATACATCGTCTTTGTAGTTAATCGTCTGCCACTCGGACGGATCCTGATCCGGAGAAGGCCCCGACCACTGCACGAAGTCCACCCAGCCGCAGTTATCAGAATCGGGATTATTAGGATCATTAGCATCCTTGACAAATCGCCATTCGTAAACGTCCCTAATTATCCATTTCGTCCCAGATGCCTGAAGGCGAATATCTAAAGACTTAGCTATGCCCGGTCATTCTATTGGTAATCGGTGCGAATTATTGTGCTCTGCTTGATT
>CAZSOR010000392.1:0-4157 GCA_964608395.1 uncultured Pirellulales bacterium
GGTATCGGGGCGGGGATGATTTGCCTGGAGGGGGCAGGGATGCTAAGCCACTTCTCGCTTCACAATCATCCCGATATCTTCCGCGAGGAAAAGGTCTTCGCGGCGGTATGCGTCAAGGGCGACAAGAACGTCGCACGTGTGTTAGAGGGACCGGTTCCGAAGTGGAAGATATTCGCGATTCACCCGGGCACCGGGCAGTACGGTGGGCCGGGCAACGGCCTCGGGGAGACCACCTACGGACTCCCGCGGTTTCGCGAGGCGAGCTTCAACGCGCGCTTCCCGTTCGCAGCGGTGGCTCTGACGGATCCCAAGATGCCTCTGAAGGTCGAAATCACGGGTTGGAGCCCATTTGCACCGCCCGACGCCGATACGGCGTCACTGCCGATGGTGGGGCTGGAATACAAATTCGTCAATACCTCCGGCAGGAAAATCGACGCGGTGTATTCGTTTAACGCCGAGAATTTTATGAAGATGCAGGGCAGTCAGGAGCTGATCAGGACCATCGAGGGCGGATTCATTCTCGCCCAGCCGCCGGGCGGCAGCTTGAAGAAGCACGAGGAGGGCTACTTCGCCGCTTTCGTAGATGAGCCTGCCGCCAAAGTCAACGCTGCCTGGTTCCGGGGCGGCTGGTTCGATCCGCTGACGATGGTCTGGAAGGACATCGAGCAGGGCAAGTGCTACGATAAAGATTTCCCGCAGAAGGGCGGGCCGAGCCCGGGGGCAACGCTGTTCGTACCGTTCGAGCTTGCCCCGGGACAAACCAAAACTATTGCCCTGAAGCTGTGCTGGTATGTGCCTTACAGTAACGTGCGCAAAGGGGGCGGCGCCCCTGCGACCGGCGAAGAGGAGATGTACCGGCCCTGGTATGCGGGCAAATTCCGTGATATCGATACCGTGGTTCGCCGCTGGCGCGGGAGCTACAATAAGCTGCGGGCCGAGAGCAAAAAGTTCAGCGATTGCTTTTACGAGACAACGCTGCCAGCCGAAGCGGTCGAGGCGGTGGCTGCCAATCTGACGATACTCAAGTCGCCCACCGTTCTCAGGCAGATCGACGGCAGGTTCTGGGCTTTCGAGGGATGTCACGACCAGGCCGGATGCTGCCACGGGTCGTGTACGCATGTATGGAACTATGCGCAGGCGATACCGCACCTTTTTCCCTCTCTCGAAAGAACGCTGCGTGAGACCGAATTCTGCGTCTGTCAAAACGACCAGGGACACCAGAATTTTCGCTGCCCGCTGCCCATACGCGAGCCGGACCACGGTTTTCACGCCGCCAGCGACGGACAACTGGGTTGCGCAATGAAGCTGTATCGCGACTGGAGGATAAGCGGTGACACCGAATGGATGAAGAAGCTCTGGCCCCAGGTGCGGCAGAGTGTGAACTACTGCATCGAGACATGGGACCCCGAGCACGAAGGCATACTCCGCGAACCGCATCATAATACGTATGATATCGAGTTTTGGGGCCCGGATGGGATGTGCAGCAGTTTCTATCTCGGCGCTTTGAAGGCAGCGGTGGCCATGGGCCGTCAAGCCGGCGACGACGTGTCACTCTACGAAAATCTGCTCACCAAGGGCGAGAAGTTCGTGAATGAAAAGCTTTTCAATGGCGAGTACTTCTATCAGCAAATCCAAACGGAAGGACTTCGAGCGGGCAGTCCTGTTAAGGTCCAGAGCATGCAAAGGAACTACACGCCTGAGGCCCTGGAATTACTGAAGGCCGAAGGGCCAAAGTACCAATACGGAACAGGCTGCCTTTCCGACGGTGTGTTAGGCTCCTGGCTGGCAGCGGTCACCGGGCTCGGAGACGTACTGGATCAAGGCAAGGTAGACAGCCATCTGAAGAGCATTCACAAATACAATCTCAAGAAGGATCTTTCGGAACATGCGAATCCACAGCGTCCCGGCTATGCCGTGGGCGATGACGGAGGCTTGCTGCTTTGTACCTGGCCGAAAGGCGGGATGCCGTCTCTGCCGTTCGTATACAGCAACGAAGTCTGGACCGGCATTGAGTATCAGGTGGCGTCGCATCTGATTCTTCGCGGCATGGTCGATGAAGGTCTCGAGATCGTTCGCGTAGCTCGTGACAGGTACGATGGACGCTCCCGTAATCCTTTCAACGAATACGAATGCGGCCACTGGTATGCACGGGCCATGTCCAGCTATGCCCTGCTGGGCGCCTACAGCGGCGCACGATACGACGCCGTGGAACGCATCCTGCACATCCAGCCGCCGCTCAAAGGTGACTTCAAGGCATTCATCTGCACCGCCACCGGCTACGGCCACGTCGGTGTCAGGGACGACAAGCCCTTCTGCAATGTTGTCAGCGGCGAGATACCGTACAAGAGAATCGCATTCACAGCGCCATGATACTCTTGATCAACTCAATAACACTATAATTTACAGGAACATGATATGAGTCTGAAATCATTACCATTTTGGCTTTGCCTCATGTTTATCGTTGGGTCACCATGTCTTAGCAGCGGGGCCTCTTTTTACAGTTCGCGCCCGGACGACCCGGCGGCAATCTATCTTACGCCGGAGGATTTTCCCGTCCATGGCGATGGAATCGGCGATGATTCATCAGCGTTGCAACAGGCGATTGACAAGGTCGCGTCGAGCACCGGGGCCGGAGTTCTGTTCATTCCGGAGGGGACGTACCGGCTCACGAAAACCATCTACGTCTGGCCCGGCGTACGTTTGATCGGCTATGGTGACGTAAGGCCGGTTTTTACCCTAAGCGAGAATACTCCGGGTTTTCAGGAAGGAACTGAGAAATATATGTTTTTCTTCTCGGGAGGGCGCGGACGCGGCAGAAGCGAAGGCCCCCCGCGGGATGGCGGCGCCGGCACGTTCTACAGCGCCATGAGCAATATCGATATCGAGATCGCCCCGGGCAATCCTGCGGCCATCGCCGTCCGCTTCCATGTCGCGCAGCACTGCTATCTTTCGCACATGGACTTCCGGCTTGGCTCGGCCCGCGCGGGATTGAAGGATATCGGTAACGAGGTTGAGGACCTGCACTTTCACGGAGGACAGGTCGGCATCATTACCAAGAGGTCCGCTCCCGGGTGGCCTATTCTAATCATTGACTGTACGTTCGAGGGACAGAGCGAGGCGGCCATCAGTTGCGATGAGGCCGGCCTTGCGGTGGTACGCTCTCATTTCAAAAACATGCCTACCGCTATCTCTATTGTCCCCGACAAACCTGACGAGCTTTGGCTGAGTGATGCACGTCTTGAGAATATAACCGGCCCGGCTCTGATTATCAGCAATGAGAATAATGCCCGGACCCAGATTAACGCCCGGAACATTGTCTGCCGAAATGTCCCGGTCCTCGCCAAATTCCGGGAAACGGGCAAGAAAATCGCCGGCATCGCGTCCGCCTACGTGGTCGAGCAGTTCAGCCACGGCCTGCACATCACCGGCCTGGGCGCCGCCCGGCAGATTAAGACAACGTTTGAAGCCCACGAAGCAGCCACGCCGCCCGCTCCTGTGAAGTCTGACATTCCCGGTCTTCCGGATGGAGCGACCTGGGTTAACGTTCGGACGCTGGGAGCGAAAGGCGACGGCCAAACCGATGACACGGCAGCCCTAAAAAAAGCTATCGCTCAGCACCGAACGCTTTACCTGCCGATGGGATGGTATTGTGTCAGTGACACTCTGAGACTCCGGCCGAACACCGTCCTGATCGGGCTCAATCCTTCGGCCACCGCTATCAATGTGCCGGACGGAACCCCCGCCTTTCAGGGACAGGGGCCGCCCAAACCCGTCATCGAGGCTCCGCAGGGCGGGACCAATATCATCACGGGCATCGGTGTCTATACCGGCGCGATTAACGCGCGGGCCGTCGGTGTCAAATGGATGGCCGGGGCGGATTCCATGATAAACGATGTCCGTTTCCACGGCGGACACGGAACCAGGGTCCCGGGCCAGAGAGGCCGTTTCGGCCGAATGGGCAATCGCGACGCCTGGAATAGTCAACACGCCAGTCTGTGGGTCACCAATGGTGGCGGCGGGACTTTCAAGGACATCTGGACGCCAAGCCCTTACGCCAGCTCCGGAATGGAGATTTCCGACACATCAACGAGCGGCCGGATTTACGCCATGTCCCTCGAACATCATGTGAGCAACGAAATGGTCATTCGCAACGCCTC
>CAZSOR010000393.1:0-4134 GCA_964608395.1 uncultured Pirellulales bacterium
TGTCTTCTATCACAACGGGCTTGCCCTTAATTACGTGAGTACTCACACGTCATAGTAAAAACACGCCAAACGGCACTTTTAGTCTACATGAATTGAAGTTTTTCTCAAATTGAATGGTCCGCTTCCTATCGTAACTGCTGCTGTGGCTTCTTACGGCTTACTACTTGTAGTTTGACAGGACGGCTTTCGCGACGCCTTCGCTTATCGTGCCGGCATCGAGAAGGGCGTTTACGGATTCGGTCATTGTTACCATGCCGTGCTTCTTGCCCGTTTCGATAACGCTCCTCAGGAAGAATCCTCCTTTTCTCCTGATTATGTTCTTTGCGGCACTCGTGACAACCAGTACCTCGCAGGCGACCCTTTGTTCGCCGTTTACCGTGGGGATTAGTTCCTGGTGAATTATGCCCTGAAGAGATTCGGCCAGAAGAAACCTCAACTGGCCTTCATCGGTAGCGGGGGCATAGCTCAGAAGTCTTTCGATAATCTTATCGAGTGATATGACGTGCAGCGTGGAAAGGACCATGACTCCGGTCTCAGCGGCCGCCAGAGCGATCTTGATAGTTTCGTAGTCTCTCATCTCGCCTATCGCAATCACATCCGGGTCCTGTCTCAGAGCTGCCCGAAGTCCCGAATAGAAACTCTTGGTGTCCCTTCCAACTTCTCTTTGCCTGACAACGCCAGCTTTATTTGTATGCACGTACTCGATCGGATCCTCGATGGTCACGACGTGTTTCTCGCTGGTCGTATTTATTTCATCGATCATTGCCGTCATTGTCGTGGTTTTGCCCTGGCTGGTGCTTCCGGTGATCAAGACCAGTCCTTTTGTTCTGCCGGCAAGGTCTTTGACGATGTCCGGCAGAGATAATTCCTGAATCGTTTTCGGTCGGTTGGGAAGGATTCTGATTGTCGAGCCGACCGCACCATTAAAATAGCCGACATTGATCCGGTACCTGCCGGCTCCGTCCGCCAGCATCAGGTCATAATCAAGATTCTTCTTAAACTCGGCCTGCTGTTCTTCGGTAAGTAGTTCCAGCGATATGTCCCGGCTCTGCTCGGTGGTCAGCTTTTCCTTTGTAATCGGGACCAGTTTTCCTCCCACCCGAAAGAGTACCGGGGCACCGGCACAAATATGAATGTCAGTTGCCTGTTGGGCTTTTGCGTGCTCTAAGAGTTGTTTCCTGCTGATCATGGAACTCGATTCTGTATTTGCCGGTGCCTTTGAGAGTCTGCCTGCCTCGGCTGCACGATGTATATATTTGAACTTCCACCTCTTCGTCAGATGCAATACTCGCAGTCACACCTAATGCAGAAGCGCGGATATTCATTTTACTAACATCCAATTGTATAGTTCTATTAAAGATTTCGCTACTTTTTTCCCGGGTATTTTCATTCGCCCACAATAAACCGCTTGCCAGCAGGTTTCGCCTGCATGCCTTCAGATAAGCATTTTGCGACTGGAACTGCATGGTGTTGGCGATACCGGACAAGGCGAACATCTCGATTCCGATAACGATGATCGCCATAATAACAAGTATTAAAACAAAGCCGCGGCGCCTTTGGATCTTCATCTTTATCTCAGCTCCTTTCCGAGTGCACCTGCAAAATACAGATGTGAATGGGCCATTTTCTTTTTCCATTCGCCCCGCCTTTTGTGCTCGATATGGGTGTTTGCCTCGACAGCATAGCCTCGACCGTTTTCGGCCCATACCTTCCATTGCACGCTCGCGTGAGGCAGTAACCAGGATATTGGATTCTCGGCGTTGCTTTGCCCGGCGTCCGTTAGTTTTTGTCTCAGCACCCGCCCATCCTTCAATTGATAGCTGAACACACCTTCCGGCAGCTCGATTAAGACTTGCCGGTCGTTCGGGATGTGCCCCGCATACGATAGCGGAAGATCTTTTGCCCGGTCGATATCCTTCTGCATCTGCGACAGCATATGCAACAGTGTCGTGTGCTCGTTCGATATCCTAATAGACCATGGGATCTCGCTGACAAGCGTTTTAAATAATCCGTCAAAGAAAAGAAAGACAAAAGGAGTAATGACGATGATCAACAGGATTTCTACTAAGCTAAAGCCCTTACGCATATTTATCACTTCCCTTCGGTAAAAGGTTCGTTCCTTGAAACATATCTGGAGAGTTGAATCTCCACTTCCTTGCGAAAGTTCCTGCCGCTCGCTGTGACGTTCACCAATTCCATGCCTTGCCACTGGTCGTCCCCGTCTGATTTCTTGATTGACACGCTAATCTGAGGCCAAATTCGGTGAAAATCTTCATCGGATATTGGTTTGCCCGTTGCGGTGATACTGTCAAGTTCCGCCTGGGCCGCGGCGATACATTGCAGTCTGACTAACTGGTAGCGATTGAACTTTGCCAGGCCGTTCATTGATAATGCCAGGCCAGCCAGGAGCATTGCCATAATGGTCAAGGCAACTATTATCTCCGCCATGAAGAAGCCGCCGTATCGTATTTTTTTACGTGACATAAATTCGCTCCATATATCCACATTACGGGATTACCTGGCCCGTCAAACTATCGATTATTACAATACTCGGAGAAAATATCGCATATATAACAAATCCTACGATTGCTCCCGTGAAAAGTATTAGACAGGGCCACATGATGAACCTGGCGAGGTTCACGCTATAGCTGTAGTTTGTGCGATAGAATGACTCGATCGTTTCTAATATCGTCAGAGTATTGCCCTGATTCACTTTCTCGTCGAACGCCCACGCCAGGGGAGAGCCTAATCTACTTTCTCTGATTGCCGCAGCGATATTGTCACCTCGCTCTACTCTATCCAGCCATTTTCGCAAACATTTTTTAAAGCAGTTGTTCACGTCCAGTCCGAGTGTATTTTCGATCGCTTCATTAACGGCACAGCCGGCATTGAGTGACAATCGGAGAAGCTCGACAATTTGGACCAGCGAATAATTTTTCTCGAAGTTATGCAATACTGGCAGATGCCATTTAACAAAGTCACCCATTCGCGAAAACAAATAGGGTTTCTCCGGCCGACGGGGCCTGAATTTGCTACGTATCGAAATGATTATAATCACAATGACGAATAATATTAGCGAAGGCCAGATTAAACACGCATATTCATATGCAATAAAACTTGTAATCCCTATGAGAAATCGAGTAGCCGCCGGAAGTGTTGCCCTCTCGAACATTTCCATCAGTGCCGTCTCAAGCACCGGAATGACAAAAGTCATAAAACTCAACAATATGAAGAATGTAAAGACCATTAATATTACCGGATAAATTGGGTGAACCGGTCGAATCTTTCTCCTTTCATCAGCCTTAGCCACCATATCCACTTCTACCGCATGGATTGCGCGGGGAAGCTGGTCAATCTTCTCGGCAGCGGCGATCATTGCCAAAGCATATCCGGGACAGGTGGGATAGCCCCGCCTGATCGACTCGCTAAGCGAGTAACCCTGGACCAGCCATTTTTGTATTCCGTTCAGGATTCTTGCTCGGTTGTCGGTACATCCGCTCGCCGCCGATTCAAGCGCCATCGGAAGCGGCAGGTTTTGCCGCATGCTCGAACCAATCGTCGAAATAATATAAGCGTCAGTCGCATGACGTGATGTTAAACCATAGGCTATGATTGAGCCCACTAACAAAATAACAAACATAATGCCGCTGATGAAAAAAGGCCCGACAAAAGCGCCCAAAGCTATTAATAGAAGTAATAATAAAAAGATTCCGAGAATCCATTTAGCACATGTTTTGGGCCATTGTTCCGAGTCAGATTCGGGTTTAGACAAAAGAACAACAATGATAGTAATAATGAATATACCTGGTGCGATTACCACAGTAGCAGTATTTTGATCTGCGGCTCCAATAAAAACCATTGTGCCGGCAACAAACGGCGAAGTCACCAGGGCAATTGTCGGATACTTCCACCCGAGATACATGTAAACAAGCAACAATAATATCGTGAATATTATTAACATATCAAAACCTAAGTAGCAGATAAACTCGTTATAATGGATATCATCGGCAAAAACATCGCAAGGATAGTTATCGCCAGAAAACATCCCACTCCGATCAGCATGACCGGTAACAATACCGCCTGCAATCTTGCCTGGCCGCAGCGTGCCTGCTCAGCGTACATCTGGCCCAGACT
>CAZSOR010000394.1:0-4124 GCA_964608395.1 uncultured Pirellulales bacterium
ATCAGCGGCAGACCACTCATTGTCCACGTACATTCGACCGAATTCGACCGCAGTGGCGAGAATGTAAACCAAATGATTTACGACATCGAGCGAAATGGGATGCACGCAGCAGATAAAATTATCGCTGTAAGCTTTCTTACGCGAAACATTATAATCAGCCGGTACGGTATTAGCAGCGAAAAAGTTGAAGTGGTGCATAACGGTGTTGAGCACAGCGGTAACGGAGATCCTGTCTTAGCTCAAAGTGATATTGACAGTGGTGAAAAAATCGTTTTGTTTCTGGGCCGAATTACAATGCAAAAAGGCCCCGAGTACTTCCTACAGGCTGCTAAAAAGGTCCTCGAAGTGATTGATAATGTTAAGTTTGTTATGGCTGGCTCCGGCGATTTGATGCATCGGGCCATCGAAATGGTAGCAGAGCTTGGTATCGGGCACAAAGTGTTCTTCACCGGCTTTTTGCAGGGAGATGATCTCAAAAAAATATATAAAATGGCCGACTTGTATGTGATGACTTCAGTATCAGAGCCGTTTGGTATTGTACCTTTAGAGGCACTGGACAATGATATCCCTGTTATAATAAGCAAGCAAAGCGGTGTGTCGGAAGTCCTGGCACATGTTTTGAAAGTTGACTTTTGGGATATCGATGAAATTGCCAATAAGATTATAGCTGTGCTGAAATATCCCGCCTTGAAGGTAACGATGCAGGATTACGGCAATTTTGAAGTGAGAAAACTGCGGTGGAAGGACAGTGCACAGAGATGTGCGAAAATCTATGAAGAACTAACGGTTGCTGTTTGATAAACACATCTTATAAAGCGGAAGAAACCTGAAGACATTTTGGTTTTTTACAAGTGGTGATGGTGATCCAATCGTGTTCGCACCAGCGAATTAAAAAGTTTCGAAAGCTTTAACCTGAAGCGTGAGGATAACTACATAATCACTTCTTTATCTGGTTTTCTCTCTTTTGTTCCGCAAGAAATCCTTCAATAGTCGATTCACGTTGAATGCCAGCAGCGGCTTTGACGATTGTGTGATTTTCAATAAAAGCGATAAAAGGAACGCCCATTACCCCATAGGATGCTGCAGCTTCCCGATTCTGTGACGCATCAATCTTGAATATCGCATCTGGATGCCGCTTCCGTACCCGCTGAATAATCGGCTCCTGCATTTTGCACGCACCACACGATGGTGTATAAAAATACAGCAGCGTTTTTTTACCGGCTCGAATCCTTTTGCTTGATGCTCTATGAGCAGTAGGAGCATCCTTGCCTTTCATTCTCCAGGCCTTGAATGTCATTATCAGGCGTGGAACAGTAAGCAGGGACACAAATACAATAAAAACAACAAGAGCAATTTTCATGCCGACTCTTCTTATCTGATATTTCGCATATTAAACGCTTAGCTGTGTAACCAAGCCTTCCAATTCCACAATAATATTAAAATCTTCCTCGAATTGCAACAGATTAAAGTGTCTCCTTGTAAACCTTGCCATCAGTTCGACCGAGCTCACCTAAGTTCCGCCTTGCTCGCCGCGATGCGTCGCAGCGGGCGGGAAACCGCGGGGGTAACCTCGCTCAAGGATAAGAGAAACATCGTCAAAGGCATAATCGGCCGACTCAAAAGCAGGTTCAATATCTCCATCGCAGAAATTGACCATCAGCACGAAAAATCCTCGGCGGTTATCACTATAACGATGGCCTGTAACAAAACTTGCTTCATAAATCAGCAGTTTGACGCTATCATAAGTTTTATGCGCAGCGACAGGCGATTCTACCTTGGCAAAATCCAGCGAGAAACGTTTAACACGTGACTCGATTCTCGACGCTCACCTTCTGTCTGCTGGAGTCCTGATATTCCCTTTTGAGATATCAATGGGCTTAAGAAGGACTTTGAAAACGCAAAGTAGCTTTGGGAAAAGCATGGGCACTTGTCGACGATACACTTTGTATTCCTGTCCAAACTTCTCTAATAGCTCCTTTTCCTCCACTAAAAATAAAAAACCGATGATCCAAGTCCATTGAGTTATAGTAATGAGCAAAAACGACCACGGATGCCCAATCAACAGGCCAAGAGAGACCATGAAAAGACCTATCGCTATGTGGTGAGGATGTCTTACACACTGATAGATATCTGTAGTAATCAATTGATCTGTACATCCCCACTCTTTAGACCCTTCCACGAGACGGAGCAATCTTCCTGTCCTCTTTAGTGGAAAGTGCGCTAACAACATGCCAATAAGACCCAGGCAGCGCAAGAATACGGGGAAAGCCCCGGTTTTCAAAATCAGATCCGTGGCTATTCCTCCAAAAACCGATGTACAAGTTATAAAAAGCCAGATTACGAGACGTATGCTGTATTTAGACACATTTACATCCTTTTGTTCAATCGATGCTCCTCAGTTCTGCTCCAATAGGCGAAAAGCTTTTTTGACTTTATCTGACATTTCCCATATTAAATGCTTAACTGCGCAACTAAACCTTCCAAATCAACAAGAATACCAAACTTTCCTTAAATTGCAGACGCAGGAAAGCTGAGTCAAATTCGAGATGTATTTGCCTTCTTTAATCCACTGCTCGGCCCTTTGGACAGCTTCATTCCTCCAATTCCTTCAGTCCGGTGTAGTCGTCGAATCTGCGTTTTATCTGCCGGTCTAACTCGGCTAAAGCCACCTCTGCTGTGCTGAATACGCGGGCGCTGGTTAAATGGCCTCCTACATCGCGGTTTTCATCGGATACCAGGATATGAATATGAAGTGCGAATTCACCCTGGTATATCGCAATAGTTCCCTGAGCGCAAACAATCTCCACAGGTCCCTGAAAGTCTTCGGTTTTGTACTTGCCCGGCAGATCCTTTAGAAACCCCAGCTTGACGGACCGCAGAGAGCCGATAATGCCTGTAACTACGGCGGAAGTTATGTGTTTTGATTCGCAATACTGTGTTATAGACCGAACGAGTTCCTCGTCAGGCCTAACCCGAAATACGTGGATTTGGTTTATTTTCATATAGCCCGGTTCCTTTTTTAGTTCTTCGTCAAATTTCGGAAAGTGGAAATTCTTACTCAGTCTTTTTTATTGCTATTGATTTTTTTGGCTTTCAATAATCTTACAAAATTCTTAAAGAAAAAAAACTCTTCAAATCCGGCGAAATTATTACTTTCCAATATCTGCTTCCAATCTCTTTCGATGAAATCAAAAGCATAAAGGCATTCTATGTGTTTAAAAAAATCTTCAAATAGAGCGGCATCTCCTTATAAGAAAATTCATTATAGTCTAAAACAAAAAAACTTCCTTTACTCTTTAGCATCTCAACAACATTCTTTATAATCACTTCCCTAACATCTTGAGGGAATCCATGGAGCACAAAAGAAATAAAAACCTTGTCAAACTTCTCTCTAAAAGGCAAGGATTCATCAACCCTTGCGCGGATGATTTTTACATTGGGATGATTAACGCATTTTTTCTTGAACTGTGAAATCATCTCACGGGAAATATCAACACCTATTAATTTTCCATTATTTGAAAGATAGCTCGTCATTAAACAAGCATTTCTGCCGGTGCCTGCTCCTAAGTCAAGTATTGTATCAAGAGGCCTAATTTTCATTAATTTGATAACCTCTGCTATGAACGAGGGGTATTTTCCAAGAGTTACAATATTCATCAATTCATCGTAATATCTTGCAGTAAATCCTTTAACTTCAACTTTTGATTTAGGATAATAATTGCCCATCAAATTTGTATATTACCTTTCGAAGTTTCTCGCCCAGCAGTTAAATTTTTAAATTTCTTCTTCCGAGATATTTTCCAGTTGTTGTTTATTCCTCCCCCGTGTTTTTAACAGATAATCTTTCTCTCCAGCATAAATTGGCACCTTTAGCCAGTTCTCCGGAGGTGCAAATGGACAGGCATAATCCTTACTATATGCACACCATGGATTATATGCCTCATTAAAATCAAGAACCCATTTCCCTTCAGAAGTTTGATGTTTCTCAGTTTCAAGATCAAGATATCGGCCTGCCCCATAAGTTTCTTTACCACTGGTTGCATCTCGGAAAGGAACAAATAGCCGTTCTTCTTCAGGGGAATTTTTGTAGGCTTGTAATCTGCAATCTGTATCAGTAATTTTAA
>CAZSOR010000395.1:0-4123 GCA_964608395.1 uncultured Pirellulales bacterium
TGTTCGAGAGCCTGCGTATTCCGTACTTCGGCCCTGTCGCCGGCCACGATATCGGTTCGCTGATGGAATTGTTCGAGGCGATGGGCGATCTGAATCACCCGGCCATTCTGCACGTTTACACGAGGAAGGGCAAAGGTTTTCGTCCGGCCGAATGGATCCCAAACGCGGAAGATGACGTTTGTGAATCCAATCAGGGCACCAGCAAATTTCATTCGACCGGCCCGTTCAAGATTAACGGAGACAGGGTTGAGGAGGCCACCGGTCCCAAGGGGCGGAGTTTTACCAGCTCATTCGGCGAACATCTTACGGAACTGGCGGGCAGCGATGACAAGATCGTTGCTATTACCTCGGCGATGTGCGACGGCACCGGTTTAATGGAATTCAGCAAAAAGTTTCCCGACCGATTTTATGACGTGGGGATTGCTGAAAGTGCCGCAGTCGCTATGGCGGCCGGCATGGCAAGGAACGGTTTGAAGCCTGTGGTCTGTATTTATTCGACTTTCCTGCAGCGAACTATCGACCAAATATTTCAGGAAGTTTCTTTACAGAACCTGCCGGTCATTTTCTGCGTCGACAGGGCCGGCTTCGTTGGCTCGGATGGACCGACGCATCACGGATTGATGGACATTGGATTTTTACGAATGATGCCGAATATGGTGCTGACTGCTCCGGCCAATGATATCGAAATGAAGCTGGCTCTGGAATTTGCTCTGGGTGAAGATAAGCCGGTGATAATCAGGTATCCGAAAGACATTGTCCCGCCGAAGGAGTTTGTCAGGGCCGCCTGTGCCAAGCCGTTCAAATTAGGCAAGAGCGTGACGGTCAAAAGATCAAAACGTTCTGCCGTTGCGGTTGTCACTTACGGCAACGTATTAACCGAAGCATTAAAGGCCGCGTCGGTACTGGCTGAAGAAAAAATCGCGATTGATGTTGTAAATGCTCGGTTTGCCGCCCCCGTCGATGAAAAGATTATTTCGCTGCTGGGGCAGGGCAAAAGTATTGTGACGGTGGAGGATCACGCTGTTGCATGCGGCTTCGGCTCGGCCGTGCTCGAATTGGCTGCCGAGAAGGGCTATTCGACAGAATCCATACGCTTGCTTGGTGCGCCAAGGCGATTTATAGGACATAATTCTCGCGACGTACAACTTATGGAGGCGGGCGCAAATGCCGAAACAATAGCAAAGACGGTAAGGAAAATCTTAAATCTTAAAACTTAAAGGTTCAAGCTTAAAACTAAGCGATACCGGCGATGAAATCTCTACCTAAATTGGTGATTTTCGGGGACCTTGAGAAGCGAGGTGTCAGTGAAGCTATTGATGAATTCCTCGGCTTTGCTAAGGGTAAAGCGGAAATCGTGGCAAGTTACGGCATCGAGGACTTAAAACAGACCTACACGACAGCCTTGCCATCCGAGGATACCAAGGTCCTGAAAAAATGCGATTTTGCTATTGTTTTCGGCGGTGACGGCAGCATTATCTCGACGGCAAGAAACGTCAGTAAGGCATCTTTGCCTGTGATCGGCGTGAATGTCGGCAAGCTCGGTTTCCTGGCGGAATTCAGCGTGGCTGAGCTGCAAGATTTTTTTCCTCGCTTAAAGAAGAGCACGGTTCCAATAGATAAGCGCATGATGCTGAATTGCAGGGTTTTCAGCGATGCTCAGGGCGAGAACTGCGACGAGAAGTTTTGCTCGGCCGCGATTAATGACATTTTTATCACAGCGGGACCACCCTTTAGAATGATCGAACTTAAAATATTGGTGGATGGTCAATCGCTGGCCGGCTGTGTTACTGATGGTTTGATAATTTCCACTCCGACCGGTTCTACGGCCTATAACCTATCAGCTGGGGGACCAATATTATCTCCTAAAATCGAGGCCGTGGTGATAACCCCCATATGCCCTCACTCGCTGAGCTTCAGGTCGATTGTTATAAATGCCGACAGTAAAATCGAGGTTTTTGGCGTCAGAGTCAATAAAGGGACCACTATCTCTATTGATGGGCAGGTTTCACAGAATTTGACGATTAACGATATCGTGAGGGTGGAGAAGGAAAATAGTGATTTTTTGATTGTGAATAATCCGATTCGAAGCAAATGGGATACATTAGCAAGTAAACTGTCATGGGCTGAAAAACCGAAATACCAACAATACCCGGACGTATAGAAGCGTCGGGGGATTGCAGATTACTCAAAAGGGTAGTTTTGAGGTATTTGGTATTATGAAGTATCGGATTTTCATGATCGCAGTAGTATTGTCGGCTGTGTTTTGTTGGCCGGCAAGCGGGTCGATAGAAAATCCGGGGATTGGCAATCCGGTCGGCCCAAGCACAGTACCTCCGAGCACTTTCCGCAGTTCTCTGGTAAACACTCCTGCTCCGATAGATACGAGTGGAAATTTGTTAATTACCGGCAATGTGCGTCGCGGCAGGCACTTCCGCGGCGATGTGCCATACCGATCACCTACAAGCTTCGGTTCGAGCCTCGGTTCATCCTCACTTAGCTCTTTTTTGAGAGATACAGCCGGCTCGGAAGATTTTCAGACGCATTCCAACAAATACGGAACTCAGCCTTATTATTCTCCAGCCGAAACTGTCACGACTATGATGCCGGGCCGGTCCGAGATTTTCATGCCGGAACGTACAAGGGCCAGCGCCCGTGCGCAGCAGAATACCCGCTCCGAGGGAACCGGCGTATTTGGTTCGGAGTCCATGCAGCGGGAACAGACTTTGTTTGCCCAGGGTACTACAGCCGCTGATTCGGGTTTGCAGGGACCTAATACTCAATACGGTCCGTTGGCCCAGTCGCGATTAATGCTGGAAAGCAAATTCCCGACAAGTATGTCACAGAGTCCGCGTAATACGGAGCAACTTACGCTGGCTCAAATCGGCATACGCAGGCAAAGCCAAACGTCGGCGACTGAACTGTTCAAAGAGCAGGCTCAAGACATAAGGGATAGAACGCAGTCCACTGGATGGCTAGGCACGGACTCAACAACGATTCCGAATCTGGAACGCCGGTGGGAAAAGAACGAGTCTTTTAAGTACCCGAGTCAAGGGACAAACATCGAGAATCTAAGACCAAAGTTTGAGATGCAGACGCCCCCACAAAATCGGGACGGGGATGGAAGACAAACCGCTTTGACCCATCAAGGGATTTCCGCTTTGGAGCAGTCGACGCCCTCGATGGATTCCACATCGCAGAAGAATCTTTTTATGCAAAAGGACACAAACTTCTCCACCGCGAACAGAGAGTTTCAAACGGGTCAGGGGCAAACTTCCGCCGGTACTTTCGGGACACTTGAGAGGGCAAGAGGCGATACTTCCGGCCTGACAGGGGCCGGGCAGGATCGACAGCAAAGCGACGTTCTTGAGCGGGTAAGGCAACATCTCGATGATTTGACGAAGTCACTCGATGCGACTATACAGAGACGTGATGCATATAAGGATATGAGCACTGAGCCGGTCGCAAAACGCGAGCAGACGCCTTCGGGATATCAGCAATACGTGCCTGATTCCCGCCAGGCCGCCCGCCGGGAGCGGATTGATTCAAGCGGCACTCTGAACTATTACAAGCCGCAGGCAACTGGACTCGGTTTCAACGGAGAAGAGCTTGCCCCGGCAGCAGGAGGGGGACTAAATCGAGCTGGCCTCGGCAGGCAGACCGGTTTGGAGTTTACAGGAATATCAAACTACGAAAATTCTCAAAAGAAAAGTCATCCGTTGGATGAGTTGAATAAACTTTCACAAGCCGACATTTCCGCCGAAGCAAACCGCATTATGGGCCGGCATAAGAGTCTTGATTCTCTATCGAATTCCAAGTTCAATCGGCACATGCGCGATGCCGAAGAGCATCTGAAGGCGGGCAGGTACTATCGTGCAGCGAGCTGCTTCTCTCTGGTGTCTGTTTATCAGGCGGACAATCCTCTGGCCCTTGCGGGTCGGGGACATGCATTATTTGCCGCCGGTGAATACGTCAGCAGCGCATTGTTTCTCTCCAGGGCTCTGGCGATTAGTCCCGAATATCTGCAGATGAGAGTCGACCTTGTGGCCATGCTTGGTGACGGGAACAAACTCGCCGGCAGGATTGCCGATATTGAGCAATGGCTGGCACGCAGCGGTTCGAGCCA
>CAZSOR010000396.1:0-4116 GCA_964608395.1 uncultured Pirellulales bacterium
CCCGGCTGAGCATTTCGCGGGCGGCGCGGTTCGTAAAGGTCACGAGCATGATGCGCGAGGGATCCACCCCATTATTAACAAGCCAGGCAAGGCGATATGTCAGGGCCCTCGTCTTGCCGCTGCCAGCACCGGCCACGACTAACATTGGACCGGCAGGCGCGGTCGCCACGGCTAATTGCTCTTCGTTGAGATCTGCCGCGAAGTCTATCTGGCCCGCTGCAGTTCTTGATGTTAGTGTGAATTTCCGTGCCATTTTCTTACATCGCAGATTCTTTTTAAGTTGCTGCTTATTTTATACAAAGAGTGCAAACTACTGGAAGGCAGGATAACAGAAAACCACCCAAATGTCAGCCTTTTCGACTATAGAGCTGGAATTTAGAACAACTTCGAAATGCAGGATTTTATAGCTGAATATACCGGCCCGCCTGAGCAATAGACCTTGAAGTTTGTAAGTGTTTAGAAATACAATAATCCACCATCTCAAGACAGCAGCCTTTAAGCCTTTTATTAATAAAGACTTACGCACACCAAGACAGGGTGCTCGGGCAGGTTTCCAACCTGAGATGAATCTTTATTTTTTATGTAAAAATACGTAGTTACCACAATAGACAGCGTGCTCGACGAAGTGGTAATATAGAATAAGGGGATAGGCGGTTAGCTCCTCTTGCCCTAATATGACGATAATAAGATGCTCAATTAATACGATGGCAATACGACCCCCAACCACTGGTGGCAGAACACGGCTCCTGGACTGTTACAGAGAGCGATATCACCCATGCTGTTAATGGTTACACCTTTGGCAAGTAGCAACAAGGAGGAGCTAACCTACTACCCCCCTTTTATTTTATTATGAGACTTGAAGCTTGCAGGAGTGTTTCAGTGAAATGTATATTGGAAATCCCGGGCTAAACAGCTTGGATCTATGAAGGTGCGAGCACTCGAGGTCTGTACAAAAGCTGAGATTGGCAGGAGGGCGAGGCACATAAAATCATGTTCTCGTGCAGATTTTCAGCAAAGTGGCTTTGAAAGTGGAATCTCTTGTTATTTTAAGGGGTATATGGTAAGATTATTAGTGGTGTACGAAGAAAATTATGTTTGTTAACCATGCAAATGGAAAATGTTAGATCAATATACAACGATTTAGCTCTTGCGGAGCTAAGTAAAAGCAAACTGATCCATCGGAGATCAGTACCTAATATCGTTAACTTAATTATATGAGGAGAGAGTTATGAAAAGGCTTAGTTTTTGGTTCTTGATTGTGACATTGACATTACAGGTACAGGCGGCTGTTCCCGAACCGAAAGGTGTGTGGGAATTCAATGCACCGAATCCAAATAGTGCTACGGTCGGCGCCCCCTTGGAAATAGTCGGCTCGGCTCAGGATATCGCGGGCGTCAGCGCCGCAGATGGTGCCATGACTATCGGCGAGGGCAGTTACTACATATGCACGCATGGTATCGTCCCCAATGGCGACGGGGCCAAAGTAAACGAATGGACCCTGCTCATTGATTTCAGCTACCCGTCAAGCAGTCTTTCCGACCCTCCCAACGGTTACAACGATCTCTTTCAGACCGATCCGACCAACACCGATGATTCCGACTGGACCATCAATTCATCCGGTGCGATCGGAATTGGTGCCGTTGGTTACTCCAACGCGTTTAATTACACCACCCAGGCAAACACCTGGTATCGCATGGTCGTAGTGGTCGATAACGGCGTTCGACATGACCTTTATGTCGATGGTGTTGAAATATTCAAGGGAAACCAGCAGGGAATCGACGGTCGTTTCAGTCTTGCCGATACGCTTCTGCTGTTTGCCGCTGGCAATAACCAGGACGGCGATGACGCTACTATCAATGTATCGACCGTTGCCATCTGGGATATCCCCCTCAGTTCCAATGAAATATTAACCCTGGGTTATGCCTGGCCAAGTAGTTTCGGTGATTATCCACAGGCCGCAGGCCCCGTTCCCGCCGACGGTGCCTTACATGCCGATACATGGGTAAACATGGCTTGGCGTGCGGGAGATTTTGCGGCTTCGCATGATGTATACATGGGTGATAATTTTGACGATGTGAACAACGCCACTCGAGACTCTGAAGTATTCCGAGGCAACCAGGCATTGGATACATTGTTTTATATTGCTGGCTTTACCGGATATGCTTACCCGGACGGCCTTGTTCCGGGTACGACTTACTACTGGCGTATTGACGAGGTTAATGAAGCCGAGCCGAACAGTCCCTGGAAAGGCGATGTATGGAGTTTCTCGCTTCCACCCAAGACTGCGTATTTCCCCGTGCCGGCAGACGGTGCCGAATTTGTAGATCTGAATGTCCGGCTTGCATGGACGGCAGGTTACGGAGCAAAATTGAACTATGTTGTATTCGGCGAAGATTTTGACGAAGTAAGCAATGCTGCCATGGGTGTTCCGAGCGGTCCTTCGAGTTACTCTCCCGGCCAAATTGAATTGGCTAAGACTTACTACTGGCGTGTAGATGAGTTTGATGGCGCCGGTACGTACAAGGGCGAAGTCTGGAGCTTCACTACTCTGGGCGCGGTCAGCGGCCCGAATCCAACCGATGGTGCTGTGGATGTAAAACCGTCGGTGGTTCTTGGCTGGGTTGCGGGAGCCGTCGCCGATTCGCACGAGGTGTACTTCGGAACGGATGCGGACGCCGTCAAGAATGCAACGAAATCCTCGCCTGAGTACAAGGAGCAAAAAGCCCTCGGCGAAGAGAGCTATGATCCCGGCAAGCTTTCATTAAATACGGCATACTACTGGCGGATAGATGAGGTCAACGGCGTCAATCCCGATAGTCCCTGGGCGGGCAACGTCTGGAGCTTTACGACGGGTGATTTCTTTGTCATAGATGATTTCGAGACCTTTGATGTCAACGACAATCAGATATGGTACGCATGGCACGATGGACTTGGCTATGGCGCACCCGGTACTGATCCTTACTTTGCCGGCAACGGCACCGGCGCTGCGGTTGGTGATGAAACCACCGCTTCTTATACCGAAGAGACTATCGTCTATGGCGGCAATCAGTCTATGCCGGTTGCATACGACAACAACAAGCAGGGATATGCTTATTATTCGGAAGTGGAGCATACTTTGACAGAGCAGCGAGACTGGATGGAAGAAGGCGTAACGGAATTGTCGCTATGGTTTAGAGGCTACTCGGCATCAACCGGCAGCTTCGTCGAAGGCCCGATTGGCACATATACTATGACAAGCTCAGGCGCGGACATCTGGGACATAGGGCCAGGAGCAGGCGAGTACCACGATGAGTTCCACTTCGCTTACAAGATGCTCACCGGTGCCGGCTCGATTATCGCCAGAATTGACAGTGTAGAGAACACGAATGGCTGGGCCAAGGCCGGCGTGATGATCCGAGAGACGCTTGATGGTGGCTCGAAGCATGCTTTTGCTTGCGTTACACCAGATAACGGAGCTGCCTCACAGGGTCGACCGGATACCGGCGCTGCAAGCTTCAATACGAACCAGAGCGGGCTTACCGCTCCATACTGGGTGAAGCTGGAGCGTAGTATTTCCGGCCTCTTTACGGTTTCACATTCGGCCAATGGTTCGAGCTGGCAGCCGGTAACGGGTGCTACGGCACAGAATATCGCTATGGGCTCGAATGTCTATATCGGTTTGGCTCTGACCAGCCATGATGCCGCTCTGACCTGCCAGGCCGTATTCACAAACGTCACGACTACGGGCACGGTTGGTCAGCAGTGGGCAAGCCAGGATATCGGTATAACCAGCAACGCTGCCGAGCCGCTTTATGTGGCTGTTTCCAACAGTGCCGGCACACCTGCGGTTATAGTCCATGATGATCCGGCCGCGGCACAGATCGACACCTGGACCGAGTGGGTCATACCACTTCAGACTTTAGCCGATCAGGGTATAACTCTGACCAACATAGACAAAATCGCGATTGGTCTTGGTGCCCAAGGCAATATGACTATTCCCGGCGGTGCAGGGAAGATATTCATTGATGACATTCGGCTGCTTAAGCCCGCTCCGGAACCAGCGCCGTAAGCTGAGATTTAACGATACTGTAGCATAGTTACCGGGAACATTCTATTCCATTCCTCACATTATGAAGT
>CAZSOR010000397.1:0-4111 GCA_964608395.1 uncultured Pirellulales bacterium
CCAGCCGGAATGCAAAAACCACAGTTCAGAATTTATGGAGATTTATCATGGAAAGTAAAATAACACGATATTCAGCCGCGGCAGTTATCGCATTGGCAATGACATTGGTTTTATTCGGCCCCTTCTGGGCGCCGGGAAACGGCAACGTAGTTCTCGCAGATGTTCAGCAAAATGTCGATGAAATTGAGACATTGATAATACGAGGCACAAAAACCTTTACGCGTCCGGGCGAGCCCGGCAGCGTTTTAGAATTCAACGGGATGAAATGGGAATTTGACCTCGTGAAATATTTTTCACAGCAACATGGCTTAGTTGAGGAAGGATACATTGGGGACAAATTGATCTACCGTTTCACTTTCAATCGGCCGAAGCGACAAACCCTTCTTATTCTTCCTCTTTATAAAAAGTATGGGATATTTGCATCTACGGACAAACAAATGCTACTACTGGAGAACGGGACTCCCAAAGGTATTATCAACTTGCTTATGGCGGGCGATTATAAGGAATTGGGACGAGAAAATATCAACGGCGTCGAAGCGGAGGTTTTTGAGTATCAAGATCCCGGTACCTTCAAGGAACTCTTGCCCAAGGTAATTGCTGATATACAGAATATAAAAGGTAAAGTCTGGATTGCAATTAAAGAGCAAATACCGGTCCGCGTAGAAGGTGACCTGGCCATTGGCAAAAGCTTTATGACCATGTTCCAGGAACTGAACCTCCACGAAGTCAATACGTTTGGGGACTATAATATCGAGCTTGATGAAGACATCTTCGACACCAATCCACCCGAAGGTTATACGGAAATAACGCTCAGCGATATTCTTCCGTTCATTCCAATAGAGGCCAAGGCGGGCTTTGCCGGTTTGGGCATTGCCCCTGCCGGCCTTATCTTCTGGAAAAAAAGAAGAAGAAAGAGAGCCAAAGCCAATCGGCACGAATAAAAACCTTTCGCAGCAAGATATAACCGGCCTCGATTCAAAAGCCCTGTCTTCGAACAAGGGCTTTTTTGGTGCACAGAGCATGTTCGGCATACCACAAGCCGGAATTTACAGTGAAAATTCTCATCCCTCAAAAACAGTCAAAATGAGCCTTAAAGTGGTTAACTAAAGGAAATTGTTGGATTTTATTCACATTTTTTGAAAACAATCGTAACGAATTTCTGCTTCTATCGTCTATATCATGTAGGCGAACGATTTTTATGAGTGAAGAACAAAAATGGACCGAGCTGGTTAAGCTGGCGCAACAGGGTCACGGTAATAGTGTCGATTTACTGGCCCAAAAAGCTCAGGGGAGGTTGCGCGCGTACGTTTATCGTGTGACTTTGGATTACGAATTAACCGAAGACCTGTCTCAGGAGGTATTACTACAAATGCTTAAATCTCTTGATGGTCTCAAAAAAGCGGAGAGTTTCTGGCCCTGGATGTACCGGATTGCACAGAGCAAAATACAGCAGTATTACAAGACCAAGCGTAAAATGGCACCGACTTCCGAACCGGCCTTTTATCAGGATTTTCTTTCTCACCGTGGCGATTATCAAAAGGACGAAGGACTCCAGCAATTAGTCCACAAGGATTTATCAAAAAAAGTAATGGCTGCGATGAAACAAGTCAGGCAGCAATACCGGGCGGTTCTGTCGCTGCGCTGCTTCGAGGACTTATCGTACTCGGATATCGCCGTGACCATGCAGTGCAGCGAGGTAAAGGCACGTGTTTTATTCTTCCGCGCTAAAAATGCTCTCAAAAAAGAGCTGGATCACCAAGGTCTGAGCAAGAGCTTACTATTGATGAGCTTGGGTCTATTCGGCAGACTGACGGCCCCGGCGGAGGGGAGCGCGTCAGTTGTGGCAGTCGCCGCGAACACCACGCAGGTCGGCCTGACCGCGGCGGCCCTTGCCACCGCCAGTTCGAGACTCGGCCTGACAATATTAGCGACCATAGCAGTGGTGCTGATCGGTATAGGCGGCATGTCGCTCCGGCCGGAAGAACCTTTGCTCGAACCACCCTTGACCTCCAGATCCGACGTCAATAGCATGCATTTTACGACTCAACTTAGGGACAACAATCCGGAATCCCGCGGCAGTCTCAGTAAAGGAGCATACGAGCAGTGGTTATATTTCCCGGACGGCGCCGATGGTCCGGTGTTCATGCGAATGCAGCGGTGGGACCCACAGCAAATAAATAAACTCTGCGCCTGGCTTGAGGACGGCCGGGCCAACTATTATTTCGACAGCGGCAACAACCTCGTTCATATCACCAATTGCCGCGTATGCTGGAGCAACCTTAAGGTTCGCCGACTGCCGACCGATACCGCGGAATTCTCCGAGTTTCTATCAAACGTGGAAGACAATGTCAAAGGCCTCGGCAGTTACGTGCGCGACCCGAATACGGGATTCTTGACGAGCTTTGTGGATTATCGTTTCAATAACGCGCCGGACTTCCAGACGGACTATCTTTACAACACCGTAGGCCCGGAGCGGTTTCAGTACAATTGGCCGGCGGATATTCCTATCGTGGACGACCGCGATCCGATGCACAAAAGAGGCTGGACCTATTTTCGCATTAACGGCATCGTAGGCGAACAGGAGATCACCGGCCGGGGATGCATCCCGTTTGTCTATGACGCGGCGAAAGAACATCCGGCATGGCTGATCCTGCAAGTGGGGAACGAACTTGTAATCACCGACTCCTGCAAAGGAGCACAAGTATGTCTCGCCGAGGGAAAGGTGCTCGAAGCATACCCACCCGGAACGTTCTTCAAGGGCCTGGCCCGGCCGTGGATGGGGATGCACGCAGCCCATATCGTACGCCGGGACGCTGCCGAACAGCGGATATGGTTCCAGAGCGAACGGGCTCAAAACGAAACGGATGTATTTGTCGTGATCTCCCACGAAGAGCAGCAAAACAGCACGGATTTAATCTATACAATCGACATGGAAAATGACATCATCAAGACCATCACCTTCGACGTGAACGGCCAGGCCCGAGGCTCGCTGATATTCTCATACCTCCAGGACATAGACCAGCTCGCCAATCACTTCAATGAGCCGGCTATATCCGCCGACTCACAGCCGGCCACCCAACAAAGCCCCGGTATCCGATGGCTAATCCACCTTGCCCAGGGGAATTTGGGTAAATAGGCTTGCAAAACGCTTATAACATTGATTCTGTTTGAATAATGCCGAGCAGCAAGCAGCAAGGATGCACAGAAATAATATTGACAAGAGTACGAAAAAAAGTGTAGCATTAGAACTGCATCCACGTCTTGTCTTACATCGCAGGTAAAAACGGGTCCCTGGGCCGGCTTATTTTATTAACTGTATATGGAGGTATCGTAAAATGAGAAATAGAACCTGCATTTTGCTCGCCGTGGGAATTAGCATGCTTGTTCTTACATTAACGGCCGGAGCACAAGATGAGCAGTGGCTTCAATATCACACCGAGCGGGAGGCGCAGCGGATCATAGGCGGCATGTCATCGAGCCGGACAGTAACCCCTGATAAGCCGCAGGATGTTAAGCTGCCGGAATTCAAAACTAATCAGCAGTTTTTCATTGATTGGGCAACTCCTATGGTGAAGAGCGGCCGGCTGTGGATAGCCCTGGATCGTACGAGCGAACAGGGAAAGTGGGACCGGTTGTTCATCGACCTTCCCGATACGACGGCGGGAGATGCACACGGTAGGACCGCGTTCTTCCCCCGTGAACCAGTGTCTTAACTTCGGTGTCGCCTAAACCTGTGTGGACCACTCCCAGACCAATCATTAAGCTTATAAACAGTGTTCTCATCATTGTACTCCTGAACAAAAGGCATTATGTAGGGGTGGATCCCAGTGCCCGCTCTTACCATCTACCAGGTTTTAGCTTCAGCAAGGTATTCCTTGAGTTCCACCCAGTAGATGTCACCCGTATCACAAACCGGGCCCAGATTACATCCGGTACTCCGGGTGAAGAACATGTATTTCTTGTCCGAAGAGATTCTCGCTCCGTGTTCATAATACCCGGAATTAATTCCAGGCATTCCCCGTATCAAGTACGGGGCGGGCTTTGCGTAAGCAGGAATCGGCGCTTTGCTGCCGGTTACGGAATACGAGAATTTTATTTCCGGCAATCCCAA
>CAZSOR010000398.1:0-4048 GCA_964608395.1 uncultured Pirellulales bacterium
CGTCCTCAATAAGAGAGTCGGTCGCCCAGCTCAGCATATTGATAAAACCCGGCGCTACGGCAAGACCTTGTGCATCAATCACCAAATCCGCACCGGCATCGAGCTGCCCGATAACTGCGATACGATCATCTTGAATTGCAACATCGGCAACATAAGAAGATCCGCCGGAACCATCATAGATCCGCCCTGATTTTATTACTACATCATAGGCCCCGAAACAGTCGGAAACACAGATACTTAATACAATCAGTGTTGCACAGAAGAATAAACCAACTCTTCGCATGATTTTCTCCTGCCACTAAGGCGGTCCGCTCACAAGGTACGCGAAAAAAAGCGGCAACAGGGCTGCCGGTCAGATTTAGAGTTCTATGTACTGCTTGGGCTCGAATGCAGATGTCATTGACCATGTTGTGGCCTTGCCGTTCTTCAGGACGTAGGGGATCATGACCTCGTAGCCCTGGAGCTCGATCCATGGTTTCAGGAACGGGAAGTCTTCGAGAATCTGTTTCTTCAACTCCAAATCGTCAAGCATCTCCACGGTGCCTTCGATGCGGACCTGGCGGTTTTCATCGCCTGCAGCGAAAAAGCACATTTCGACCGCCGGATTGGCCTGCAATTGTTTGTTGACATCCTTGTCCCTGCCGGTGGTGAACAAGATACCGTTCTGGTCGGCTTTACATACCATCATCATACGCGTATGAGGCTGACTGCCATCGGTTGTGGCAAGACTGAACATAGGATTTTTCTTTGCGAATTCGAGGACTTCTTCTTTGGTCATGATCATGCTCCCTGGATTACTAAGGTTGAATGATTTTTTCTTTGCCATTCATATATGGGCGGAGAACTTTGGGTATCGTTATTGAGCCGTCGGAGTTCTGGTAAAGCTCCATGATGGGGATCAGGACTCGCGGCGAAGCGATGACGGTATTGTTAAGCGTGTGACAGAAAACATTCTTCTTGGTAGCAGGCTCTTTGTAGCGGAGATTCATTCGCCGGGCCTGAAATTCATAGAACTTGCTGGCGCTGTGGGTTTCGCAATAATTGCCGCGTGAGGGCATCCATGTCTCGATATCGAATTTCTTGGCCTGGCCTCGTCCGAGATCGCCCGTGCAGACGTTGACGATACGGTAGGGCAGCTCGAGAGCCTGCATTACGGCCTCGGCGTTAGCTAAAATTTCTTCGTGGAATTTTCTGCTCGTCTCGGCACTGTTTTCGCAGATCACGACCTGCTCGACTTTGTCGAACTGATGGATCCGGTACAGGCCATAGGTGTCTTTGCCCGCGGCGCCGGCCTCTCGCCGAAAGCAGCTCGACAAAGCGACGTACTTCAACGGCAGCTCGTCGGCGCTCAAAATCTCACCCATCCGGTAAGCCGTCAGCGGGACCTCCGCGGTACCGACCAGGTTAAGCTGGTCTTTCTCCATCCGGTAGGTCTGCTCTTCGGAGCCGGGGTAGTAGCCCGTCCCACGCATCGCCTCATCTTTCATAAGAAGCGGCACCGATAAGGGGACATAACCTTTGCCGACCATACAATCCATCGCGAACCGCAGGACCGCCCAGTGCAGCAGGGCACCGTCACCTTTCAGGAAATAATTTCTTGACCCCGCTAATTTTACACCACGCTCGATATCCATCATGCCCAGTGCCAGGCCCAGTTGAACGTGGTCTTTAAGCTCGAAATCGAACTGGGGTATTTCGCCCTCTTTCCGTATTTCGGTATTTTCCGTATCGTCCTTGCCTAACGGCACATCATCATCCGCCGGCTGAGCAACCTGCTGCATAATCTGATCGAACTGAGGCTGGAGACTCTTTATCTCATCCTGAAATTTTGCTTCGTTTTTCTTGTGCAGACTCAGCTTACCTATAGCATTGGTTCTTTCGTCTCGGGACAGTTTCGGTATTGATTTACCGAGCTTGTTTTTTTCGGTGGCGATATACTGTAGTTTCTTTTTGTTTTCTTGAATATCAGCATCTACGCTGAGCAGATGGTCAATATCCACGTCAAAGTGTTTATCTCTTGCAGCTTTTTTGAACTTTTCCGGGTTGTCTCGAATTTCTTTAATATCAATCATAATTCGTATCGCGTAAACCGGCGGTAAAAACGCCGGCTAAATATTATTCATATCTTTTTACGATTACAACATTATTCTGTCCGCCGAAACCGAAGGACTCGTTTATTACGATGTTGACCGGCATTTTTCTGGCTTTGTTGGGGACATAATCCAAATCGAGTGCAGGATCGGGATCGTTCAGATTCGTTGTGGGCGGAACGATGTTGTCCCGGATTGCCAGGACACAGGTAATCATCTCGGCGGCGCCGGCGGCGCCTATCAAATGGCCCAGCATGCTCTTGACGCTGCTGGCAGGGATGTTCTTCGCTTCTTCCTTGAATACGGCTTTGATGGCCTTGGTCTCGACCGAATCGTTCTCGACGGTACTCGTGCCGTGGGTATTGATGTAATCGATGTCCTTATATGTAATGCCCGCATCAGCGAGTGCCGCGTTTATCGCCAGGGCCGCACCTCTGCCTTCTTCGTGCATATCGGTGACACGGAAAGCATCCGAACTGCTGCCGTAGCCGATGACTTCGGCCAGTATTTCGACACCTCTCTTTTTCGCAGAAGTGAGGGATTCAAGGATAAGTATCGCTGCGCCTTCACCGAGTATGAAGCCGTCCCTGCTGACAGAGAACGGTCTCGATGCCGTCTCGGGACTGTCATTTCTCGTTGACAGGGCGGTCAGACGATTGAAACCCGTCAGACCTAGCGGGTGTATCATCGAATGCGCGCCGCCTGCTATGACCACATCGGCGTCGCCTTTGCGAATCAGCATAGTCGCCTCGCCCGCAGCCTGCGTACTGGCGGCACAGGCCGTCAGACAACTACGTGTCGGCCCGCGGGCACCGGTTAGCATGGCCAGATGAGCGGCAGGCATGTTCGGCTCCTGCTCAAGCTCGCGCATCGGGCTCATCCGCCCGAAAGCAACTTGTGCCCACCGGCCCCAGTCCATCTTGTCTTTCTCTGAGTCCCATCCTTCGGCGATTGCGGCAAAAAATACATCATTGTCAACGGAACCTTCGCCCGCTCCCAGATAGATTCCCAATCTGCTGCGGTCTATTCCATCGGTCGGCTCGTCTGTTTCCACATCAATCGCCGCCTGCCGGCAGGCCTGGGCTGCCGCCCCGACGACAAAGCCGGAGCCTCGGTTGCTGTGTTCGTGCAGTTGAGGATTCTTCGTATATTGTGAATGGTCGTAGTCTTTGACTTCGGCATCGAATGTTGTGGGAAACGTCGAAGCGTCGAAAATCGTGGTCTTAGCCGTTCCGCTTTTACCTGCTAATATGGCTTGCCAAAGCGTCTCAACATCGTGCCCCAGGGGGCAAACAATTCCCATTCCGGTTATTGCTACTCTTTCAGTCATTCGTTACGTCTCTGATATTTCTGTTATCAATAATATATTAAACAACGAATATCGAATACTGAATATTGAATATCGAACTTCCAAGTAACTATATCAACGCTTTCCACTTGTGTTGCGTTTATTTTTTTCTGCTGTTTTTACACTTTTAACAAAAATTGAGATTAATTCATCGCATTCGGTTATTAGTGATTCCGTCTGACTTCCAGACTTGGTCATACGTTTGCGGTGAATAATCTGTAACCATATTTTCGTTTCTCTTAGCTCTTTTAGGACTATTTTAATCTTGTGAATGAAATCATTGCGAGATTCAGCACTTTGAGCCTCGCCATAATTCGGTGCTGGGGACGTTCCACAACGAACCAACTGGCCTGCTATGTGGTTCCCAGTACGTGTATTCGCTAAAGTCTCAACTAAGTCTATGATACGTACAGCAAAGTCAATCAATCGTTTTTCAAGATCATACTTTTTGTCCATATCTGATTCTTCCTGCATTTGCGAATCGATCCATCCACTTCATTATTCAATATTCATTATTCGACATTGGATATTCAATATGTTTTCTTTAATACAACAGCAGCGGTCTGTCCGCCGTAGGTATAGCTACAGCACAAAACAAAGCGGATATTTT
>CAZSOR010000399.1:0-4045 GCA_964608395.1 uncultured Pirellulales bacterium
CGGGCATAATATACTGTCACTGAGTCGCAGATAAAATCATTATTATGATGTAACCAGACTGTTTTTATCAACCTCTCGGTATTTAGAAAGAATACTGTCAATGAAAAGGGGACTTTCCGGATGAGTTTGAGGGCGTTTTTTTGTTGACCTTTTCGGGAAATTTGCTATAATAATAATAGCTTTTTCATTTTGCCCCTGCTTTTCTCTTCCTTCTCCCCTCCCTCCGCAAAAAAGCAGGGGTTTTTAAATATATGCCGGGACGTGAGTCTATCCTGCAGGCAATTTATCAGGTCAGACCCAACCGTTCCGCTTCGTCATAGAGGCCGTAATGCTTCATCTTCTTGAAGAGAGTTGTTCGGTTAATATCAAGTGCCCTGGCGGTCGCCTGCCTGTTCCAGTGATTGGCTTGCAGCGCCTGCCTGATAATGTCCTTCTCAGGCCCGGCCAATGCTTCTTTGAGACTCATTGTTTTGTACTCTGTTGCCTGCCGGGGTTGCTCGGCCTTAATTGGGTCCGGCAGATCCTCCGGGCCGATGAATTTGCTCTTACTCAGCAAAGCCGCCCGTTCGATAACATTCTCCAACTCACGAACGTTGCCGGGCCACGGATACCGCTCCAGATATTCCATTGCCTCATCGGTCATGCCGAGCTTGTCCCTTTTATGCTGGGCCGAGTACATCCGGAGAAAATGCTCCGCCAAAAGCCGAACATCTCCGACCCTCTCAAACAAGGGTGGCAACTCTATCATGACCACATTGACCCGGTAATACAAATCTTCACGGAATCTGCCTTGCCGGACTTCCTCGCTAAGGTCCCGATTCGAAGCGAGGATAATTCGCGTATCCACGGTTCTGGTTTTGTTGCTGCCGACCGGCTCGAACTGCCTGTCCTCCAGTACCCGCAAAAGTTTGGCCTGAAGAGCAGGCGAGGCGTTGGCTATTTCGTCGAGAAAGATTGTCCCGCCGTCAGCAGCCAGAAATTTGCCTTCCTTATTATTCACGGCACCGGTGAACGAGCCTCGAACATGACCGAACAGCTCGCTTTCAAGCAGCGTCTCCGGCAGCGCTCCGCAACTGACCTCGACGAACGGCTGATCGCGCCGGCTCGAATTGTGATGGATTGCCCTTGCCAGCATACTCTTGCCGGTGCCCGATGGACCTGCCATCAGGATCGTAGTCTTGCTGTCGGCGACGGCCTCGACAAGGTCGAAAATCTTTGCCATCTTGTAGTTGTGACTGATGATATTCTCAAGGCGATGTTTTCGCTGGAGCTGGAATCGAAGGCTCTCATTTTCACTGATAAGCGACTGTTGCGTAATCGCTCTTTCAACGGCCAGACGCAACTCGTCGTCAATAATCGGTTTGGTAAGGTAATCGTAAGCGCCGCTCTTAATGGCTTTAACGGCACTATCGATGGTACCATATCCGGTGATTACGACGACCACGGTTTGGGGATAGTTTCTCTTGATAATACCTAATAATTCGAGGCCGTCTCCATCCGGAAGATTGACGTCCGTCAGGACCAGACAATAGTTCTCCTCTTCCAGCTTAGCCAGAGCGTCCTTGACCGTCCCGGCACCGCTGGTCCGGAATCCTTCGAGTGACAGAAACTCGCACAGCGAATCGAGGATGATTTTATCGTCATCGATAACAAGAATATTTTTCTTTCTCATAAAGTTCCCAAACCGATTTTGTAAATTCCAATGATGCTTCAGCCGGCCACCGGCAGGTACACGCTGAAAATGCTGCCGCCATCGGTAGCGTTTTGGGCCGTGATTCGACCGTGATAGCTCTCGACGATGTCCCTGCATACAGCCAATCCCAATCCCGTGCCCTTACTGCCTTCTTTCGTCGTGAAGAACGGCTCAAATATCGCTTCCATGCTTCCCGGCGGCAAACCCGTTCCCGTATCGTGAAGCTCGATCATAATGGTATCATCCGACGCCAGGCCGGTTGAGATTCGAAGCTCCCCACCGTTCGGCATCGCATCCAGGGCGTTCTTAACAAGATTGCAGAACACCTGAAACAAATTACCGCTCCTGACCTGCGGCATACCAAAGGTGTAGTTTCTTACGATCGAAATATCTGCCGCCTCCGCTCTCGATTCCATCGTCTTAATGGCATCTTCAATAATCTGCTCGACCTTGACATATTCCAGGGGCGTGTACGTACTGCGCGAGAACTCCAGCAACTCGCTGACAATTTGAACCATTCTCATCAACCCCTCCCGGCATTGGGTGAGATACTCCTTCGGCTTTGTCAGATTCTCCTGCTCGACAATCCTCATCGCGAGATTAATGTATCGCAGAATTCCATCCAGCGGATTATTCAATTCATGAGCCACTTTAGAGGCATGCTTGCCGACGGCTGCCAGTCTTTCGGCATTTGCCAGTCTTCTTTCTATATTGACCCTCTCGGTGACATCCTCGACGATTATAATACCGCCGAGACTTTTTGCCGATTCGGCTGGCTCCAGAGGCGTACAGACAATTCGAAGCAGTTTTGTTTTGCCGTCCATTGTATAGCTTATATCATCAAACCTGCACGGTTTTCCCGTTGAAATTGCCGAGTTCAATTGCTCCGTCCAGCCCTGCCATATTTTGTCATCTGTTCCTTTCGCCAGGGATTTATCGATGCAGTCACCCAACTCGATAAGCTTTTTTGCCTGAGCATTGGCCCGGAGGATCTTCAAATCCGAATCGAAAGCAACAATACCTATAGGCAATGACTGAAGGATTGGTTCGCCAAGCAGCCCAAATCCTGTGCGGTCGGCCGCTGGATGTTCCTTCAGGAAATCGCCCTGGTTTTCTGATCTCTTCGATTCTTGTTCTGCATTCTCTGGCATAGCTGCGATAATACGACCCGCCTTAAATATTGTCAATAATAGATGTTGCAAAAAAACAACGCACCCGTCCTCTTTTTCGGACTGAACAAGATATGTGTTTAACAGGAAACGTAAGATTCTATAAAATAAGCATGTGAAGATGGTTATTGGACAATAAAACACAAGAACCAGCGATTAATTTAGCTTTTAGTGTTTGAATTTATCAACGCAGTGATTTATATAATTGCGAAATATTTCAATGCTGGATAGATAACGTCATCTAACCTCATGCTTTGCAAACACTTGCAAAAGTTAAAATGGGCTGTTTTGTCGCTCTGTGCTTTGGAACAAGTTTTGCTTTTATTATTTCACAACTTAATAAGGATAGGGAATAAACACTATTATGCAAGGATGCGTATGATGGATCGATCAGAAAAACGCAGGCACAGGCGATTGGGGGCACAGTACAATATATCATGCCGGAAAGTCGGCTCAACCGCCAATATTTCCTACGATGGTCATACAGTGAATGTAAGCCCCGGCGGTTTGTATTTTGAGACTGTGACTGACACATTCGAGCAGGGCAACCTGTTGAAGGTAGAATTGTCAATACCACCGACATCAGGTCTGCTTGAATTTGGCGGTAAGATTGCGGGATTCGCGAAGGTCATAAGAGCCGACTCGGCTTCCGGCAGATACGGAGTAGCTCTGCAATTCTGCCGTCCGCCAAAGCTATGTATCTAATACCAAAACCGATTAATAAATGTGTTGGGCATATTTAATAAAGCAAACTGATTTGACTGTTTCCTTATCAAGAGCAGCCTTCTGCCAAGCATCGACCGCGGCAAGGCGAAGGGCATCATAGTCGGCGTAAATTCTGTTGGCCCAATAATGGCTTCGCAGGTAATGCCAAAGGTTCTCAACAGGATTTATACCAATTTGGAATTGGTTCTTGTCCTGCACTTTCTCTACTCTCAGGACAAACAGCACCAACAGCATAAAGCCACTCAATTTTTTCTGCCTGACTGCTCAGGGACGGGAGCCTGTTTTTGCCCAAACGCGGATTACCGTTCCTTGCCAGCCAAAACATGCTTCATCCTGAAACCATACCTCTACAAACGCAATGCTTCATTTGGATATTTCGTAGCTGATGCTACTTACCGTAGTTCGTCGTAGTCATCTGACTACGTGCCTAATACCGTTGCCTGGGTATGCTGCACAC
>CAZSOR010000400.1:0-1474 GCA_964608395.1 uncultured Pirellulales bacterium
GGCACGCATGCGCGCAAAGCCCTGTCTCGATGAACGGCCGGCTGTTCATGGAGGGTGAAGAAATCATCACGGCCGCTGATGCGTTCAATGGCACGTTGCTGTGGAAAAGAGAGATTCCCGGGGCGGTCCGCGTCAAAGTCAAAGCCGACAGTGGAAATCTGGTTGTCACGCAGGACGGTTTGTATGTGGCTGCTGACGATAAATGTTACAAGCTGGATCCGGAAACCGGCGCTACCATCCGTGAATACGAAGTTCCAGCCTCTTCCGATGGGAGCCCTCGCCGATGGGGCTATATATCAGTCGTCGGCAATATTCTCTACGGCTCGGCCGCCAAAGCCATGAACGAAGATTACGGTGTCGTCGTGAAGCTTTTCCTGGAAAATGGAAAGTGGAAAAATGTCGATAATATCCCCGAAAACTACAAAGGCCAGTACGAGAATTCCAGGAAGTTGTATCCCGATCCGATAGACTTGCGCAGGGCCGCCGAGAGGTCGGGCACTATGTATCGATCAATGACATCTTTTGGCAGGGGCGGAGAGTTCCTGCAGACAAACGCCGTCACCAGTAACCTGATGGCGTCTGACAAAATCTTCGCTATGGACACGGAAACGGGAAAGCTGCTCTGGCAGCGCGACGGTAAAAAGATCGCCAACATTACGATTGCAATCGGGGACGGCAAAATCTTCTACGCCGACAGCGGAATATCAGAACAACAAAAGAGCCGCGCCCTGCAGAGAAGACGAAAACTCGCAGACAAGGGCATATACAAAGTCAGAGAAGGAGTCCTTGAAGAGCTTAAAGAGAAGAAAGAGTTCCTGGCTCAGAAACTTAAAGAGAACCCATCGTACAGACAGAAATCCCAGGTCCAATATCTTATCAGCTCACTGCAGGCCGAATTGTTCCGGGAGGAGCATCCGGAAGGGACACTGACATACGATGACGCCGACGGGAGGATCGTTTGTGCGCTGGACGCCAAAACCGGCGAGGAATTGTGGAGCCGTCCAGTTGACCTGACCGGCTGCTGCGGCGACAAAATGGGAGCCGCCTACAGCAGCGGATTACTCTTGTTCTTCGGCAACCACGGCAACCACGACGCGTGGAGATTCAGCCAGGGCGGCATGAAATGGCGGCGTATCACAACGCTGTCGGCCGAGGACGGCAGGATGACATGGTCACGAGCGCTGAATTACCGAACCCGGCCGGTCATCGTCGCCGATAAAATAATCCTGGAGCCGCAGGCCTGCGATCTGCAAACGGGCGAGATTATCATGCGGGACCATCCTATAACCGGCAAGCAGGTTCCCTGGGAATTCTTACGGCCCGGCCACACTTGCGCTATCACCTCCGCCTCGGCGAAAGGTCTTTTCTACCGCTCGGCCTGCACGGCGTTTTACGACCTGGAGCAGGACAACGGAGTCACCACCTTCGGTGCCTACCGCCCGGGCTGTGCCATCAGTATGATACCGGCCGGCGG
>CAZSOR010000400.1:1574-4021 GCA_964608395.1 uncultured Pirellulales bacterium
AAGCCCTGGCTGTTCACATCCGGCTGCCGGGGAATGCTGCGCTGCGAAGTGCCGCTGACCAACGATGCCGCCGGCGAAAGCTCCGCCGTGTACACAGTTCGTCTCGGCTTTAACGCACTGCCGGAAGACCGTGAGGGCCGGCGAGTATTCGACATCAAACTCCAGGACAAAGTCGTGCTGGAAAGCTTCGATATACTGGCGACGGCCGGATATGCTAACAGGGCAGTGGTCAAAGAGTTCAAAGGCATTCGGGCAGGAAGTGCTATGGTCCTTGAGCTGCTTGCCAAGTCGGCTAATCCGAATCCGGACCAGGCCCCGATTATCAACTTCATCGAGGTCATCAGAGAAGATTTCCAATCCTCCCAAACGGCTAAACAACTTGACCCTGGCGGGATATAAACAGGGGCGTATACGAAGAGCCGTCGCAGGGACGGATTTTATGCTGATGCTCGATGAATCACGGCGGCAAATTCGATGCTGAGTTATGTCTTGTTTTTGTTTTCGTGGAGGACTCGGTACAGCAGATGTCCGGCGATGATAATAACGACCAGTAGCGACATAAGGACCATCGCTGCGTATGAACTGTAGGATGCCACCTGGTTGTGGAACTGGCGCAGAAGAAAGGCCCAGCCAAAAATCGCCAGACAGGTTCCGGTCAGCACAACGGTCATATTCAGCCAGACCCGCAGACCCAGCAGAAATCCTATCACGGAGCCGACGACCGGACCGGTCATCCAGAAGGGAAACCAGACGAAGAAAAACAATCCGATGACGCCGTACTTCTGGATCTTGTCTTTGTGAGTTTCGGCGGATTTTTGGATTCGCGCGAATAGGTTCTTGAGCCTTTTGATTACCAGTAAATGCCGCCAGCTAAACACAAATAAGGGATAGAAAATAAGCACGAGAATTGTCTCGATTACGATGCAGATGGGGATGACCGTGCGGTGCCCCAGTCCCAGAGTGTATCCGAACGCCATGGCGACAGCCCGGCCGAACATCAGTTCGGTAGCGGTCATTCCAATGAGAAGCTGGGATTCCTCCGGAGAAAACAGCAGCTTAATCCCGAGCCAGAAGGTGTATATAAACGCCATAGCTACTCCGAGCAGTAAAAGACGACCCTCTGAGCTTCTCAGAAGAGTAGTCTTTAACTGTTGCGGCTGTGAGCGATTCGACTCGCCTGTCTGTTGTTCCGATTCTTCTTCCATACCTTAAATATCCAATTGTGTAGTTTAAGGCCACTTGCTATTTTAACAAATTGTTCATGTTTTTTAAAGTCTGGCATCAGGTAGCCTGGTAAGGTATTATTAGACTTAGAAGGTCCGGCTATGTGGCCTGGCCATGATTCTAAGGGAAACTCACCTTTTATAAGAAAGTTTAGCTCATGTGTCGGACTTTTCCGGTTGCTGTGACCGCATATCTTCCTTTCGCTTTTAATGTCCTTTCAGAGGCAATCCAGCCACAATTTCGGAGCGGCTTGATTATTCACACTAATCTGTTTCGGATTCGGCGGCCAATTTGAAACGGAAAGTCGCTACATTTCACTGGATGCATTTATTCGTGCTTGCGTCAGTTCATTTCTTTATTGATATATACGCGAGTATGCTGCCTGCCATCCTTCCGGCGATCCGGGCCGAATTTTCGTTGAGCCTGTCTATGGGCGGGATTGTCATGGCGGTGATGTATTTAACGTGCAATGGCGTTCAGCCGCTGATCGGCCATTTGCGCGCCAACAAGCGCAGGCCGCTGTTTCTGCATATCGGGCTGATTTTGGGCTCGGTTATATGCCTGTTAGGTGCCCTGCCAAGAGGGGGCGGCGCTTTTGGAGGCATGATTTTGCTGGCCGTCGTCAGCGGCATCGGAATTGCCATAGTGCATCCGGAAGGACTGCGGGGAGTCCACCGGCTCAGGTATATCCCGCCGGCGGTTAGCACGGCCGTATTTATGGCTGGTGGTTTTCTTGGGTATGCGGGCGGCGGAGTGATATCGGCCTTTCTTGTCTCGCGTTTCGGATTGCAGGGTTTGTATCCTCTGATGTTCTGTCCCGTTATCGGTATCGCCCTGGTCTTATTATTGAGAGTCCGGCTGGCCGTTGAGCGGACTGTGCATACGAAAGAAGCGGCCCAACAGGACAAGAACCAGTTGCCTTTCCGGCTCATCCTTATGATGGCAGTGCCGGCCGCTGTCTCGACAACCATTATCGCATCCCTGCTGCCGACAGTACTCAACGAGCTTGGCTTCGGGCTGACGTTCGGCGGCCTGTCCGCGACGGTCTTCGGCCTGGGAGGAGCTGTCGGCTCATTTGTCTGGGCGCATGTCGCTCACAAGAAGGGAGAGTTGAAATGCTCGGTTGCGGCACTTTTTTTCGTGATTCCTTTTCTCGTGTTGTACCTGGTATTCATCAATAGCAGGATGGCGATATGGTTGCTTTTTGGTGCCGGATTCTGGGC
>CAZSOR010000401.1:0-1841 GCA_964608395.1 uncultured Pirellulales bacterium
GAATCGGTACATATTTAGCGGTTTGATTTCAACTGGACAGAAAGCAGATAATTGAAGACAATAGGGTTATATGAAGGCACTCGAAGTCAAGACACTGACGAAACAGTATGGTTCAGCCAGAGGCGTCGAGGACTTGTCCTTCGGCATCGAAAAGGGCGAGATATTCGGCTACCTCGGCCCAAATGGTTCGGGCAAGACGACCACGATACGTTGTCTGATGGGCCTGCTCAGACCGACGAGCGGCCAGTGTAGCCTGTTGGGTGAGCGAGTCATGTCGGGACAGGCGACGCAGCATACGCGTATCGGTTATCTGCCCGGCGATTTTCGTACATGGCCGGGACTGACGGCACGAAAGTCACTGACACTCCTGGCAAGGCTCGGCAACGGCAACGAAGTGGACAAGCGGCAGCAAGAGCTGGCCGAGCGACTCGATCTGGATCTGGATCGACGCGTTCGCGCCCTGTCAAAGGGCAATCGTCAGAAGGTGGGTGTCGTCTTTGCGTTTCAACATAAGCCCGAAGTGCTCATTCTGGATGAGCCCACGATAGGACTCGACCCGCTCGTGCGCCAGGTTGTGCTGGACTTGATTCGCGAGGCCGCACAGGCGGGGGCAACCGTGCTACTATCCTCTCATGACCTGAGTGAAGTGGCCGCCGTCTGCGGGCGGGCTGCCATATTGCGTCAGGGCCGCCTGATTGAGCTGGCCCCGATTTCAAAGATAGTCCAACAGGGAGAGAGGCGTCTGAAGGTCTGGTTTGTCAAAGGAACCAAAGTCCCACCGCTGCCGACCGACGGTCTGCCCGGAGTCCGCATGATCCAGCAAAATGATACATCGCTCCATCTTGCTTATCACGGCACCGCCGAGGCCGTGATAAAATGGCTCGCCCGGTTTCCCGTCGACCGCATCGCCACACCGGAGACATCGCTGGAGAATGCCTTTATTCAATACTACCGGCAGGAGGCGAACCATGGAGACTAAGCAATATACCTCGTTCCCATTGCCGCTGCTGCGATTCTGGACGCTTCGAATCCTGCCTGCGTGGGGTTTTATTGCTCTAATAATCTTCCTTTTTCAGATAGCCATATGCGGCATCGTGAATGACAACGAAAGCGTCAAAACATTCCTTCAGTTTGTCGACATGCTCCCTTCGTTTATCAAATCGATTTTAGGGGGCGAGGCGTTACAGGTCGGCAACGTATCGGGGCTCATTGCAATCGGTTATCAGCATCCTCTGGTTCTGACCTTGTACATGCTCTTTGCCGTGGGCGTCCCGACCTCCCTGCTGGCCGGTGGAGTACAAAACGGCACCATGGAATTGATACTGAGCCGCCAGGCGACAAAAACCCATGTCTATATATGCGCCGGCCTCATCACGGTCACCGGCATGTTTACGCTGGTCATGGTAATGTTTACCGGGACGGTCGCCGCCACCAGTATATACGACTTCGGCCAGCCGATTCCGCTGTATTCCTTCTTTAAAATAGCAATCATCGGCGGCATGCTCGCCAGCGCCGTCGGGGGAGTTTCACTGCTGTCGGCGGCGTGTTTTAGACGAGGCACCGCCGTCGGACTGACGGTCGTCTATTTAGCGGTGAACTATTTTGTCTCGATCATCGCAGACTGGTGGCCCCGAATGAAATGGATGTCGCCGGCAACGATTTTTCATTACGTTCACGGTCCGGAGATATTCAACGGAGCCTGGCCTGTCGGAGACTTCTATGTCTTGGTATCACTGCTTGTCGTCTCGTCCCTTTTAGGCGGCATCATATGGTATCGCCGCGATTTGCCGCTGTAATACAGAGTATATGGAAAAACAAACAAGAGCTTATTTGTGTGCTTC
>CAZSOR010000401.1:1941-4018 GCA_964608395.1 uncultured Pirellulales bacterium
AAGCAGAAAATCAGACCCAGGGACATTCTCGCGACGCTCATATGCTTTGCGGGTGTTTTTGTAATCTCTACACGAGGGGACATTATCGGATTCAAATTCACCAGCATCACAGGCGTCGCACTTGCGACGGGCAGTTCCGTCGTCTGGGCATTGTTCTGGATTTACAACGTGCGCGATAAACGCGATGAAGTAGTCAGACTTTTTCTTAACTTCTTATTCGGGTCGGTTCTTACGTTTCTCTTGATGGCGATTCTGGGGGGCGTGCACGTCCCGAATTCGCCCGGCTTGCTCGGAGCGGTTTATGTGGGATTATTCGAAATGGGAATCACGTTCCTGCTGTGGCTCAAAGCGTTGAAACTCTCGAAAACAACCGCACATGTCACGAACTTGATCTACATGGTGCCTTTCCTTTCGCTCGTATTGATTTGGTTTACAGTCGGCGAGACGATTCTTCCTTCCACGATCGTCGGCCTTGTTTTCATCGTTGGCGGCATCGTTTTACAGAGACTCTAAGTTAAATCTCCCGATCGCAAAGTACCTACATTTTACCTCTTCCAATTACTTTCTGCCCCTTTTCAATCTCAATGCATTGCCCACTTTTCACACTTTTTCAGGTACGACGAACGGCTTTCGATACGGGCGCGTCAGCAGCTTATCGGCTTGGGCATTGCCCACGAATTTTTCGGTCCTGGGATTGAACTTCAGCATCGGCCCAAGCTGGTAAGTGTTCTTCGATAAATCAAGGCCCAGGGTTCCGTTTACAGTCTGCTGAATCGTTTCCCATGACTTGGCGACTTCCTCGTGCTTATCGAGCACATCGGGCCTGGTCTTACCGGAAACCTGTTGTCCCAGCCGGTAAGAGATATTGCCCAAATGGCAGCACGCCGCGGACAGATGCGCCTTGTCGATGCCGGCATGGAGATCTTTACTGTTGCGGGTGCGCATACACTGGATGAAGTTCTCGAAAATGTCTCCGGGGCCCATTTCGAAGTCGACTTCGCCCAGGTCTTCGCCCTTGTCCGAACCTTTGGGATAGAATTTGCCGCCCTTGATTACTCCTTCTTCGAGGTAGAATTCGTTGCCGACTTTTTTCGGATACTTTTTGCCGTCGAGTCCCGCCCTGTCGACCAAACCGATGACCTCGAAAACGAGCAGCGGCCCGCCAAAGTCCATCACGGTAAGTTGGCAGTTGGGAGTCTGTGCCTGGTCGGTATACGGAGGATGTCCCTCAGTAGAGTTCACCCACCGGCCACCCATGCTGATCACGCTTGTTGGAAGACTGCTGCCGGGGATGGCCCAGCGTGCGATATCCATCTGATGTACGCCCTGGTTGCCGATCTCGCCGTTACCGAAGTCCCAGAACCAGTGCCAGTTGTAGTGGACTATGTTCTCATGGTACGGCTGTTTTGGTGCCGGGCCGAGCCAGATATTAAAGTCAAGATTTTCCGGCGGTTCCTTGTGCTCTTTAAAGCCGATGCTCCAACGCCCGCTTCCATTCTTGGAGGCCCAGGCCTTGGATACGAGAAGCTTGCCGTACTTGCCGCTTGCGACGGCGGCTACCTGTTTCGCCCAGCTACTGCTGGAACGGCTCTGTGTGCCGTGCTGGACTATCCGTTTGTATTTGCGAGCAGCCTCAACGCATTGGCGGCCCTCGAAAACGTTATGGCTGCACGGCTTCTCGACATAAACGTCCTTGCCCGCTTGGCAGGCCCAAATCGTCGCCAGCGAGTGCCAATGATTGGTCGTCGCAATCGAAATCGCGTCGATGTTCTTGTTTTCCAGAAGTTCGCGAATATCGCTATAACCTTCGACCGGCGTATTGCGGTCCTTAAAGGCTTTGGAGCGGCGCTCAAGGACATTCCTATCTACATCGCATAGCGCCGACAACCGCACACCTTCCATCTTATCGAAAGCGCTGATGTGCGAGCCGCCCCGGCCGTTAATACCGACTACCGCCATTCGAATGACCTCATTAGCCCCCCGCACCCGTGCATGAGGCGCAGGCGTAGTCTTGCAACCGGACAGCGTTAAACCGGCACCGGCGGCGATCGTACTTTTCATAAAATCTCGACGTGTG
>CAZSOR010000402.1:0-4003 GCA_964608395.1 uncultured Pirellulales bacterium
TCTTGTCGGAGCAGCCGCACGGCACCGCCTTTGAAAAATGCTGGACCTTGTACCGGCGAAGCGCCAACCCCAATTGCATCAGAAACAGCTCGTCATACTTTAACCTGCGTTTTGCCTGCGAAAGTTTTTTCTCGTCCGGCGGCAAATGGATCCAGGCAAAAGCATCCTTCCTGGATATCAAGCTCGCTTCTTTCAGAAATCCTTTGTCGTAAAATTCCGAAACAAGATCACTTAAATGCTCAAGTACCGGAGCGATGACTCGCTTGATTTGCCTGCTGGTTAGTCCTTTGCACGCAGGGTAAATTCCGCCGCTGAAAGACTCCGCCGACGGCGGATTGTCTTCTTCGAGCACAAAAAACTTCGGATTGGTCATTTGCAACTGATGTTTGTACAGTGTCACTTTACCCGAAACCATGATGATTTGACCCGGTTCCAGTTGGCCGCGAAGATAACCGCCGTGGAACCAGACAAGTCTGCACACCCCGGAATCGTCACTGATCATGGCCTCGAAAAGCGGCTGCCTGCGATAACTCTGGTAGTCAATCGACTCGACCAGACCAATTACGGCAACCGATTGGTTCGGCTGCATTTGGCCTATCCTGGTCGGCTCCGGCACAAAATTCCAGTTACGCGGAAAATACTCCAGCAAATCGGCCACCGTCTCGACCCCCACTTGCGCGAAGATCTTCGCCCTGGCCGGCCCGACACCTTTGAGGAATTGGACCGGCATCGACAAGTCAGGCCGATTCTTCTGTTTATTGCTCAATTTAGCAGCTATCATCTATCTTGAATATTACTATCCATTTCTTAGTCCCCACCAAGTATCAAGATACCAGGCAAGAATCCATGTTGCACGAAATTAATCCCACTCACGTCTTCTCGTGGAAGCAACAATAGCCTAATTTGTCATTCCCGCGAAAGCGGGAATCCAGTTAGTTCATAATATCAGAATACAAGTCCTTCCACTGTGGATTGGACTTCTCTATTAACTCAATCTTCCATTGCCTCTTCCATTTTTTCATTCCTTTTTCTCTGGTTATAGCATCGATGATGCCACTGTATACCTCGTAATATACGAGGTTATGGACACAGTACTTTTGAGTAAAACCTTCAACCAAATTATTCTTGTGCTCATACACTCTTTTTAGTAAATTATTCGTAACGCCAATATAAAGAGTTCCGTTTTTCTTGCTTGCCAATATATAGACATAATACTGTCTCATTTCTTAACTTCTGGATTCCTGCTTTCGCAGGAATGACAATACTACAACCTGTCATTGCTCGAATCCGTGTTTACCGATTAGCCTGACAAACCGGACGTCACAAATCGCTCGGCTTATTAGGTTGTCTGCTTTCTTTTCACAGGCCACGAGTCCCTGCACCGATCTGCCTCCCACAGGGGCAACAATCAGGCCGCCGTCGACAAGCTGCCCGACAAGGGGCTCCGGTATCTTCGGCACTCCGGCGGTAATCATGATCCTGTCGAAATATCCCGAAGCAGGTAATCGTGACGCCGGCCAGCCGTTACTGCCGTCACCAATAAAAAACTCAACGTTGCTAATGCCCAGTCTGCTCAAAACCGCCTGAGCCGAATCAGCCAGCTCGCTGAATCGTTCTATCGTATAGACTTTTTTTACCAGCTTACTCAAAACAGCCGTCTGGTATCCGCTGCCTGTGCCGATCTCCAGAACCTCGTATTCCGGATCGACCCACAATTCATGGGTCATAAGGGCGACAATATACGGCTGGGAAATGGTCTGATCCTTTCCAATGGGCAGCGGGCCGTCACCGTAGGCCTGTGACCGGTGCGACTGCGGTATGAACTCTTCCCTCGGAACCTCCGTCATCACAGCCAATACGCGAGGATCGGTAATATCACGCCCCCTCAGGTCCCACCTGAGCATTCTTTCCCTGGCCTTGGCAAACCTTTGCTCCATTACGGTGTCTAAAACAATCTCAAAAAAGATAATTTTTTAGTTGACTTAAGATCGTTCTTAAGCGATAATTTATATAGCGACTGTAAGTGGCCGCCTTTTCGGCGACCCTCCCTTAGGGGGCAGCCGCTCTTTTTATTTTATATAATGGTCTTTCACCCATTCAAGAACATCCACAATACTTGAACCGACGCCCATTGAGACAAGGTCTTTGATTCTGAAAAAAGTCTGCTTATCAACCGGGCTCACTCGCAAGCCTAATTCATTTTCTTCGTATTTACGAATGTAATATGCAGCTAAATCCACCAATTGCAAAGCAAAGCTCTTGGACGAATCAATAAAAAAACCTTTTTCTATGATATTGGTGGTTTTAAGAATTGATGTGGAATCCAACCTAAGGGTCCGTAGCGAACGCTCTGCATCGTCTAAGGTCTCCTTTTGTTCGTCAAAAATAAACATACCTAACTGATCAGTCCCTTTCTGACGGAGATAATGGTCCACTTCCATACATACGAAAGGCAGTGCCATAATATACGGATTCACCCTTATACCCGGCCCGTAATGCTCCTCGCAGAAAATAGCAAATTTGCTTTTGATAATTCGCCTGTAAACAACGGCAATTTCGTTGTCCAGGAGCAACTGCAACATTCGGTCACGAAAAGATAACTGCTGTGCAAAAGTCAACTTCTCAAATATACCACGTCTGCTCTTAAGGTCTTTCGCCTGGATCTCAAACGGACTGGGCAGCGGATATCCGAAATACTCCTTAACTATATTGAGAAAACGCTCCTCCAGGGAAAACCACTTTGATTCCGGTAAAATCATCGCAGCCAAAAGAAACACAGGTTGCTGAGAATCCTTCAGATTAAGTCCCGTGTTTCCTGACTCGTCGATATATACAAGGTTCATCTGATGATCCCCACTAACTTTAATATCAATAAGCTTACATGTATCAAAAGCTAATTCATTCACTCCTCAAAGTTCCGCTATTTCAATCATCGCTTTTTAAGCGTGGTTTTGCAAAGCAATTCTGTTTCGCCAATCATGAGGGTTTTCAATTAAAACAGAAGTTTGATAGCTGCCGCGGCAGCCAGGATCTGCACGATAACGTTAAATGCCTTCTGCGGGATTCGTTTTAGCAGGAATATTCCCGCAACCGCCCCGATAGCGATGAACGACAGCATCATTAAATTGAGTTTAACTGATTCGGCCGTCATCAACTGGAGATTCGCGCTGAACGGCACCTTAAGCCAGTTGACAACAAAAAAGAACCACGCTCCGGTTCCGACAAATTCGACCTTGGGCAGCCGCATCGCCAGCAGATAAATAATCATGACCGGCCCGGCAGCGTTGGCCATCATCGTCGTAACCCCCGCCATAAAACCCAGCACGACGGCGAACCACCACTGCGTCGGAACCGGCGCATCTTCGCCTTTGACCCTGGTCCGCCAGTAATTGACGCCCAACATTACCAGAACGATTCCACCGATAATCGGCTTGAGCTGCTGGTCGTTGACGAACTTTAAACCGAAATATCCCGCCACAATCCCGGCAAAAGCCGCCGGAAGCAAACGCAGCACGTGCCCCCACCTGGCATTACGCCTGTGGTACGTGATCGCAAACAAATCCGCGAGAATCAGGATGCCCAGCAATATCCCGGTCGACTGACGCGTCGGAAGAACCAGCGCCATTAAAGGCACTATGAGGATTCCAAGCCCGGGCATCCCGGTTTTGGTCGTTCCGACCATCACAGCACAAAAAGCAACTACAATCCAGCCAAATAAGTCCAATTCCAATGCACATCATCCTTTATTAAAGTCTTCCGATTATTTACTCAAACTGACCGTTTTCAAGTCGAATGCTACAGCAAATCATTCAATGATAATAACATAGCACAATCTGTCATTCCCGCGAAGGCGGGAATCCACTAAAACCGTTACGTTCCTGGATCCCTGCTTTCGCAGCACCGTAAGGCGTCCTCCGGAGGATAACAGAGCGAATCAGTCAGTTTGAGTTATTTATTTAAGTTTAACGGCCGCACTTTATCGGTTTTGGCCTGGCTTTGCAAT
>CAZSOR010000403.1:0-3994 GCA_964608395.1 uncultured Pirellulales bacterium
TCCAGAATCGAGTATCGAGTATTCCAATCGACAAGCTCACCGCACATCCCGGCAATCCCAACCGGATGAGCAAGAGGAACTTCTCCCGGCTTGTTCGCAATATCGAGCGAACCGGCCGTTATGAGCCGCTCGTGGTCAGACGGCAGGGCGACGGCTTCCAGATCATCAACGGCCATCATCGCTGCCGGGCTTTGCGGGAGTTGGGCTATAATTCTGCCGATGCTGTCGTCTGGGACGTGGACGACGCCGAGGCTGATATTTTGCTTTCCACGCTCAATCGCCTGGGCGGCTCGGACGTGCTGGAGAAAAAGCTTGCTCTTTTGGAGAGGCTCAATCGCAAAATGCACGCCCGCGAGATGGCGAAGCTTCTGCCGTTCACGCGCTCGCAGATCGAGCGGCTGAAAAACCTGAAAGTCCCGTCCGCACCGGCCAATATCTCCGTTAAAAGCTTTGCCGTTCCGATGGTGTTTTTCCTGAGCGATGACCAGCAAAAGATTGTCGCTAATGCGTTGGCTTCTGTACGAGAGAGCCAAAACGAAAAAACAAAGGCTGCAGGAAACGCCGCGGCCCTTACTTACATTGCCCAACGTTTCATCGAAGGCCCCGGATAATGCCCTGTTACATTCTAAACGAACGGCTTTTATTGAGAGACCAACAAAAGACCATTGAAAGACTATCGAAGCTAATTTTTTTAGGTTGGATTTGAAGATGAAGATTAAATATGTCCAGTTAGAGTCTGATGCGTTTTTGACGGATATCGACTTCGTTCAGTTCACGCCGGCCGAGAGGGGCTTGTATTGCAGCCTGATTCTGCTGCTTACCTCTAACGACGGCAAATGCACGTTCGATCCGCAGGCATTGAGTCGGATGTGCAATTGCCAGAGCGTCGAAGAGTTCGAAATAATCTGGCAGAGAATCTCAAAAAAGTTCCAGCTCCGCAACGGCACAATCCGGCATAAACGCGTCACGCGGGAGCTCGGCAGAGCAAAGAAACTCCTGCAAGCCAAGCGTAGAGGCGGACTTAGCGCGGCAAGGAAAAGGCAGCAGAGCACCAGCATAGCTGATAGCACTGCTATCGCTAAGGAAAGGGAAGGTAACGTAAAGGTAAGTAAAGATCTTACGAATACGAATACGGCTGATCACTCAGCTTGTACTTCGGATTCGCTTCGCACTGGCTCGACCACAGGCCAGCAGCTTAGCGCGCTTCGTTTTAACGATGCGCTCAGCCGGATTATTCCGCCCCGGTCGCGGTCGGACCGCACGTGCTTTCGCAATGTCACCAACTGGCTTGTCGAAGGTTGTGCGGGCGGGCGGTTCAATACCGAGATTTTCGATCGCGTGCTGGACTACGCCAAGCAGGCCCGGCAGGGTAAAAAGCCCGCCGCTGTCTTTATGGCAATACTCAAAGAAGAGCTGGAATACGAGAAGAAAGGAAAAAGTTGAAAGGAGAACGCGGAAAATGAATGCTGATGTTATGATTGAGGATGTTGAGCCGGCTCGCTGTCGGACGATGCGGGCCGAAGCCGAGATCAAGCGCGACAGTTTCGCCCAGCAGCGGGCGGCGTGGGAATGCCTGAAGTTTTTCGAGCAGACGCCGGCCACCGAGGCGGATTTCAGTATGAAGTTCGCGGGCATGCCTGCCGACGATGTCACGCTACTGAAGGCCTTCTACGGTATTCAAATCGACGCCGAGCTGCTAACCATGATCTGCCGCTTCTGGAACGTATAAGTTGCATACACACCCCAAAGCGGGCGAATCATCCAGCTTGCTGTCACATGTGTCGGATTAGGGTACTACTACTTGAATGGAAAAGGTTTTCAAAGGCTCAACATCTTCCCACGATCTGTGATAGACAAGTTCGAGGGTCGTTTGCCCGGCATTTACAGCTTTGAAGCGGAAGATTTCCCAGCCGCCGGCGCCTACCATTCGTGGATTGGAAGTCTCGGACGGCTTGAACTCTGCCTGGCCGAACTGCTTCAGGATAGATTCGTTGTTTTCGATAAGCTCCCATCTGTAGCCGGTGGATGGATTCGATTCGAGTGTAACGACAAGTAATTTGCCCAACTCAAGCTCGATCTGCCCGCCGTCATCAGCCTCATGGACATCTACAGTGTCTGCGGAAGGATATACCTCAAACAAATGCTCGGCGATGATAACCAAATCTTCAACATCTACAACGCCGTCGCCCCAAGGTATTGGGCCGACATCACACAATTTATTGTCCGTACTCCAGTTATCAACCACGATGCACATATCGGCAGCATCGACAATTCCGTCGGCATTGAGGTCGCAGATAGGCTCAATTGGTGCCTGCCATAGGTCCCAAGCACCATAGTTACCAATTCTGGCATAGGAAGCAAAGTAAAGTGCACATCCATCAGATGAGACGACTGGACTAACATCTGATATTATAGAAACGTTCACCGGTGGCCCAATATTGACCGGTTCGGTCCAGTCGTCATTTGTCGTTGCCCTGGTAGTCATATATATATCGACAACCCCGGAGCCTTTCGGCCGGTCGGACTGCAACAAAAGCATCAAACCGTCCGATGAAATCCACATCCTACGTTCGTTAGAAGAACTGTTTACAGTCGGCCCAAGGTTAACAGGCTCTGACCATTCGTCATTTGTTGTTGCTCTTGTTGTCATCCATAGATCGCGTAAACCTAAGCCACCGGGCCGTTCAGAACTAAAGTAGAGCGACAGGCCGTCGGCTGAAATGTGCGACATGTAATCCCCATCTGAAGAGTTGACGACTGATCCAAGATTTGATGGTACCCCCCAATCATCGGCTATCGTTTCTCGTGTGGCAACAAATAGGTCTACACCTCCGTAACCGCCCCGATTGGAGCTAAAGTAGAGCGATAGGCCGTCTGCTGAAATACTCGGGCTATTGTCTTGAGCCGAACCGTTCACAACTGAACCAAGATTAATAGGTGTACTCCAGTCGTCGTTTTTCGTTGCCCGAGTTGCAATCCATAGGTCGGCGTTTCCGTACCCGCCAGATCTATCGGATTCAAAGTAGATCGACAAACCGTCCGCCGAAATGCTCAAACCATTTCCCCCCTCACCTGAAGCGGTGTTGACATTCGGCCCGAGATTTGTTGGTTCCCCGAATGTGAAATCCGCCTTCGCAAGTTCCGTTGACAGGCCAATCGCCAAAACCATTGTCATTAAAATTGTCTTTTTCATTTTCTTTCTCCTTCAAAATTTATCCCTGTTTTAAGCCGAGAATGGTTAATATTTCACGTGCATTTTATGCGCACCTTTTCCGGCATTTTTTATTACGACCAGAAACCGCAGATTGTAAGCCACATGGAGTTTCTCATCTAAAACCTATTGTACGGTTAAAGAAAAGCCGATTTTATTATGAACAAATCAAATCATTTTGTCAAGGAAAATGAGGTATTTTTCCGGTCAATCAATTCACAGAGTGACGCATTAAAAGCACAAAATCACGTTAATCTGGGCAAAATTTCCATGAATTTTCGACCAAAAGCGATGGTAGCGCCGAACAAAAATAAAAAAGTTTAGAAAATTTTTTATTGCTGTTGGGGTAAGGGTTTAAGAGAAAAATACTGTCTACATTTTTGTAGATTTTCGCATCAAACGCGCAGGTACGTTCAATTATGGGGGGGGGCGGCTTTTTTTCGGCCGGGGCTGAGAAGTGTTTGCACGAAAAGTGAATATGGTGACTTAGAACCGGGATTGATACGGATGGTTTCGAATAATAGTGAAATTACGACCTGTCACGAGCAAGAGCTACAAGAGATGCTTGAGATCGGCCTGTATCTCGGTTCCGGGCCGCGATACCTGCTCTATTATTACGGGCAGCTTGCGATTACCAATGACGCCGGGCTGAATCGCTGGCCGGAAGGGCCGAAGGTGGTCGTCGCCGTTATCAAGGCTCAGGAATGTGCGGGCGGGCTCAGCCCGGCGAGAAAGGCGTATCTGCTGGCGAAGCTGCGTTCGCTGGAAGATGTCAGGAAAGTA
>CAZSOR010000404.1:0-3965 GCA_964608395.1 uncultured Pirellulales bacterium
GAGCCGACTATTACCCCGATAGAGATTGTGGTTTCGTGAATGACCATCTGTACGGAGCGTTTTTTTGTGCCGCAGGCTCCGTAGTAGAGGTGCGAGCTGTATGCAAAACCGAAGGCGCCGCCCATAACGATAAATGACAGGGCAAATACCGGGAGTGACCGGCCGTAAATAATCAGTACAAGCGATACGGCAAGCAGCACCTGGACCGCGAGCAAGAGAGCGGATTTGAAGTGCCAGAAGGCGCATCTGCCGACGGCCGTCATCACGGCGAAATTGCAGACGCCGAATATCATGACCATTATGCCGAACAACGTCTCGGAATAACCGAAGTCGGTGAAAAGCAGCGCAAACTGCGAGCGGTTAACGCCGAGGCATGCCCAGGAGCTGAATAGGGCAATGCGCGCAATCCAGCGGAAGCGCATCAGGTCGGCCCTGTTTTCACAGCCGGCGACGGGTTGAGCGTCCTCGTCGCCAAACAGACTGGCATGGACCGAGCCGTCGGTTGCTACGCTTAGAAATAGAAAGCAGACGAACATGCCGCAGGTAGCAAAGACGACGGGAAAGACGGTATTTGTCTCGATGAAGATACCGCCGAGCAAAGGGCCGACAATAGCGGCACCGGACCAGGCTCCGTTGTAGGTTCCAAGCCGGCGATTCAAGGTCGGGCCTTCGAAGTCCTCGGAGACCCAGCTCATAAGAAAAGGCCAGAATAGTGACATTGCCGCCCCGGCGACGGCACCGGCAGCAATTACGGTCCAGATCAGCACCAGGTTGCCGACGAGCTGCTTCGAGAGGATCGCATAAACCACGATGCTCATTGCCAGGGCCGAAACAAAGGCAATGGCCACGGCGATGCGCGTGGTATTTTTGGGATTGTGCTGACCGAGAGCTGCGCCCGCAAGGAGAAGACAAACGAGGTAGCCGAACATATTCGCCGCCCAGGCGTAACCGACATGGTCCTCCGAGCCGCCGATATTTCGAACGATAAATGGCATAGTCGTCCACCATGCGTTGAGACTTATAGCCATCATGAACGCTGCGCCATAAAGCGGAAGAACGCCATGTAAAGCATTTATCGGATTTTTGCTAAATACACCTTTCATCGTCTTGCACCTTGGAATGGGCCATTCTATCGCCGCTGCTTTAGAATTCCACAAGATAATGGCAGAGCAATGATTATCCGGCGAATCACGCCCGTTTTTTTGCGGCTGCATGGAACATTGGTGAGCTGCAAAACGTGAGCGTAAATTCAAAAGGGCCGTTACCAAAACGCCTCTTAGTGCCTATTATAAGTAGACAAGACAATCATGATAATTTGCAGTTTTTTATGTGCTACATATTTTAGAAGGAGTTCGACGAAATGGCACAGACAAGGTCCAACAAAAGATGGGGGCAAAAGCGAGGCTGGAATCTAAGCCACAGTTTTTCCATCGAACGTGCCGGCCCGGCTAATCGCTGCGCAATCCGGATATGTTCGGCGATTATGCTGCTCTGCTGGGCGAGCATAAGTTTTGCCGGAAGCTCCGGCCCCGGAATTGGGATCAAAGTGGGAGCCCAAACTATGGACAGCCCCACCGGCTTAGACAAAACGACACGGGCTCGATACGAGGTGGAAATCGCCAGCCCTCGATTCGGCAACGACTACTTCGACATGGCCCTGTCATTCGGCGGCTCGTCATTCGGTTCTTTTGACAGTGAATACGCGGAATTCGTTGACGATGTGCTGGTTGAAGAATTTTATACGGATCGTTACACCATCTACGACCTGCGTCTTGCCGCGCGTTTATATCCATTCGGCGACAGTGACTGGCTCCAGCCATACGTTGGAGCGGGCATCGGATACTTCTGGTTTCTCGATTCATGGGAATACGAATATTATGAAACCTATGAAGACCCGTACATTCCCGACGTGTTCGATACATACTCTGAAACCGGAGAGGACACGGATACACTGGCCCACGGCTTGTTTCCTTTCGTCACGGCAGGCCTGATGGTTCCGCTCGCATCAAATTTCGAGCTGCAGTTCGAGTTCCAATATCATTATGACAAGGAAGATTCAGGTTTCGACTTCAGTGGCCCTGTTTACATGTTCGGCTGCCTTTTCCGATTTTGAGGCAAGGAAAAAATCCGTATCAGGCTTGTTCCGGTCCGGGCAAGGCATCTTGTTTTTCGCCCGCGATCAAATGCGGCAGGCCCTCTTCCAGCTCCATATTCTCGGTCAGGTCCGAAGCGACCTCGGTTAAAAAACGGCTCGGCTTCATCATTATCAGGCTGCGAGACCGGTTGCGGTAAAGCTGCGGTGCGACAAGATACAACTCGTCTTTGGCCCGTGTCACGGCCACGTGGAAGACTCGCCTTTCTTCCTCAAGATCCTCCTGTGTATTGATAGCCAGGTCCGTCGGAAACCTGCCGTCTGCCAGCCAGGGAATGAAAACAACAGGCCATTCCAGCCCCTTGGCCTGATGAACCGTGCTGAGTATTACGAATTCCTGTTCGGTCGGCCCGGTCACTACGTTCTCACCGGAAAATTCTCCCGCTAAGACGACGTCGGCAAGGAAGGCCTCGACGGTATTGTACTGGGCGGCAAAATTGGCCAAAGCTCGAATATCCTGCTTGCGAAGCTCGGCCCGGTCATAGTGAGAAATTAGGTAGTCATCGTAGCAGCGGTCCAGCACGGCGTCGATAATCTCTGCGGGGGAATTAAGCTTCGCCAATTCCCCGACAAGCCCCACAAAATCTACGTAGAAGGGTCTTGCACCGGCAGGAAGCAGGCCGGCCGTCTCCGGCTTGCAAGCCAACTCGAATGTCTCGTCCGCCTGGCTGATATGTTGCCACACCCTGCGGGATAAAGCGCCGCCGACCCGGGGCAGCATCTTAAGCAGCCGCAGCCAGGCCAGCTCATCGTGCGGATTCTGCAGGATCCGCATATAACATAACACATCTTTCATGTGGGCCTGCTCGAAGAAGCGCAGGCCGCCACGAACATTAAACGGAATGTTGCGACGCTGGAATTCCAGTTGAATCTCAAGCGAGTGCCAGTGGCTGCGATACAGCACGGCGATATCGTTCAGATTCCGGCCTTCGTCGAGCAGGTGCAGCACATACTCGGCGATGAAACGAGCCTGAACATAGTGGTCCTGGGTAGTGACAATGGCAGGTTTCAATCCCGACGGCCTTTTGGCGTGAAGTGTTTTGTCAAGTCGGCGGCTGTTGAGTGCGATGCTGGCGTTGGCCAGCGACAATATCTCTACGACAGATCGATAATTCGTTTCAAGCTTGTATTCTCTGACATCGGGATATCGCTGCTTGAAGGTGATAATATTTTCAAAACTTGCTCCACGAAAACTGTAGATGGATTGGGAGTCATCGCCCACAACAGCAAGGCTGCGATGTTTGGACGCCAGCAGATCGACGATAGAGCCCTGGATGGCATTAGTATCCTGGTATTCATCGACGAGAATGTGCAGGAACTGATTTGCAAGAGCTACTCGAATCTGCTCGTTCTCGGTAAGCAGCCGCAGCCACAAGCTGAGCAGATCGTCGAAGTCCAGCAGTTGCCGCTCTCTCTTTCTGGCCATGTAGAGCATCAGCACTTTTTCGATTTCACCCTCCTCTCGAATGAACATCGGATAGCGTTTGGCGAGAACATCTTCCAAGGGCTCCAGCGTGTTTTGGACAAAACTGGATATCGCGGAGAGCACCGACTTTTGCGGGAATCGCCGCTGACGAATATCAACTCCTGCATCATGAACACAAGAAGCTATAAGGTCCTTCGAGTCTTCTCGATCCAGGATCGTGAAGTCCGGGGAGATATCCAGCATTTTGCCGTGCCGGCGAAGAATCCGATTGGCGATATGGTGGAATGTGCCGCCCCAGATATCTCGTGTTTTCTGCTTTACCAGAACCTCCACCCGGCTGAGCATTTCGCGGGCGGCGCGGTTCGTAAAGGTCACGAGCATGATGCG
>CAZSOR010000405.1:0-1165 GCA_964608395.1 uncultured Pirellulales bacterium
TGCGGGGGGCAGGGAACGGGCGACGCAAGAAATGCCCGGAGATACGGGAACATCGTTGCCGTATGTGACGTTGACGCCGGCCACTTAGCGACGGCTCAAAAAGCTTTCCCCGGCGCCGAAGGCTATGCCGACTTTCGCAAGCTGCTGGAGCGAAAGGATGTTGACGCCGTCATCTGCGGCACGGTTGACCACTGGCACACGCTAGTTGCCATGGCCACGATGAAAGCAGGCAAGGACATTTACTGCGAGAAGCCGCTCACCCTGACTATCAACGAAGGCAAGCGGCTCGTCGAAGTCCAGCGGCAGACCAAACGCGTTCTCCAGACCGGCACGCAGCAGCGCAGCAGCGCCCATTTCCGATTAGCCTGCGACCTGGTCCGCAACGGGCGAATCGGCAAAATACAAAAAGTCGAAGTCTGGCTGCCCGCCGGCCTGCGACAGGGCCCGTTCAAAACCTCGCCGGTCCCGGAAGGTTTCGACTATGATTTCTGGCTCGGCCAGACGCCAAAAGTCGAATACGTCAAAGAGAAAACGCACTTCAGCTTCCGCTACTGGTGGGAATATTCCGGCGGCACGATGACCGACTGGGGAGCGCACCATAATGACATCGTACTCTGGGCGCTGGAGATGGACGGCTCCGGCCCCGTCAGTATCGAGGGCAAGCAATTGATTGACATGATCCCCGGCGGCTTCACCGCGGCCAGCGAGTACGAAGTGACATATACCTACGCGAACGGTGTGATCCACTCCTGCAAGAGCACCACGGCCAGCGAATGGCACGGCGGCGTCAAAGACCCCGACCGCCAGCAGCACGGCATCAAGTTCTACGGTACAGACGGCTGGATATGGGTCACGCGAGGCATCATCGAGGCAAACGACCGGCAGCTTCTAACGCAGAAACTTCCCGAGGACGCCAAACGCGTTTATCTCAGCAACAACCACATGGGCAATTTCATCGACTGCGTTAAATCGCGTAAAGATCCGATTTGCTCGGCCGAGACCGGCCACCGCTCCGCGAGTCTGTGTCACCTGGGTGTGATTTCTATTCGTCTCGGCCGAAAGCTAAACTGGGACCCGGCCAAAGAGCAGTTTATCGGTGATGCCGAGGCGAGCAGTTGGATTTCCCGCCCGATGCGGAAACCTTACGATTACGACATGATATAAA
>CAZSOR010000405.1:1265-3940 GCA_964608395.1 uncultured Pirellulales bacterium
AGCAGTTGGATTTCCCGCCCGATGCGGAAACCTTACGATTACGACATGATATAAACGCCCGTTGAGTCGTTTAAGCATGAGCTATTTTGTTCTACGCTCCAGCAGAGCAATCAGTTGTGCGGGCCGGTCGCTCTGAATGCCATCGGTGTTCCACGTCAGGGCGTCCTGCCAGCACGCCGGGCCGCTTTCATCAACGATAACGATTGCGCCCGCATGGTGACATTTTGCCGCGAAACTTTGTGAATAGTGACGCCACACAGCGGCAATCACCGAGGGCTCAAAACGCTCAATGATCTCAGGCAGGTTCTCTTCAGGCCCCGGATCGGGCATCAGAATGCACTCGGGGCACAATTCCGCGACACGCTCCAGTTCGTCGAAATCGGCGTACCACAAGACCTGCCGGGCCATGCCCCACTTGTTTACGATAGAAATCACCTTGTCAACCGAAGCATCTTTCAAGTCCAGATAGATGCCCACCCTGCCTTTGCAGAATTCGAGAATCTCTTCAAACGTGGGAATTCTCTCGCCGCTCCATTGAGGAGCTATCCTGCTGCCTATATCTAATTGCTTTAGCTGCTCAAGTGTCATCTCTGAGATCAGTCCGTGCCGACCATTTGTCACGTAGGAATCGATGTCTTTGTTGTGGATACTAACGATACTGCCGTCCCGTGTTGTCCGCAGATCAACCTCGACAAAATCAACTCCCATCTCGATGGCCGCTTCATACGCTGCGAGCGTGTTCTCGGGGATTCCAATATGAGCCCCGCGGTGCGCTACGACGTAAACGCCACCGTGCCGAGGCGCAGGCAGCAGCTTGACCGGCTCGTATTTTACGCTTGTGCAACCGACCGATATGAGACTTAGAAGAAATATTGTCAAATATAGAACTGTCCGTGTTCCAATTGTTCTCATCGGCCTGCCCTGTAGAATCAATCGTTATTGGAGATAAATCTGGTGGATGGCAGTAATGCCTATAGCCACGTCGAATATCGCCACTTCGTCTATGATGCCTGAAAAATAATTACTGTCGGGGCCGTGTGCGGCACCGATGCGGACATTTTCAGTGCAGCCGGTATTTATATCTGACTCCTGGATCTTGTAAATCGTTCTGCGTCTGCCGTCCACGTATAGCAAGACGTCACTCACTAATGGACGTTCGGGATCGACCGGATCGAGCACAACCGCTATGTGATGCCAGTCACCGTCACCTACCTGCTGCTCGTTAGCAGAGATGAATCCTGCCCCGCAGGACAGCCTGAGCCTTTGCTCCTCATCAACTTCCAGCAGCCAGTATGCCCCGGGCTGGTTTTGCCCCCAGGCCACGATAGAAAGCCTGCCGGTCGGGTCCGGCTGTGTTTTGATCCAGGCGGAGACTGTGCGAGGATTCCTGCCGCAAATGCCGGGATAGCCTTCCGCTTCGATATAATCATCCGTTCCGTCGAAATTTAAGCCGCCGCCCGAATAGCCGGCCACCCAATGAGAATCGTCCGCGGAGAAGCCCACCAGAGAACCATCGTAAGAGCCCACACTGTCGGCAGCGATCATTCCGGCGGCCTCGTCCATCGGCCAGTGTACTTCCGGCGCCGGATTGGCGGCATCCTGACCCCATACCCAGCCCAGCATGGCCAGATCTTTATTATTTATCATATCGTCGGCTGACACATCACAGGAGGGATTCCAGCTTGCCCCACCCGGCTCGCTGAGCCATGCCAAAGACATTACCGACAAATCATTCACATTGACAATTCTATCGCCCGTACAGTCTTGCGGCATCGAACCATCGGCTGAGAATCTATAAGTACGTGTAAAATCAGCTTCCTCTCCGGGTGCCAGGGTGACTATTACGAACTGTTCGGGTGACACCTGGTAAGAGGTGGTCCAAATGCCGACATAAGCCGACCTGAGCGAAGAATCGATAATGACCCGCTGGCCGGCTTCACTCTGCTCAACCGCAATCGAATCGGGACCAAGGTAATCCTCCGGCTTGTAAATCCAGATCTTGGGGACACTTGAGATGGTCTTCGTATAGAGGATCATATTGGCCAGACTCACCATCGGCGGATTATCGTCCACCCACTGATACCCCCTGCCCACCGGCTTTAGCTCCGGCGGCTGCCATTGTGTCACTTCGGGTGACGCCGTCATCTGGTAGGGAAAATAAACCCTGTAATTGGGCCCCACATTTCTCTGACTGAAGGTGAGAAAATTGTGCAGGTACTGCTCGGTCTTGAATGTTTTTGTGCCGGTATTCGTCAGGACATAGTGCATGATAATGCGGTCATTTTTGACGATCAGGTCTTCCTCAAGCCGGCAGCAGTAGCCGTTGGCTGTGCCGGATAAAGTCTGGACGAAACGGGCGCGATCCGGCTGCCAAGTGGTTGTGGTCTGAGCCAGCTCTATCACCGGATAGTTGGTGCTGAAATTGTACGCCGAGGAATTTCGGCTCAGGATGCCTACGCCGACCTTAAGGAACGCAGAGCCGTTGGTGCCCTCGTTATATCCGGGCGGATCCGGCTGAAACGATTCCTGCCCAATATCAAACTCCATTGGCAGCCCGCCAAGATAACTCAGATCGCCCCCGGCCGTCGGCGAATAACAGAAGTCGCGATTGTTGAGCTGAACTCGTAAGACATTGGCGACGGGCGAAAAACGCAGCCCCTGGTTCCAGCGGCAGT
>CAZSOR010000406.1:0-3938 GCA_964608395.1 uncultured Pirellulales bacterium
ATTGCCGGCAGCGACAAACGGGGAACCATCTACGGCATGTATGATCTGTCCGAGCAGATCGGAGTCTCGCCGTGGTATTGGTGGGCGGATGTGCCGGTCAAACAAAAAGATGCCCTGTTTGTAAAGCCGGGACGATATACGCAGGGTGAACCGGCGGTTAAATACAGGGGTATTTTCCTGAACGATGAAGAGCCGGTGCTGGGTCGCTGGGCCGTGGAAAAATACGGCGGATTCAACCATGAGTTTTATGAGAAACTGTTTGAACTTATCTTGCGGATGAAAGGCAACTACCTTTGGCCTGCTATGTGGTGGGCAAGTTTCAACAGTGACGACCCGCTCAATCCGAAATTGGCGGATGAATATGGTATCGTGATGGGCACTACGCATCATGAGCCGATGATGCGTGCCCATGCGGAGTGGAAAAAAATCAGGGGAGGTGCATGGAACTACGAAACCAACGCTGAAAAGCTGCGACAATTCTGGACGGAGGGCATTCAGCGAATGGGTTCGCGCGAGAGTATTGTTACTCTGGCCATGCGTGGCGACGGCGACAAAGCCATGAGCGAAGGCACAAACATCGCTTTGCTGGAGAAAATCGTCGCCGACCAGCGTAAGATCCTCGCCGACGTCACGGGCAAAGATGTAACCACGATTCCGCAATTGTGGGCATTATATAAGGAAGTGCAGGAATACTACGACAGGGGCATGCGAGTGCCGGAAGATGTCACCTTGTTATTGTGCGACGACAACTGGGGAAACGTGCGCAGGCTGCCCAAGCCGGATGACCCGCCACGGTCGGGTGGGTATGGCATGTACTATCACTTTGACTTTCACGGCGGACCCGTAAGCTATGAGTGGCTCAATACCAGCCCTATACCGCGTATATGGGAGCAGATGCACTTGTGTTATCGTCTTGGCGTGGATCGAATCTGGCTGGTGAATGTCGGTGACCTCAAGCCCATGGAATTTCCCATCACATTTTTTCTGGATTACGCCTGGAATCCGGACCAATGGCCGGCGAAACGTTTACCCGAATATACCCGGCTTTGGGCAGAGCAGCAATTTGGCCCCGAACACGCTTCATCCATCGCCGATATCCTGACGGGCTATACCAAGTACAATGGCCGACGGAAGCCTGAGATGCTGGCTTTAGATACCTACAGCCTGATTCACTACCGCGAAGCGGAAACGGTCGTGTCTGATTACAACAAACTGGCGGCAGAAGCCGAGCGGATTAATAAGGCAATGCCTTCTGAATACAAAGATGCCTATTATCAGCTTGTGCTGCATCCAGTGATAGCCTGTTCGAATTTAAACGATCTTCGTGTGACTTGTGGAAAAAATCACCTCTATGCAAAACAAGGTCGTGCTGCTACGAATGATATGGCGGAAAAAGCCAGAGGATTATTTGCCAAAGATCAAGAGATTTCTCATTATTACAACAAGGTTATGACCGGCGGTAAGTGGAACCACATGATGGATGCACGGCATATCAGTTTTACAAGCTGGAATCCACCGCAAAAGGATGTCATGCCCGAAGTGAAAGAGATTGAGATACCTAAAGGTTCGGACATGGGGGTGGCTATTGAAGGTTCGGATAGCTGGTGGCCGATGGAAAAGGCCGAGGCGGTGTTGCCTGAATTTGATTGCTTTAATCAGCAGAAATATTACATGGAAGTTTTTAATCGCGGACAGACGCCTCTCGATTACAAAATCGAATCGGGGCAGTCTTGGCTGAAAGTTACCCCTAACCAGGGAAAAGTTGACAAGCAGCAGCGAGTATGGGTGAGCGTAGACTTCCGGCAGGTGCCGAGAGGAACACATCACACAGCAATTACCATAACCGGCTCGGATGGAAAGAGCGTGGTAGTCCGGGCTGTCGTTAATAGTCCTGAATTTCCGAAGCGAGATAAGGTTGATGCTTTTGTTGAAAGCAACGGCTATGTTTCGATGGAAGCCGAACATTATACAAAGGCAGTCGAAGCGGCTCCAATCAAATGGTTACGCATTCCGGATTTGAGCCGAACACTTTCCGGTATCACTCCTGTACCGGTAACAGCTAAAAGTCAGAAACCCGGAGGGGGTGGTCCTCATCTGGAATATCGAATGTATCTTTTTAGTAATGGCAGCGTGAAGGTGGAAGCGTATTTCTGTCCTACACAGGATTATATTGGCGAGCATGGTATTCGCTATGCCGTTTCATTCGACGATGAAGCGCCCAAGATGGTCAACATCCATGAAAAGGATACGGTACCTGACTATAAGTATCCTCCGACCTGGAATCGGGCGGTCACTGAGAATATTAAAAAGACGGTGTCCGAACACGTCATTGATAAGCCGGGCGAGCATGTTTTGAAATTCTGGATGGTCGATCCGGGCATTGTCCTGCAGAAAATTGTTGTCGATACGGGCGGCGTTAAACCGAGCTACCTCGGGCCTCCTGAAAGCTACCACACTCTTAGTCCTCCGGCTGAGACAGGTGCCGGCCCGGCTCAAGCCGACAGCGACGGTTCGGGCGCCTTCGTTACCGGCAAGTATCGCAACCTGTTTGCCGAGGCCGGGTACTCCCCGGAGGAAGTGGCCGCGAAAATCAACAGGGCTTATCAACAGTTTTTTCGTGGTGATCCCAACACGCAGACGCTTTATTACCCTGCCGGCTCTAATGCCAATGGGCCGCTGGCGTATATGCCGGACATAAATAATAATGATGTACGCTCCGAGGGCATGTCGTACGGCATGATGATCGCCGTGCAATTAGACAAGAAAGCAGAGTTCGATGCCCTGTGGAACTGGTCTAAGACCTATATGTATCATGATGATCCCGCGCATCCCTCATACGGCTTCTTCTCATGGCAGATGCGCTACGACGGCACAGCCATGAGCGAATCTCCCGCCCCGGACGGTGAAGAGTATTACGCCATGGCGTTGTATTTCGCCGCGGGGCGCTGGGGCAACGGCACGGGTATTTACAACTACAAGGCCCAGGCGGACAAACTTCTAACCCATATGGTGCACCGCGAGCCGATTACGGGCATGGTCAAGGGCCGGTTCGCCAGAAAGCAAACAGTCGGCAGGCAGGTCAATCTCGAACACGCCATGATCCTCTTTTCGCCCGATTCCAGGCGGAACAACATGACCGATCCATCTTACCATCTACCAGCGTTCTACGAGTTATGGTCACGATGGGGACCAGAAGAAGATCGGGCCTTCTGGCGACGTGCCGCCACGGCCAGTCGTGATTTCTTTCAGCGAACGACGCATCCCAAAACGGGCTTAGCTCCGAATTACGCCAACTTCGACGGCACACCGTTTAAGTCCTTCGGCCAAAGCGATGCGTTTCGGCATGATGCGTGGCGTACCGCCGGCAATTGGGCTGTGGATTGGTCATGGTGGGCCAAAGACCCGCGAGAAAGGGAGCTGAGCGACAGAATTCAGGCCTTTTTCGAGTCTCAGGGAATGGATAGTTACATGGACCTATATGAGCTTGACGGCACCCCTTTAGGCAAGGCGCCGCATCCGGCTGGTTTGATGGGAACAAATGCTGTTGCTTCTTTGGCGGCTACGAATGGCCCGCGTACACAAAAGTTTGTCGAAGCCCTGTGGAACTCTGAGATCCCCTCGGGGCGATACCGCTACTACGATGGATTGTTGTATTTCATGAGCCTGCTTCATTGCAGCGGCCAGTTCCGCATCTGGTCTCCGCAATAAAAGTAGTCTCAATCTGCGGGCCTTTTTTTATTCGCCGGGAGAGGGTGCTGAATCGATCCAGTTTTCGGGATCGTTGCCGTAGTCGGTCGGGACCTTTCGTGTTAAAGCCATGCCTTCGCCGTCGGCTTCGACGGGCCAGAGGTCTATCGAGCCGGGGCAATTCTCCGGATGGGAGCCGTCGCTGTAATTGACCCTGTCGACACGGATGTATTGGCGTACGCCCTCTTTAT
>CAZSOR010000407.1:0-3933 GCA_964608395.1 uncultured Pirellulales bacterium
GTTTTGGTGGAGCTTTTATATCCTGCGGTATTGGAGGAGCTTTTATATCGGTGCTCGGTGTGATCATTATTAAGAGATTCTTTGTTTCCTCAACTTGGGGTGGGCTGCTGAAAAGCCCCCCGATTAACGGCAAATCGCCCAATTGAGGTTTTCCTGACTCCTTTTTCTTCTGCTCGGTTATTTTCTTGCCGGTAATGAGCAGCGTCTTGCCATCCGGGATCGTGCAGGGCGTCCTTATGCTATCAACGTCGATCTGGGGAACCTTCTGTACTTTCCCATCCGGGCCGGTATGTTCCTTAAAGCCCTGAAGCCGACGATACTCCCATTCAAAATCCAGCTCAACGTTCTGACCTTTCTGTATCAATGTCGGCTTCAGCCGAATAGTGGTACCCAATTCAATACGATTGGATTTTGATTCCGGGGGGGATGTTAACCTGTAATGTTCAGAATCAATGATTTGTATTTCGCATTTCTTCCCACTCTTTGCAAGCACTGGGAGCGGATGGAACATTCGGATATCTTTGTCAACCCGTATTCGTGCTGCAACTGTTCCAAGCAGTAAATCTTCGTGGAGTTGGTCGATGACGAAGCTGACCGAATCTTCGGAGGCATGGATGAGATAGTCTGACCAGTTTTCCGATCTCGCCGTCGAATTCGGATCGAGACCGACGTATTTCAGGAACTCATCGCTGACCGTAAGAATCTTTGTGTCGATCATAATTTGAGCACTATTGCTGTTCGACTCCTGTTGTCTTTCGGATTGTTCCAACTCGTCGATGGTTTTTGGAAGAGGCATGGTAAATCTCTGCCCTCGTGTTGCCTCTTTGTCCATTTCCTCCTGTGAGAGCTTGCGGACCTTAAATTCGACTTCAACTGTCTGGCCGTCGCCCACATTGATCCAGCGGCTTGGAGGAATGACGATTGCTTTTCCCCTGTCCCAGTCGTCCATTGGCCTCAAGTAGATATAGTTGCGGCCGGGCGCGACGCGGATGCGAAATGAGCCGTCTTCGCGAATGCGGGAGGATTCGATTGCGGCCCCACTTTTTGGACGAGAAGGTCCGTAAATGCCCACGTCCGAATATTGGCCGGGCTTAATTGGCTTGCCGGTTGCTTCGTCGATGATCCGTCCGATGATGAAACCGCCTTCGATTAAAACGAAGTCCGGTGCTTCTCTCGTCTCGCCGATCCTGGCCTGGAAGGAATCCAAAGCCACAACTGTTAGATTCTCTGCTTCCGCCCAGATGTTGTACTTTGTACCAAACAAGGATTCGAGCCGGTATCGGCCTTGCTTGTCTGTTGTCGTCTGTGCCCCGGGCACAATATATCCTCCGGGGATCGGGACACTCTCAACTCCCTGAGCCCGGACTATGACGCCGGCGGCAGGTTTTCCACTCTTGCCATACAATACCCGGCCTGCGATGGACGCTGCCGGCTGCACTTTGATCTTGGTGTCCGCACCGGGCTTCACGTGAACAAAGCACTCGGCAAAATCCCGATGAGATATGAACAATTGAATCCTTGCTCCATCGGGAACGCCGGCGATGCGAAAGGAGCCGTCTTGTTTCGTCGTGGCGGACCATCCCGGTAACGCAGCAATAGTGTAAAGGTCGTTGGCTCGTGAGGCCGGGTCTTCGGTGGCTTCCGGTGAGATAATCCCCCGCACCCACACCCGTGCCCCGGCCACCGGCTCGGAATCCTCAGTAATAATGCTGCCGGAAACGACGGCCGAGTTGTAAGCCGTCAGCTCCAGTGGCTCCTTGTTTGGTTTGTCAAGATCGACTGTTTTCCAAACAGGTCCGTGGCCGTCTGCCGGTACAAATATGAAATATCTTGTTCGGCCCCAATCCTCTTCGCTCAGTGGGGTAATCGGCCCTAATGTAAAGCGACCCTCGGAGTCTGTTTTGCTCTGCGCTACCTGTATCATACTTCCCAGCCTATGATCCCGGCAGAAGAACAAGACCTGAGCCATCGAGAGTGGACGTCCGCCGGAATCACGACATAGCCCGCTAATCGTGATTCCTTGCTCCTGCTGGATATCGGTAGGTTCGTCGATTTCATTTTGTGCCTCAAGGGCGGTGTCTACTATTGTCGGCGTTAGAATGACCAGTATCTCTGAGGCAGGCACTTCCAATTCCTTAGCGGCCTTATCGGGCTCAGTGAGAAGCCCTGCTTGTTTCATGCCGCTAATGATTCCGCTTTCGCCGGGGCTCAAGCGAATCTGAGTGGAAATTTCGAGTTTATTGATCATGGGAATTTGTTCGTTACTCTGACTAATAGATCGTTGGTAAAGAGTTGCTTCGACCTGCAGGATTATGTTGCCATCTTCAAGAACGTTCGGCGTAATCTGAATTGAGTCTTCGAGCGGGGCTTGAATGCCCGGGATCTTTTGTTTGCTACTGATCTTTGCCGTTTCGCCATCGATGACTTCCAGCGTTGGATTCATTAGGATTTTCACATAGCTCCGCGATTCCAGCAAATCAACCAGTGTCTTAAACTGATCTTGAGTGACTCGTTTATTGCCGGCTGATTCATCCTTAACCGCCGCCGTGGCGCCGGCGGCTTTTCTGAGCAAATCCGCAATAGCAGGGGAGTCCGAAAGCGTTATTTTGCCGCCCAGAAGATTCTTGATCTCGACGGTAGTTTCCCTGTCCATTTTCGAATCAGGAGGCACTTCGATTACAGACAAGTCAACCTTCACGATTGGTTTATCCACACCGGATGGTGTGTCACTTTTTGCCACTACAGGTTCGCTTGGATCAAATATATTTGCTCTCGCGCCAGACTCTACATCCGAGGCGGTGATGCCGGCTTTCTGCGTAACTTTGATGGTTCCATTCTCACTAATGAACCATTTCTCGACTTTAGCTGTTTTTCTCTCAAACTTTAGTCCCGTCTGTTGACTCAGATTTTTCAGGAGCAGGTCTAACCTCTGGTTATACGGCTTGGCATCATGGTTCATTCTGCTCAGTTCGGATGAGTCATGATTGCGCCAGGATAGCTCAACGCCTTCTGCTTCTGTCTCATCGATGATGTTCATCCCGACCCGATTTCCCACCCACCTCAGGAATTTATCGAGCGTGCCGCTTCCACCTCCACCGCCGGTATAGGTATTAGTGTTGTTCGTGCAAATCAGGACGTATTGCCCATCCGTAATGTTGGGAAGAAGCTGAAAGTTATATTTTCCTTTCGCGATTATCACTTCGGTTTCTACTTTTTGCTTGACGAAATGGATGTCTCGTGACGTCTCATCTTTTACTATCTGCTCCAGGGCCTGTAGCAGCTCTTCCTGGGGAGTGTTCTTGCGTACTATCCAGTCGCCGGACATATCCGCACTCAGAATATCGGGTGGTATATCGTATTCGCGGTTGCCGAGTCCAATGACAGATTCCAGGGTTGATTTAAGACGCGGAATATAAATACCACTTCCCACGCGTGCGCCTCTTATGCTCAGGTCTCCATCCCAGTTGAAACGCTGGCTCACAAGTTCCTCGTAAGTATTTGATGAATATCGTCCCGATTGAACGGAGAGGAAAAAGCCCCTGCGTTCAGGGATAAATGGCGGTGCAATTCGCTTCAGCACCTGGCCGTCTTCGAGGCGGTAGAGCGAGTAGAATTTTTCCTGCCAGGAGTTCGGATCAATTTCTTCCGTTGCTTGCTGAGATTCCTGGGATTCGGATTTGATGGTCAGAGCAAGGGTTGTTGGTATAGCAATAATCGCTATCAGCAGAATGGTAATCACAGATGGTATCCAACTGGCCCGGCTGGTATCGGAGGCTTCTTTGCCGAGTAATCGGTGGATGCGTCCGAAGAGATTGCCGCCGGATGCTGCTACTGCTAATTCGCCGCGCCTGCCCCGGATTTCTTCCATTGAGGTTAGAGCCCTGGCGTAACGAATTCGGTCGCCGGAGATGCTGACGGCCAGGTCGTCGCAGC
>CAZSOR010000408.1:0-3915 GCA_964608395.1 uncultured Pirellulales bacterium
GGGCTATCAACGAAGCGGATTCGACAGCAAATGTGCTTACGGTTTTAGTAGCCGAATCGGCAGTCTGATTCGGTGAAATGGGAGTGACTATTTGTACTTGAGCAACGTAACGAACCGTGCCGGAGCCTCGCCACGCTTTTGATCGCAATAGAGAAACATCGCTGGAATACTGTCCATCTACAATATAATAATCCAGAACGACGACTTTCTTTGTGGTCAAAGTACCGCGTGAAAACTGCATGATGTTGCACGACAGCTCTGTACCATCACTCAAGGGCAGTTCCAGTGAATCCTTATCAATGAGCGTCCAGCCAGCCCCTGTGTAGCATACCTCCGGGCGATGGGGCATCAGATCACGTGCTTTGACGCCGGTTGCGATGTATAATGAGACAAATTCCAAAGAATTGTTTCGTGAATAGCTGCGGTTGACGTGCGCATCAGTATCTGTCGCACGGACAATGGCTTCGTCCAGAGGCACTTCCCGGCCTGTCCAATCACTAATTTGCAGCGGTAATAATTTCAAGGCATCTTGTGATATTGGAGTGGTGTTCAGGGGAGCGGAAAGTCGAGCAGCCAGAACACGATACCCCAAGCCAAGAATGAGCATCAGGAAACTTGCTGTTATCGCGGCTATCATAACCGGACGCGGATTTTGATTCTCAATTTTCATAATTCGTTCTACCTTATATCTATTTCAGTTCCTGTTACGGAAAGCAAGTACCCACAATGTCACCCCTGCGAAAGCAGGGGACCAGAGTGAAAAAACTGGATTCCCGCTTCCGCGGGAATGACAAACACTGTTTCCACAAAAAAAATACTTAGGACATTCCGTGCTACAGAAAGCCACTGTGGATCTAAAACAAATAGTGATCAACAAGAAAACCCGCCGCTTTCTTATAGAGTGCAGATTTGTTTCTATGTAGTTCCAGGCCGATGCCCGGATGCAAAAGTTTACATGTACCGAATCGAGTACCAGAGAATGCCGATCCATTCGTGAAGCGCAGTAGTGCTTTGCACAAAGGCCCCGGCAGAAGGAATAGTTTGATTGACGCTCCAGACTGTTTTGTCGTACATATAGTTAGTCGGGACGGGCACAATCGTATGGTCTGGAAATTGCTTTCTGAACACCTTTTCCGCACGCAGCATGTGTGTCGCAGAAGTCACGAGCCCGATGCATTTCTTCTTTCCTGCCGGGAGTAACTCAGCCAATCGAACGGCGTTTTCCATAGTATCGTTCGATTGTGTCTCTGTCAGGATCTCTTCTGGGGAAACACCCATATAAACAGCCACTGCCTTCATTACCTCTGCATCGCTTTCGGGATCTCCTATCGAGCGACCGCCGCAGAGTCCAAGCAAATTCGCATCACTTTGCTTGAACGCCTTCACGCCGTTGTACAACCGAGAGTAGGTAGTGCCGTTGAGTTCGGCCTCTGTTCGCAGCCCGCCCGATGGATGCGAGCCGGCACCTAAAACGACAACAGTATCGAGTGTCTTGAGGATTTCAGATGAAGCGGGATCGTATTGGCATTCCAAAGAATATACAAGAATGTTGGCTATAGGCCTGAGACTTAAACTCAACAGTAACAATACCCCAAGAAGCATGACAAACAAGCCAATCCTGAAACGACGCTCCTTCCGTAGATGTCTCGTTAAAACCAATCCCAGGATCAAGAGAGCCAGGATCCATACGATCGGTGTTGCAAGAGATTCCACAAGGGGCATGGTGTTTTCCTTTTCGGGGTATATCCGATTCTGCTCAATTATGTGATTCTACAGCCGATGGGTTCAGAATTGCGGTTGCTTTTCCCACACAATGATACTCAATGCCTGTGTAAGGCACATGGGTGGGATCGTAGAGATTACGGCCATCAAAAAAGAACGGGATGGAAAAGCTTCCTGGCGATGAACTTAAAATCGGGATTCCTGAATTGCCGCTGCTCCGTCAGCAGGACAAGTTGCCATTACCAATACAACGTAGCTAAAACTGAGAACGCCTCCTACCATTCCAGGATACGTCCAAATCTACTTATGATAAAGGCGTTTTGCCAAAGTCTTTTCTATATCTTCGATCTCTCCGTTTGAGAATAAACATAAACAACGCCAATGCCCCATAAGGAAGGAAATATTCGAGAATACTTCCATCCTGAGAATGAGACAGTGAGCAGCCACCACCGCCACCGCCACCGCTATCACTAATGCTAATAGTGTCAGTAACCGTATCTGTAGCAGTTCCCAGTACAACATAGAATGGTGTAAAGTGTGTCGTTTTGAAACGGAGTGCATGCAGACTCGGTGTAATTACTATCCTTTCGATGTTTGTTATCCCCTGCTGGCTTAGTGGATTATACCATGAACGCGAATCGTACCAGTACACCGTAGATGTACCCGCGGCACCTGTCACAGCGTATGGTATCGTTATCGTGACCGGTGTGTTGAACGTTATTCCACTTGGGCCGAAGTCATAGCCGTTCAAACACGGCAGTGAACCATATTCGCTCTGGTTATCGATTTTTGTTATTGAAATGGTTGCATCGTATGGGCATGCCCCCGCGGGCAATACTACGGAAGCATCATCCACGCCGGTTATGCTTCCAGGGTCGGTTCCAACAGTTCCACCCGAAGAAGCAGTAGTCAGTGCTGACACCAAAGCGGATGGCTGCATGAAAATACTTCCGGCAAAATAAATCTCCATATTCGTACTTCTGTCGTCGGTCCACACGAGATATGGATAGCCATACTGGTCTGTGCTCATTGCAGGCTCGATTTGGTCTGAATTTGTGCCTCCATCGCCTACAAACACGTTTGTTCCGGCACCGGAATTTGTCTGCACTATATAAAGGTCTGTATCGCCGGAACCGCCAGAGACATTCCGCTCATCATGCCAGCAGGCGAAGACTTTCAGGTTATTGCCCGTGCTGCCGGTAACAGCGATCGCCGGTGAGATCTGCTCTGTGCCCAGGGTGTCGTCGATGAGGTTGCTTCCGGGCAATGGGCTGACCGGCAGGCCGTTCGAAGAGGCATAGTAAATGTCGCTGTTACCTGAAATCTGATCGACCCACAGCATGTGCAAAATCGAGCCGGCCGATTCGACGGTAATTGCAGGGTTAGATTGAGATCCCGTTTTTGTTACTATCGGCACATTCGTCCAGGGGCTGTCGGCTGCGCCATAGATATCATTCGAGGCATTTCTGGCATCCGTCCAAAGAACGTAGACCGTATTGGCTGAATCCACCGCAATGGCTGGGGCGGTTTGGTTGGAAGTGTTGGAGGTTATTTGAGAGACTGTTTTTGCTACAAAGCTGTTGCTCGATGTCGCTATACAGATATCCTGATTACCTGCGTGGTCGTCCTGCCAGACAACGTATGCATAATTCGGAGACCGACTGTCAACAACTATGGCAGGATTGATCTGATTACCTGCATTTGGGTCATTAACCCTTGTCTGGACAGACCAGTTTATTCCATCAACTGAGGTAGATGCGTATATGTCCCAGTCTCCATGCCTGTTATCCTGCCAGACAACGTACAATTTATCGTCGGTGCCCAGCGCTAAAGCAGGATTTGCCTGGTCGGTGCCGCTACTTGTGAGTCGGACGCTGGGATCGAAAGTATCTCTGTCTGTGCGGAGCTTGGCGACATAAATGTCCCTGCTGCCGGCCGGTCCGGCGTGCCAGACTGCCCATATATTGCCGATGCTATCTCGTGCGGTAGAGGAGGCGGCCTTATCGAGACTTTGAACGGTCGAATCGACCTGCGTGTTTTGGCCGAATGAGCGCATCTCAGTTCTGAAGGAATAGGACCGTTGGGGCATTACATTTCCGGCGAGGTCTGCGGCATTTACGGTGACCGTCTTGCTCTCATCGAAGTCAAAGACCTGGCTCGACTGGTAGGCATAGGTGTAATTGGCTGGAGTGC
>CAZSOR010000409.1:0-3912 GCA_964608395.1 uncultured Pirellulales bacterium
CGCATGATTCGCGCTATACGCGGATAATCTAAATCGAGGGTGTACCACAAACCGCCGCCATAGTAGGTCTTGGCCTGCATGAAAACTGTCTGCGCTGCGCACTGTTCGAGTTTGTCGTAAGGATCTTCGAGGAAATTGCCCGTATCGAGCAGGATCTCCAGCCAGGGTGAGTCGATCGCATTAGCGATTCTTAATAATCCTTCTGGAGTTCGAGCCAGACCCCAGTGGTTCTCCAGACCGAGGATCACACCGCACTCTTCGGCCTTGGGCAGGCACTTCTCGATACTGTCGATGACCCACTTGAAGCCATCTTCTTCTGTGTAGCCCGGCAAGGTCGGCTCGATGCCGCGATTAGCCATCAGTTCGTCGAAGTTTCCGCTTGTACCCCACCGGCCCGTGTTGATTCGGACAATCGGAACGCCCAACCGATAAGCAATTTCGATCTGTTTGATTGTCAGGTCGATGTTCTTTTGGCGTCTGGCTTTGTCGGGGGAGACATAGCCCTGGTGAGTGGACATGCAGCAAAGGTCAAGGCCGTTGATAAGAGCGTGGCGCTTGATTTTTTGCAGATAACTGTTGTCCTCTCTTTCCATCTGAATGAGCAGAAGATCCACACCATCAAAACCCATCCGGGCGGCTTCGTCGATACAGGTTTCAATCGGAAGCTTCAGGTTTTTCTTGAAGCGCCAGAAAGAATACGTCGAGACGGCGATGGGATTGGGGCGACGCGGCTCTGTGCCGCTTTGCCCGGCGGAAGTTTGCGACGTAGAAGAAAGAGTACCAAATCCAAGAGCCGCGGTCGCCGCGACCGAACGGCTGAGAAATGTTCTGCGTTTAATCGATTTCATAATTTGTATCTCCAAATATTAATGTCCCTTTTATTTCGAGCCTATCGGACAACGGGACGGTTCCCGGCGGCCGATTCGGCGTTAATCTCGGCGGCAATCTGCATAAACCTTGGTATCGCATGATCGAAGAACTGCTTGTAGGCCTCGCAGAAATAGCTTTCCCTGCCGTAGTTTTCTTTATCGAACGGCGCCCTGTCCTTCATACATCCACCCCGACAGATGGCCAAATGCCGGCAGACAAGGCACTTGTTGCAGAGGTTTGTCTTGGCCCGGGCAAAAGTTCGTTTTTTACTGCTGGTGGCAAGTTTTTCTATCGGTGTCTCGAAGATATTGCCCAGCCGCCACTTCGGCTCGACGAAAAAATCACAGCAGAAGGCGTCGCCTGTATGCTCGATCACGATATATTGACTGCACTGTTTGTCGAACGTGCAGATCGAGTGCCGGCCGGTGACATAATACGACAGCATCGAATCGAAGTCGCGGATGCTCAGGTTTCGAGGCCCATACTCGCACCAGCGGTCGAACAGCCTGCACAGAAATTCACCGTACTGCTTCGGCGTAATCGAAAAGTCCGCAATCTCACCCGTCGCCGGGTCGACTTCCACGCAGGGGATAAACTGCACGAACTTCACGCCCAGCTCGATAAGAAAATCAAACACCTCGTCCGGATGGTCTGCATTCCTGTCGTTCAGCAGGGTCAGCGTGTTATACTCGACATCATACCGCTTGCAGTTTTCTATCGCCCGCATTACTTTATCGAATGTCCCGGCACCGGAATGGTCGAGACGGTAGTAGTCGTGAAATTCTTTGGGCCCGTCGATACTGATCCCGACAAGAACTTTATTGTCGTGCAGGAACCGGCACCATTCGTCATTGAGCAGAATCGCGTTGGTTTGCAGCGAGTTGCCGACCTCCTGGCCTGAGACGCCGTACTTTTTTTGCAGCTCAACTACTTTTTTGTAGAAGTCCAGCCCCATCAGCGTGGGCTCACCCCCCTGCCACGCAAAGCCGGCTAATGGAAAACGCAGCTCCATGTAGTCCTTGATAAGCCTCTCCAGCACCTCGTCGCTCATTCGCTGTCTGCCCTGCCCGACCTCAGGCGCCCTGCGTTTATAAAAACAGTATTTGCAGTCAATATTGCAATCCGAGCCGGACGGCTTAATCAAGAGTGTAAATGGCTGCATTATTCTCTGAGTCCCTGAAGCATATTGCTTAGCTTGTTTACCAATTCTTTATTCCCGGGCAGTTCTGAAATATTCACATTCTCTACCCAATCGACATTGTGATCGTACAGCATTCGGGCGTAGATTTCGCCGTCTTTTCGCCGCCACTCCGTATAGCGATACTGGTCCGTCTTTACCGAATCGCCACGAAAATATCTGCTGAACACTGCTTTCTTCCAGGGCAGGTTCGGGTCTTTAAGAAGCGGTACAAAACTCCTGCCCTGCAGGTGGCTCGGCAGCGGAAGACTGCACAACTCGCAAAGCGAAGGATAAATATCCAGATACTCCGTCAGGGCATTTGTTTTCATACCGGCCTGGATTCCGGGCCCGCGGACAATCAGCGGCGAATGCAGAGATGTCTCAAAATTGCAGTGCTTGCACCACAAGCCATGCTCGCCAAGATTCCAGCCGTGGTCGCCCCAGAGGATTACGACCGTATTGTCCCGCAGTCCCAACCGGTCAAGCTCGGCCACCACCCTGCCGATCTGGGCATCAGTATAGCTTACGCAGGCGTAGTAGCCGTGTACAAGTGTCCGGGCAAGTTCTTCGGACAACGGGCCTTTGGCGGGAATGCCGTGATATTGCCGCAATTCGCCCCAGTTATGCAGGGCCGCGTCGGGTGCTCCTTTCGGCCTGAAGGGATTGTCGGCAAGGTCAATTTCCTGCCTCTCGTACATATCCCAATATTTCTTCGGGGCGTTAAAAGGCAAATGGGGCTTCAGGAAACCCAGCGCCAGGAAGAACGGTTTATCCTCGCGTTTGAGCTGGCGAAGGTCGGAAATCCCCTTATCGGCAACCATCCCGTCGAAGTAAGCATTGTCAGGGATATCCGCATTCTCGTAAGCAGGCCCGGCAAGTTTCGGCTTTTGGCGATTCAGTGTCCGGTTCTTTTCCAGCATATAATTTCGCCAGTTACCTTTCGGCCGCCAGGCATTTTCACTCCAGCTATCTCCGCAATCGGCCCTGTGGTGGAAAATCTTGCCGTTGGAGATCGTATGGTATCCGTTGTTCTTGAAATGCTCGGCAACGCTAAGCGCACCCGGCAGGTCCTTCTCGGCCCATGTATCATAACCAAGAAACCTGTCTTTAGTCGGCCTAACGCCGGTCAAAAGGCTGGCGCGAGATGCCCCGCAGACCGGCACCTGGCAATAAGAACGAAGGAAAGTCACGCCGTCGGACGCCAGCCGGTCGATATTGGGCGAGAGCATCTGTTTATGGCCATAGCAGCCGAGTTGCGGCCGCAGGTCGTCCACGGCAATAAACAAAACGTTCAATTTGCGTTTGTCGGCGGCAAAAATGGATGAAGGCATCCCCAGGGCTGCCGTTCCAAGACCCACAGCCTTCAGAAAGGTTCGACGCGTGCAGTTTACCATGTTCACTCCCTTCTACCTTGAAATCGTTTCTACTACTGAGACATCTGCCAAATCACCGCTAAGAAGAAATGGCCTGGAACCGACTACAACCGAGAGCCTGTTCGGAAAAAACTCACCCCTTCGGCCGACCCAATCGCGGAAACCCCAATCACTTCGGTACGGCTTATGCCCTAACTGATGAATAGTCACATAACCGGAGGGCTTCGGGGCCTGTAAAATTACCTGGCGGCTCTTATCGTCGGCGGACCACAAGGCCCAGAAATCATGCTCCTGATACCTGAACCGGAGGACACGGAGATTGTCGTCCTCTGTTTTCAAGCGGTCGATATATTCACCGCCGGCTGTCAGGCCGGAAATGTCACTTAAAACATAATACGCCGGCTTGGCAGTCAGGTCAGGGCGAACGATACCGAAGTTGTTCTCATTTTCATCGGGCTTCCAGCCGTCATCCTGAAAGTCGTACCACCA
>CAZSOR010000410.1:0-2182 GCA_964608395.1 uncultured Pirellulales bacterium
GTATATCCTCGATTGAATCTGTCTTCTATACCGGCGGCCATAAATGTGTCCTCGCCGGGGGCCGGCAGATACTTACTCTCGACCAGCTCGCATGGAAGCTGATAAAAGTGGTTTCCGAGCATGCAATCGACGCGTGTCGGCGGATATTTATCGCTGTTATCGAACGAATAAGCCTCCAGTGCCATCCCGATCTCGCGTAGCTCGGCATTGACCGTGACCACTTTTGCCTGAAGGCGGGCGCGCCCCATTGCGGGAAGCAAAATCCCCAGCAGCAAAGCGATTATGGCTGTGACCACCAAAAGCTCTATTAATGTAAAGGCGCGTTTCACAATTGGTAATCCCTTCTTATGTCACGTGTTATTTGAGCCAGTCTTCCAGCAGTTCGTTGATGTCGTCGTAGTCCACGATCCCATCCAGGTTAAGATCGCCGGGCTTGTCCGCCCGACGGTGTTCGCGACTGGCCAGCACGGAACCGTTTCCATCGTAGTTCATCACGTAAAGCCGGTAGCCGTCGATTAAGTTCGCGCTTTCCTGATTCATAACACCAATAATGTCGAATGGCTCAGCCAGATTGTTCGAACCGAGATAAATGCCATTGCCACGTCCCAGCTTTACAGGGAGCGTCTTGGCACCATCGGTTATCACCAGCTCACCATGTGGATCCCAGTCGTTTGCATCGGCGAAATAAACATCCTCGATCTTTATCAACCGGGCCTGATAATACTCACAGCCGGCCTGTTGTGTCGGATCGAAAATGAAGTTGTCATCGTCGTCCTTTAATTCATCCAGACTCACAACTTCCGGTCGAGGCAGTCCGACACCTCGCTGCACCCGCTCAATCGTAAAGTCGTGATCGGGATTTTTATTGTGCTGCTCATTTACATTAGTTTTTCCATTGTATGACAGGTAGTAACCCGTCACTCGAATCCTGTCTCCGGGACTAAACTGTGCGGCGTTCAAGCGACTCAGTTCGGCTTTGAATTCTTCGTTGGTGTACCCGCCATCCAACGCAACCCAGGGCAGATTGTTATAAAGCTGTCCCATCCACACGGCGGTGCCCGCATGGTCATTTCCCTCGCCCTGGAAAAATATTTGCCACTGGCCGCTGATGTTGAATAGCTCCGTGACCGTGTCATCCGGTGTCGGGTCCAGCATATCCGCAGGATTGTGCAACAGAATCCCTTCAAGAATAACCTTCTCGGTAGCATTGTATGTCTGTTCACCGGAAGCATTTACCGCCTGAAACTCCGAGTGGGTTACCTCGGCGATGGTGGGAGCGGCTTCTGCGACAGCAACCAGCAATAAAGCTAAAAATTCTGCTAAAACAATAAACCTTTTCATAGCCAGTACCTCCAGTACGGATTAAGGAATTTTTGAACTCTGCACATACAGAACTCTAATTAATTCTCTTGCGCATAAGAATATAAAATTCGTGCTACTGCGTCAAGGAAGTAATTGACAAAAAAATGAAAATTCTTTAAAAAGGCTCATTCGACAAAGAAATAACTATTTTTAGGAGATTGTATGGCATCGTCAGAAAAAGTTCTGATAATTGATTTGAACGAGAATCCCGAAAACCAGAGGCTTCTGGCCGGCGAGCCGCAAACATGTGGTATGCGCTCGGGCAGAGTATATTTAGCGCCCGGCAAGTCCTGCGGCCAACATAGCACCAAAGACCGCGAGGAACTGCTTGTTTTCCTTTCCGGCCGCGGCGAGTTGTTGATTGGCGAAGAAGATCGCTACCAGGTCGGGCAGGGCAAAGTTTCCTACATCCCCCCACAAACTGCCCATGATGTCAGCAATACCGGCAGCGAACCGCTTATCTACGTCTATTGTGTTGCTCCGGCAGCCGACGAGTTAAGCGAATAGGGAGCGTAAAATCCGGCAAAACAGCAGCTTTCTGCCCTGTGGGTATAATCTTGTTCCTGCTGACGGTCTATAGCTAAAAATTCCAGTGCCCGCTTTTGAGGTCGATGGCCGTGAAAATTGTTAAAAAATTGAAAAAAAACGCTTGCAAAAAGTGCGAAAGCGCATATAATTGAATATGGATTTATAGTCCTTTTCTTCTAAATATGTCTTGGTTTTGGTGAGACAGTAGATTTTTTATAAGTTTGCAGTTCATATTCTAAATGATAAGCTGTCTCACAAAGGCTGAAGTTTTCTCGACTTCAGCCTTTTTTCT
>CAZSOR010000410.1:2282-3907 GCA_964608395.1 uncultured Pirellulales bacterium
GGCTGCAAACGTCTGACCGAGGCCCTGCGGGCGCTTGCCGAGGTCATCCGGATCGATAATGAGCCTGTCGCCGCGACAATCGAGAAGCTGCGCTACGATGCTTATACGCTTGAGAAGGACATCGTTATTTTCAGCGATACTTCTGCGATATTCAAGAAGGTCAGGTTGTATATTGTCATTACGAGCAACCTGCCGGCGGAAGTCATTTCGCTGGCCCACAAATGTGCCGCCGGTGGCGCCGATTGTATCCAGCTTCGGGCCAAGGACGTCGAGGACGACAGGCTTTTCGCTCTTGCCGTCGAGTTCGTGAAAATTTGCAAAGACTCCGGTGTCGTTAGCATTATAAACGACCGGGTTGATATTGCCGTTGCTGCAGGTGCCGACGGGGTGCATCTCGGCCAGAATGACCTGCCGGTTGAGCAGGTGCGCAAGCTGCAAATGGCCCCGTTGATTATCGGCAAGAGCACGCACTCGCTCAAACAGCTGCATGCCGCCTGCGCCGAGGGCCTCACCTATGTCGGCCTGGGACCCGTTTTTGCCACGGCTACAAAACCCGGCGCGGGCGCTGTCGGCCTGGAGTATGTCACCGGCGCGACGCAGGTGCTTGTCGGTACGGGCATCGGTCATACCGCTATCGGCGGGATAACGCCGGACAACGTCGAGCGTGTGCTGGACGCCGGTGCCGAGAGCATTGCAGTCTGCTCTGCCGTAACCCATGCGAGCGATCCGGCGGCGGCCTGCCGGGCTTTCAAAGAGAAGATAGAGGCTTTCAGGAAGGATTAGTTTTTGGCAACAAGCATTGTCAATTTTCGAGTGATGTTGATTTTGTGTCTGTGCTGCGCGATAGCCGCCGCGGACGATGTGCTGCCGGAGAAACCGCCCGGCGAGTTTTTCCCGCTGCGGCAGGCGGATCATCAGCACGCCGATTCGTTCAAACAGGGTCAGCCGATTGTCGGGACCACCTATTTCTATTGGTACGATATCGACAGCAAAAGTCACATCATCGACGGTGACGGGACGGATGCCCTGACGACTCATCCGGCCGACATGGTGACAATCAGCTATAAGCGGGCCGGTTGGCATAAGCAGCAGCTCATAGATATGATGGATGCTGGCGTCGATTTTCTCATGCCGGTATATTGGGGCGTGCCGGGAAAATACAATGGGTGGAGCTTTGCCGGCCTGCCGCCTTTGGTCGAGGCCCACAGTCTGCTGCAGGCCGAAGGTCATAAGCCGCCGGCCATCGGCCTTTTCTACGACACTTCGATTCTCAAGTGGAACAGTTTCAACAAAGACGGCGCCGGCTACCACGTCGATTTGACAACGGACTTCGGCAAGGAATGGTTCTACACGGCGATTCGTGACTTTTACAGTCTCATCCCGCCGGCTAAGTGGGCACGGGTCGAAGGCAGGCCGATTGTCTTTTTCTACGCCTCGGCCTTTGCCAAAGCGCAGGACCCGGCACAGTTCGACTACGTCAAGCGAAGATTCAAGGCCGACTTCGGCGTCGAGCCGTTTCTCATCAAATCGTCCGGCTGGGCGGGCCGGGCCGACGCGATATATTCCTGGGGCGGCGCGGTCAGCGGGCCTCTGATTTTCAGACAGACCGCAGCTCTCGGCCCCGG
>CAZSOR010000411.1:0-3890 GCA_964608395.1 uncultured Pirellulales bacterium
TGAACACGGCATAGCCATGCCGGCAAACTGGCAGATTGGCGATGACGTGATTGTACCGCCGCCGACACCAAAGTGATCGATTGGTTCATGGTCCTTAAGAAGTGCCCACACGGTGAAAAATAGACGGTATGAATTAAATGTGAAGTGCAATATGTAATGATACAGGGCTGAGGTGCGGAGGGAGAGGAAAAAGCGAGATAACCTCAGCCCTGCGATTGTGCTTTAACTAAAACCAATATATCATAAATATCTGCGCAATACAATATAGTTATTCAAAAATATGATAGCAGTCTTGCAAGCCAATTCGATCCAAACGTAATCCACTTTATAACAGCATTTGGTTCTCGGAATTACGTGTCTCTCCTACACTGGTTACATAGATGCCGGATCGATCTTTGATGGGGCACTTGTTTTGGCAAATCCCGCAGCCCATACACAGTTCAGGATCGACGTGGGGCTGTTGCACGAGAACTTTCTGTCCTGACTCATTTGTGACTTCAATATCCTCGACCCAGATCGCTTTGGTCGGCGTAGGACAGTGCTCCTCGCATACTATACAGGGACGGGCAGAAGCATAGGGAAGGCAGCGATTCCTGTCTACGAAAGATTGACCGATCTTTATCTTCTGTTTTTCCTCCAAAGGTAATTCGCGAATGGCATCTGTAGGACAGACCTGACCGCAGAGCGTGCACTCATATTCACAGTAACCAATATTCATATTCAACACAGGTGTCCATAATCCTTCGATCCCAGCCTCAAGTCCGGCCGGCTGGATGGCGTTCGTTGGGCATACTTTCATGCACTCGCCACAGCGAATACAACGGCTCAGGAATTCTTGTTCAGCAACGGCCCCAGGGGGTCGGATCAGAGCCGGATTAAAAACACGGCCTGAAGCTTGGGGATGGACTTGAGACAGACAGGCTGCCCCCACTCCAAAAGTCCCGGCGGTCAGGACCTTTCGACGTCCGAGGTTTACCTCCGAACCTCTGACAGGTTTGAAAAAGTTTCGGAGCCAACGCCAGATCAGGTTATTTGACCATTTTTTCATGAAATTTCTCTTGGCGGTACAGCAAATTCAAAAGAGATCGCCTGCTTCGGACATACAGCCTCACAATTCCAGCAAAAGAAACATTCTGCTGGTTTCCAAGCGCCGGACTGTTCAGAAGAACCATCTGGTTTTGCTCCTGCAGGGCAGACCGCTACACACAGCCGGCAATCATTACAGGCCTCATTATCTTTCTTGAGTCGTAGTAGCGGATTCTTACCCACCAATCCCAACAACGCTCCCAAGGGGCAGACATAGCGGCACCAGAAACGGTTCCGCCAGAGATTGAGGGCCAGGATACCACCGAATATAACTCCAATGAGAATACCCCAATAGTACTGTGGGCGCCCTTCGATTAGCAGGTAGCTACGTAGGACTTCGTAAACCGGTTCTGATACTTTCGTGACTTTCACATTCCCGACGCCGGGATCACTCTCATAAAGCCACGCGAACAAGGCATGCGAACCCAAGTTAAGGGCAGGGAAGACGGCTGTAACCAGGGACCGGTAGAGAAGCGAGAAAGGATCAAACCAGCCGATGAGGTTGAGCCCTGTGAGCGTCCCGGCCAAAAGGCCGATCAAAACCAGGTATTTCCATCTTTGGCGGGGACTGTACACAGATCTTTTCAACCTGGATGCCAAAGAGCCGCCTCGCAGTTGAGTCATCATCTGGTGTAATGTGCCTAAAGGGCAAATCCAGCCACAGAACCAACGCCCAAACAGCACAGTAAAACCTAAAGTTACGAGAGACAGAAGCAAAGCCACGGGAACTACCACACCGGCCAACCAGACTGCTACCAATACCAGCGGATCCAACTCGAAAAAGAATGTAACAGGTCCTCCAATCCGGTCGATGGGATGGTACGCCGTCTCCAGGAACAGATACAAGAACAGAAGCAAAAACAGCGTCTGGACAAAGCGACGCAGCCAGATGATTATTCTGACTTTCCGTGTACCTTTTGCCACAACAACCTCAAACCAAAGACTCAACGGGTGAAAGAGAAGCGAAGTCCATGGTACCTAAGCCTCGGTTCGCTGCTTCCACGATATGGCTGATTTTTTTCGGTTCCATATCAAGGAGCGTGGCGCCGAAGGCATCGATGGCCACCTGGTCCACCCCGGCAACCACTGTGTCCTTTCGCTTAACATCCTCCAGGTTACCACCAACAGGACCATTGACAGGGAGAACTCGAATTCCATCCAGGATGGTGAGCTTGGGTTTCATGAATGCCGCCAGATCGGGCAGGACATTGGTGAGATCCTGATGAAACCGATTCCGGGCTCCACCGCAAACACCCATCAGATTCTTCATAGCCAGCGTGGCTCCCGCCAGACTGTGATGTTTGGCGATCGGAATGTTGATGAAAGTGTCGACCTCAATCATTTCCGAATAAATCTCCCACTCTTTGAGGGCTTTGCCATTAAGCGCCGTCTTCTTGAACTTACGTTGATCGAGACGAACTACTCGGGCTCCCGCCTTCTCCGCCGCGGGTTGAATGCGGGAGTTTGGGTAGGTCCGTTCCCCTGCATTGCATGGATTGTCGCCTACCATCACCTGTTTGGCCCCGGCTTCATAGCACATCTTGATGACGGTGGCCACCACATCAGGATTAGTGTTGCCCGCCTGTTCGGGTGTGCGATCCCATGCGATATTCGGCTTGACCCAAACCACGTGGCCCTTGGAAACGAATCGCGACATGCCCCCCAGAGCCTCAATCGCCTGTCGTGTCAATCTAACGGCCTCTTCGGCGACGCCCTCGGTCTCGGCCGGGGAGGTGCGGTATTTCGCTATGCTCATCTTTGGGGCCGTTGAGGCTTTCGCGAGCCCAGGGCAGAGCAGAGCCACCTGCATGCCGGCACCGGCCAGCGCAACTTGCTTCAGAAAATCTCTTCTGCTTAAGTCAGTCATAACTATCACCTCCAGTAAAGTTTGGATTAATCGTCAAAACACAGTATCACGAACGGCGGGTACATTATTGCGAAGATGTAAGAGAACTGCAATTGCCAAGAAATGATCAATTATGGGAGAGCAGGATAGATTATGAAAAAGGAAATTCTGATTGTTGCATTCTCGTTCCTGCTGCAACTATTGACTGAACGAACGTTGTCATATTATTCAAATCATATTTGTTTTGAATGATTAAGTAACATTGCCAACCCCGTAACTCTACGGCCAATATCCCTCGCAGTTTCGAGTCCTATCTCATCACATTCTATACCTTTCTGTTCATTACTCACTAAGGCTGCTCCAAAATGCGCAGCCTTGGTGCTGCCACTGACACATACCATATCATGACAGAACATTGCTGCCTGAACTGCCTGTATGGTAAGTTCCTGTCCGCCATTTCGCACGCCGCCTACGGCCAGAACACCTCCTACCTTATTGTGCAAAAGAGACCCATTGCGTGCTAACAAAACCGTTCTATCCAGAAAAGCCTTACACTGTGACGTCATTGTTCCCAGATAAACGGGGGTTGCTATTATAATCCCTGCAACTTCTTCATCGCTGAGAACAGGAATTAACGAATTAAAATCATCTTCCTGTTTGCATTTAGGCTGTTTTTTACAGTAATCACAACCCAAACACCCACGAACATCTAAATCAGCGATCTCAATAATATCGGTCTTAATATCACCTGACTCATTGTGAACTGCCTTGAAGCAAGCCTCTAAGCTTTTTTGAGTTGTTTGACCTTTACGTGGACTACAATTAATTCCTATTATTTTCACGTCATATTCCTGAGTTATTGTTAGAGAGTAGCTTTATAATAAAGTTGTTGATTCTGTGGTTTTGCTTCTATTTTACCTTCCGAGGATAATTCTTCTACATACTTAACAACTTCATT
>CAZSOR010000412.1:0-3882 GCA_964608395.1 uncultured Pirellulales bacterium
GCTTCAAAAAGCCATTGAGAAGCTGCGTGCCGCGGTTGCCCACGCCGATAAAGCCGACGCGGATTTTTTCATTGGCGCTGCGCGCCGCTCGAACCACGGGAGCGCCCGCAACGCTTAATCCCAATGTCACCGCCGCTGCCGAAGCCGTCGAATCTTTCAAAAACTCACGCCTTGTCGTTTTTTCCCGTCCTTTGCTCATTTTTAATCTCCAAAATTTTTTCCGTCCTGATCATCTGTCATTCCCGCGGAAGCGGGAATCCACTATATCCGTTACATTACTGGATCCCTGCTTTCGCAGGGATGACAGTGCGAATCGGTTGGTCTGAGTTAATAACAAGTTCAACGTTCATATTTTACTTCCTGCTGCCAGTTCTGTAAAAGCGTTTTTAATCTCAGCACGCCCCGCGCTTCGAATTAAGAATTTGCGCCTTATCATTTTCGTTGCCACGATAGTGCTCCTTCAAACGACAGCGTAGAAAAAACTTTATTAGCTTTATTATACGGCTCTCTGATAATATTTGAAAGCTAAATCTTGCAGGGCGCCTCTCCGGAATATATGTTTCAAATACCGGTGCAATTGTAGTATCATGAACATTAGTTCACAGCGTTTGATTTTTTGCAGGGAGATTTAATGATGGACGAAAACGAAACCGCCCCAGGGAAACGTCGTAGATTAAAAGTTTCTCACATACTGATAATATTGCTTCTTATTTGCGTCGGTGCCTTTGCGATCTTTAGACTTAGCTTGAAATCGAAGCTCCAGGCCAGAATTGACGCCATCCGCGCAGCGGGCTACCCGGTGACTTGTGCCGAATTGGATAAGTGGTACATGATACCCGAAAATACCGAAAACGCCGCTTATACAATCATAGATGCATTCTCATATTATAACGAATGGGATAAAGAAGAGTCTAAACCTTTGCCGATTGTCGGTCGAGCGAAACTTCCGGCTCGTACAGAACCGATGGACGAAGAAATGAAGGTTCTTATTAGCCAATACATCGCTGATAACAACGAAGCCCTTGAACTGCTCCATGCAGGTGCTAAGATAGAGAACAGCCGCTATCCTATCGATCTGAGTGCCGGTTTTGAGACTAACTTGCCCAACCTGAGTGAAATACGCAAGGCCGTCTTTTTGCTGAAACTTGAGGCTATATTGCACGCTGAGAACGGGGACGGTAAATCAGCCATACGTTCGGTAAAATCGTGCTTTGGTATCGCTCGTTCGATTGCGAAAGAACCCACGACCATTTCTCAAATGGTTCATGCCGCGTGCCAAAGCCTTGCCGTAACGACAATAGAGTATTGTATTAACCGGATTGAGCCGGCGGATGAGCAACTGGTAAAATTAATCGAATGCGTTTACAACGCAGAGCTTCTTTCCGACATATCCTGCGCGTTCGTCGGTGAACGCTGTATGGGGATCAGTTTTTTTAAGGATCCGGGATCTATGAATCCGGATGTTATCAGCGGTATACCTTTCCGGCCTCTCCTTGAGCTTTACAAAGCCATAGGCATGGCTGATTCCGATGCAATCATTTACCTCGACATAATGGATGGATATATAAAGACCGCCCAGCTTCCCGTGCACCAACGGCTTAAGGCGGCCAAAGCCATTGATACCAGGCTCGAGTCAACCTCGCAAATCCACATAATGCTGCACGCAATAATGCCTGCATTAGCGAGAGTTAACACGATAGAGTTAAGAAACATCGCTCAGTTGCGCACTGCTCGGGTCGCCCTTGCAGTCGAGCGTCACCGGCTTGCCGCCGGAAAGCTCCCTGATGCACTCATTAACCTTGTTCCAACTTATCTTGATACTGTTCCCACGGACCCTTTTGACGGCAAAGACTTGCGGTATGAGAAACTTGGGGTTGGCTTTGTGGTCTATAGTGTCGATCATGACCTACGCGATGACGGCGGTACGGAAGAACCGTCGCGTAAAACAAAAGAAGCCCCCACTTGGGATGTGACTTTCATCGTGGAGCGATAATTTGCCGTATGGAGATTCAATGATGAACGAAAATGAAACCATTCCGGTAAAACGATTCAGGTTAAAATTTTCTCATGTGTTGATAATATTGCTTCTGATTGGTGCTGGTTCCTTTGCACTCTTCAGAATCCACTTAAAATCGAAACTCCAGGCCAGAATTGACGCCATTCGCGCTGCCGGCTACCCTGTAACACGTGCTGAGCTGGATGAGTTAAACAAAATACCCGGAGATGCCGAGAACGCCGCCTACACGATCATGGCTGCCTTCTCATACTACAAGGTATGTAACCAAATAGAATCTGAATCTTTGCCGATAGTGGGCCTGGCAGAGCTTCCTCCTCGTACAGAACCACTGGCCGAAGCAACTATGACCCTCGCCGCCCAATACATTACCGATAACGTACAGGCACTCGAACGGCTCCATGTCGGTGCCAAAATAAAGCACTCTCGCTACCCAGTCGACTTTCGATTCCAAATGCAATATCTTGCCGAGATGCGCAGGGCTGTTAGGCTGCTCAAACTGGAAGCTGTCGTGCACGCCGAAAACGACAATTCTCAGTTGGCTTTTCGTTCTGTAATGTCCGGTTTTGGCATTGCGCGTTCCCTTGCAAAAGATCCTGCGTTTGTCTCTCAAATAGTTCGTTTTGCCTGTCAGGCTTTTTCCGTGTCGAGTCTCGAACGAGTTATTAACAGAACTGAACTTACGGATGAGCAATTGGTCAGGCTAAGCCAGGCCGTTGCCGATGCCCAGGACTTTTCGGGTATGTCACAGGCACTTATCGGGGAAAGATGTGCGGCAATCAGTACTCTCAAAGACCCGACGTCTATAGAATTGGAGCCCGTTGGCCGCGATAGACCTCATGGTGTTGTCCTCGAACTCTATAAGGCTCTGGGGCTGGCTGATATGGACGCAATTATTTGCCTTGACCTTATGAGCGACTGCGTAGAATCTGCCCAGCTTCCTCTGCACCAGCGCCAGGAGGTGGCTGATGCCATCAAGGCCAAGCTTGTATCAACGTCGAAAATACATATACTGCTGCATGAGCTAATGCCAGGTTTTTCGAATCTCTTCACGATTGATTTAACTATCTTCCCACTCCTGCGCACTGCCCAGACTGCGCTTGCAGTCCAGCGTTATCGCCTTGCTACCGGTAAGCTTCCTGACACGCTCGCGGTGCTTGTTCCAGCTTACCTTGATGCCGTTCCCACGGACCCTTTCGACGGCAATGAAATACGATACAAGAAACTTGAGGCTGGTTTCGTAGTTTACAGCATCGGCGAGGACCTGAGCGATGACGGCGGTACAGAAAGACTGCCGTGGAGTAAAAGGAAGGGAAAACACAACTCCTTAAATTGGGACGTGACTTTTATTGTGGAAAGATAATTACGTCAAACTGACCTATTCACGATGTCATCCCTGCGAAAGCAGGGTATGTGTTTAGCCAGCCTCTGGCATTCTCGACCATCCCCAAAGCCTGCGGCTTTGAGGCTGCCACCCGTTTTCCATCAATTCTTGTGGGTGGCAGCCTCATCCCAATTGTCGTTTATTGGGATGGGGATGGCTTTCCCCTGGCTAAACACGTACAAAGCAGGGATCCAAAAACGTCACGAGTTCAGTGGATTCCCGCTTTCGCGGGAATGACAGATTCTATAAAGGTTTAAGAAATCGTCTTGTGAGATTGTCAATGACCGTTATAATGGGCTAATCGCAGTTGTAAAAAAGTGCCGGGAAATCGAGATTTTTCAGTAAATTACGGAAATAAACAGTAACTTTCCCGAGAGGCTTGCGTCTATATTTAAATAGTAACAGTTATCCGGGCGAACCGGGGTGCTATATCCTTCGTAGAACCTTAATAACAGGATCTGGCACAAAAGGCCTTGCAAATGCT
>CAZSOR010000413.1:0-3882 GCA_964608395.1 uncultured Pirellulales bacterium
AGACGAAAATTACGTTCGCTCTACCCAAATATTTAATCTTTACAGGGCACTAGGCCGCCGATGCTTATATCGCCTGAAACGCTCCCTGTTGAGTAGCAATTGATAATCGAACTCGATTCATTAAGTCCTACCAAACCACCGACTGAGGAAGTACCCGATACACTTGAAGTGGAATAACAATTCATAATAGTTACTCCTTTTTCCTCATTCAGAGGAGGAGCGTTTTCTCCAACTAGACCACCTATACGATAATGACCCACAACGCTTCCTGTCGAATAGGAATTCGAGATTACGCCGGGATATTCATTCAATCCTACTAAGCCACCTACACTTTCGTATCCGGATACATTTACTGTCGTGTAGCAATTTGTAATTGAGCCATCATTCCATCCCACTAAGCCACCTACATACTGATAAGAAGAACTCGAAACATGGCCACCTTCAACGTAACAATTGGTGAGTTTACTATCAAAAAATGCACCCACAAGGGAGCCAAAGGTTATATATGGGCCTCGGTAATTTTTTATTACAGAATCAATATTAGGATTAATTAAGCCTAAATCTTTAATTTCGCCATTCCAAACATTGCCGAAAAGCCCTATATCAATTTCTCCTTTAGAAGTGTAGGTAAAGTTTGAGATTGTATGGTTATTGCCGTCAAATACACCAGTGAAGGGAGAAAGTTCATTACCGATAATGAAAAAGTTGATGCCTGTCAAGTCAATATCATTGATTAATTTGAAATGTGCATACATTAATCTCGGATTATGACCTATACTATTCAATTCCCTGCTTGTGGCGATGAGATACGGATCTTTGGGTTTTCCTGTCCCCTCCGAGAAGGGCAATTTAGGCAAAGGTGAAATCTGCCACCAAAGAATCGGATACCCTCCATCGGCAGGTTGTGCCCAAACGTCACTGGGGCCGTCAGATTCACCAACGAAATCCCAGCCAACATCTATAAAAGTGTTCGGGTCCTTCATCTCGGGAGTAGTCTTGCCAATTCCTTTACCGCTTATTATCTGTCCGCTGGTTTCTATATCCCAGAAGCAATTTCCGAAATGTCCATATATATTGTCACCTCCCGTCAGGCCACCGAGATTATCGGTTCCCACCCCAGCAGACACTTTGCCGATAGCATAGCAATTAGCCACCCAACCGATGTTGGATCCCACTAAACCGCCAAGAAAATGACTGTACTTCCCGGCGGAAACATTACCATTAGCATAACAATTAGTTATCCAATGACGGTTGGATCCCACTAAACCGCCAAGGTTGTAAATATGATCCTCACCAGAAACATTGCAGTTAGCATAGCAAGTGGCGATAGTACCGCCATTCACTCCCACCAGGCCACCAACGGTTTTATAGCCCGAAACACTACCAGTAATATAACAATTGGTAATAATGCCATCATTGAATCCTACTAATCCACCGACATCATATAATCCAGTGATGAAAATTCCTTCCAGGCCCAGATTGGAAATCTTCGCTCCAGATTTTAATTGCCCGAACAGACCCAGGTAGCTCGCGCCTGTGATTGTGATATGTGAGATCGTGCAACCGTTGCCGTCAAAGACGCCGGCGAAGGCTATGCCGTCATACATATGATCCCCATATATGTCGGGAGCAGGATCAGTATCTGGAGCAATAACGGCCTTGTCGAAGATCTTTTGGCCGGGGAGGTTGGGATCAAGGTCGATGTCGGCGGTCAGGATGAAGTGCTTATCGTAATACTCGGGACTTTCACCAAGCAGAATCAGGTCGCCGGCCGTGGCGATTTGATACGGATCATTAGGTTCGCCTGTTCCGCCGGAAAATTCTGTAGAAAAGGCTGAAGTCTGTAATATTGAACACAAGATTAGCATTATCCCACGTTTAATCGTTATCTTCGACATAGTCATATCCTCCAATATAGCCCCAAAACCGGCCGAAATTGAAATTATTCATATAATTCTTAATTCTCTATATTAAAAGTCCACGTACTCCTTCATTCGTTACACTTTTTCTGCCGAATATTTGGATAACAGGAAGCCTTTTAGCAAATTCAGCATTTCATTACCGTAAAAGCACGAATTATTTAAAACAAAACACGGTTGTTTTGAATACCAGGCAGCCCTGTTTTTGGCTACAAATGCCCCAACGAATCGAAGCTGCAGATTCTCAAAATCTTATTGGCGCCTGGTTCGGAAGTGCGGTATGATATATCCCCATACTTCATTAGGAGAAAATGTGACAAATGGTCAAACGAAAGATATTTCTAACGCTTATATTGTTCGCAGCTTTGCTCGGTTCACTTGCCCGGGAATCTCAGGGGCAGCACCGTCAGGCGTCCCTCACGGGAGAATATCCATATCGCTGGGTTTACGTATCGAGGTCGCTCCAGCGAGACAGCGATCTTGTCGATATCAAGAATATCGTTAAGACCGCCTCGGAGTCCGGGCTGAACGGCATGGTCCTGGCAGCAGGGCTCGACAGGCTCGACGGCCGGAGCGCGGATTACTTCGAAAGGCTTAAGCAGGTCAGGCAGCTCTGCAAGCAGCAGGATTTCGAGATCATCCCGATCGTCCTATCCGCCGGATACGGAGGTTCCATACTCGCCGAAGACAAGAACCTGGCGGCGGGCCTGCCTGTAAAAGACGCCCTGTTTGTTGTTCAAAATAATCAGGCGCATTTCATCCCAAGCACTACGGCAAAGATTCTAAATCCTGGATTCGAGCAGTACGAAGGCAGCAATCTTAAAGGATACAACTTCCACGACCGGCCCGGCGAGGTTTCGTTCATAGACACCAGAGTTTTCAACAGCGGCCGAGCCTCTTTGCGGTTCGAGAACTTCGGCAATTACGAGCACGGCCACGCACGTCTCATGCAGGAAGTGAAGGTCGATCCGCACCGGTGCTATCGGTTAAGCTGTATGGTCAGGACCGAATCGCTCGAGCCGGAAGGGGCATTTCACATCATGGTTTTGAGCACGGAAGGGCGCGACATCGCGCCCCTGGACCCAAGAGTCCCGTCTACATCCGACTGGCGCCAGGTCACGATGGGTTTCAACAGTCTTAACTGCGACAGGGTCAGAATCTACCTCGGCGCATGGGGCGGGCAATCGGGCCGGTTCTGGATCGACGAGCTGAGAGTCGAAGAGGTCGGGCTGCTGAACGTCCTGAGACGTCCCGGCACACCTGTGACGGTACAGGATGAGCAGACTCACCAGGTCTATAAAGAGAACAAGGATTACGCTGCGATAGCGGACCCGCAGTTGAATTTTCGGTTCGACCATGAGCCTGCAGCGATCGAGATACCGCCGGGCAGCAAAATCAGAAACGGCCAACGTCTGAAGGTCAGCTACTATCACGGCATCGCGATTAACAGGGGGCAGGTGACGGTCTGCATTTCCGAGCCGAAAGTCTATGAAATCTGGGACAAACAAATCAGGCTCCTGCACGAGATTCTCTCGCCGAGCAGGTATCTGCTTAGCATGGACGAGATCAGGGCCGGCGGCTCGTGCCAGGCGTGCAAAAAACGCAACATGACGATGGCACAGATACTCGGCGACTGCATTACCGAACAGGTTCGGATCGTCCGTAATGTCAATCCCGAGGCCGAGGTCCTCGTATGGTCGGACATGCTCGATCCGAACCACAATGCTCACGCCGATTATTATCTGGTCGACGGCGACTTTGCCGGGTCATGGAACTACGTCCCCGAAGACCTGGTGATTGTCTGCTGGTATTACGAGAAGCGTGCCGAGAGCCTCGCATTCTTTTCTTCGCTGGGCTTCAGGACCCTGGCAGGCGCTTATTACGACGGTGACACCCTGGACAATCCCAGCGGATGGCTCGACGTCCTGGAGGCCACGCCCGGGGCCAGCGGAATTATGTACAC
>CAZSOR010000414.1:0-3874 GCA_964608395.1 uncultured Pirellulales bacterium
AAACCCATGAAAGAGAGAATTTACAGAATCGTAAAAGAAAAATGTGGGATGCCGCACGTAGGGGTGCGATGGGCTTTGGTTGTTACTATGATTGCGGCAAGCGCTACGGTTGGAGTTGCACTTGCTCAAATGCGTCCGGCGAGGCTTGAACCGCCCGAGCGCAATGAGTGGCCGGCTGCGGAAGAACGAGAGCGGCAGGTCCTCACGGAGCACATGACCGGTTTAAAGGGTCGGGCATATGAGTTGAGAGCACGGTTTGCCGAGATCAAAACAGAGCTTGCGGAACTTGAGGAGTCTGGAAAAGGTGAAGGTGAAAGGGCGAGGGCGCTCCGTGGTGAGCTGCGCGAATTGGAAGAGGCAACGGCCTATATAGAACGAGAGCTTCACGGGCTTGAAGTAGAGCGACGAGAACGTGAAGAAATGCGCCCGTGGGCAGATCGAGAACCTCGAAGCGATATCCTGAGAAGGCTCGAGGAACTGGGTCACGAGACCGAACTGGTCTTACAAAGCCTCGCAGACCAACGAATCGGCCGAAGTGAAGAAGCAACCGTTTTGTACAGGCGAATGCGGGAATTAAACGAACAGATGCAGCAAGTCAGGCAACAACTCGGACAACAGCTCGAAGGCCCTGGCAGACAGAGACGGGAACTTGACCTGGAAAGAGGCAGAGGTAGAACGGTCCCGGGAATTGGACGTGAGGCACATCCTGATGTGATCATGCTGGAACGGGAGGAGCTAAGAGATAGAGCTCGACAGATAGAGTTTGAACTTGAAAAACTCAGAGGCGAGAATCCCGAGAGGGCAGAGAAGCTTCATGCCGAACTTCGTGCGATCCACGAGGCAATGGCGCAAATAGAGCGTGAAGTTAGTTCGTCGCGAGAACAAGGAGCAATGCGTGATGTACGCCGGCGTGAGCTTCAAGAACGGGCACATGAACTCGAGCGCGGACTTCAAGAGCTCCGAGACGATAATCCTGAAGAAACTCAAGAGCTTCGAATTCGACTGGATCAGATACACCAGCAAATGCAGAGGATCGAGCGTGAGCCTGATCTTCTTGAACGCCCTCGGCCGCGAGTGGAGGACCCGATGCAGCCAGGCTCCGAGGTTCACCGCGAGCAGTTCATGGTACGGCGAGAACACCTTCAGGCGCGATTGCAAGAAATAGATCTGGTGCTTGGTGAATTGAACGAACAAGGGAAAGCCGAAAGCGATGAAGCACGCATGCATAGTAGAGAGCTGCGTGAACTCCAGGAGCAACTGCAGGCAACAAATGGTGAGCTTCGCAAAGCCGGCCCCGGCAGGCAACAGGAGCGTGTACGCGAAGATCTGGAGCGAGAAGTTCAGGATCTGCGCAGACAGATGGACAGTGTCAATGAGCAAATGAGCGAAATGCGTAAGCTTATGGAACGTTTGGTGGAGAAAGGTGAACGACCCGAGGGCGGGTAGTATGGTAAGGGCTTTATCCGATCTCCTTCGAAGACTTACTGCCCGGAGTTTATGCCTGACAATGGTCTTGCATTGCTGCGATGTGCAAGGGTACGAATCCGTTAAACTATTGTAGCTTACAGATGCATCGGTACACAGACGTTAGCTTCACTTTTGGCGTGATGGCCGCAGTGATCGCACCTGTACTCCGCATTTTCGATTAACACCTTGAATTCCTGCTCATCGCTGAGATGAAAACCCTGGGATATAAGATAGCACAGGTGCTCGTTGTGATTTCCCGTGCAGCATTGCGTATTGTGTTGTGCAATTTCTTCAGCCATAATGAATACTTCCTTAATTATTCATTGCAAAGTAAATAGCTATACGGTTTGTCTGGTGGAGAAGTTCATTTCAATTGGTTAATACCGGATCTATCTCAGGAATTACGGGCAAGACGCAGAGCAGGTTTGAAAATCCGGCCCTCTCTCGACTTGGATGAAGCAATGATGTGGGCAGCGATAAAAAACGCAATAGAACTCTGGTTAAGCATGACCGGCGAGTGCTCCTCCGCTGCCACTCGCCGGTTCACGTCCAGCTTTCTGTCAATAGAGTACCTTATCGGCAGGAAACGGCACTATGTTAACCTGGATAAGAAAATTTGAAACGACCGGCCCCTGGTTTTGATGTCGATTATTCCGAATCACGCATTATAGAGAGGGGATTCACGCCGGCTCTTAATTAACCAGCCGTTTTTTGAGCCTTTTTATCGCAAAGTAGCCGACTACCAGGATAAATATTGCGATATAGAGCAAATCCAGCAGAAGGACCGGTCTATAATCATTCAGGCATACGGACCTGACTAATCTGACCGAGTGGGTCAGGGGGACAATTTCGGCCAGTGGTTGTACGAAACCGGGTAAATTTTCGATCGGAAAAACAACGCCCGAAAAGAAAAAAATCGGTGAGATAAAACCGGTGAAATAAAAATTGAAGTGGTTGATGGTTTTTACGAATGAGGTCACCAGCAGCGAAAGTGCCGCGAACATTACGCCGGTGAGAAAACCAACCAGCGGTGCAAGCAGGCCGTAAGGCAGAGCGACAATTTTGAACGCTGACAGTATGCACAAAACGGCGAATGAGAAAAACAATCCCTTCGTCCCGGCCCATAACATTTCACCTACGATCAAATTGTTGACGGTAATCGGCGCCGCTAACATTCCATCGTAGACTTTTTCGTACTCCAGCCGAATGAATGTGCCGAAGCTGCATTCGAATGCCGAGGTGAACATTGCCGTAGTGACCAGCAGGCCCGCGCCGAGAAATTCGATGTATCTTACTCCGCCTATCGGCTCGGTGATGTAATTGCCCAATCCGAGCCCGATACCTAACAGGAAAATAAATGGTTCCACGAAGGGCGGGAATCCGTTGCTCAGGATGTTCCTTGTATAGACCCGCATGTGTCGATACCAGACGCTGTAAAGCCTCCAGTACAGAGGCGGATACTGGAGTGTCTTACTGTCGGTCATTAAGCTGTCTCCCTGTGGCTTTCAAGAAAACGTCCTCCAGATTGGTCTGCCTTATGAGATAATTTCCGGCCTTCAGATGGGTGGCCGCCAGGTCTTTGAGCAAATCGATCTGGCTACAGTAGTAACGCATCACGTCGGGGGTATGGTCCGCCCGGACACGGTTTGAAAGCATATCCGGGTGAATCTGCCCGGCGGTTTCGGCGTCACGGACCTCAAGGACGTATGGTTCCATATTTTCTTTCAATAAATTCTCCGGCCTGCCCTCCATGATTTTTTGGCCCTTGTGCATGATAAGAAGGCGGTCGCAAAGCTGAAACGCCTCTTCCATATAGTGCGTTGTCAGCAGGACGGTCGTTCCTTTTTTTTGCAATTGTCGGATTTTGTCCCAGATCAGGTGACGCACCTGCGGGTCCAGGCCGGTCGTCGGTTCGTCGAGAATCAGCAGTCTCGGGAAATTCAGAAGGGCCCTGGCTATTACCAGCCTTCGCTTCATACCGCCGGAAAGATCTTTGATTTTGGATTTCGCTTTTTCGGAAAGTTCGAGGAAGTCGAGCAGATATTCGATGCGCTTTCTGGCGTCCTTTACCGGCATGTTGTAGAACCGCGAATAGATCATCAGGTTCTGTATGACGTTCAGCTCATCATCAAGATTGTCTTCCTGCTGGACTACGCCGGAGAGATATTTTATGGCCAGTTCGTTCGTGGCAGGATCGTGTCCGAAGATATCCATCCGGCTGTCGGGATTCTTGTCCCGGGTGCATTTGCCGTAGATGATTTTCATCGCCGTGGTTTTGCCCGCGCCGTTTGGGCCTAAAAATCCGAAACACCTGCCGGACTCGACCGAAAAGCTAAGGTCGCGCACGGCCTGGATTTTGCCGAAGCTTTTACTGATATTTGTTACGGTTATTATTGTTTTTGCCATC
>CAZSOR010000415.1:0-3858 GCA_964608395.1 uncultured Pirellulales bacterium
TGTTGACATCTATTGGATAGACTCCGAGCGGCAGCGAAAACACTACGCCACTGTAACTGCCGGTGACCAGCATCGCCAGCACACGTTTGCCGGGCATGTCTGGCTGGTGACGGACAAGGATGGGACAGCGTTGGTCACGTTTATGGCCGAGGAAGAAGCCGCCGATGCGGTCGTTGATGAAGAAACGATTCGAGAAGCCGCCAATAGAAGGCAGCAGAGAGAACCGAGGAGCCCAAGATCACAAGCACAGTCTCCCGACGGCAAATGGTCGGCGTCCATCAGGGACTACAACCTCTACGTGCGGAATCTTGAAACGGAGGAAGATATAGCACTGACCGAGGACGGTACCGAGCAGGATGCTTATTCGGACCGGTTCCATTGGTCGCCCGATTCGACGAAGCTTCTCGTGCTGCGCACGCGTAAAGGCGATGAGAGAAAAGTGTATCTGATCGAGTCGTCACCTGACGACCAGTTGCAGCCCAAGCTACACAATTACTCTTATCTCAAACCCGGCGACCAGATTGCGATCCACAAACCCCACCTGTTCAACATCTCCGACAAAAGTCACGTCGTAATCCCGGACGAGTTGTTCCCGAATCCCTGGAGTATTTCAGAGATTCGCTGGTCGCCCGATTCGAGCCGGTTCACGTTTCTCTATAACCAGCAAGGTCACCAGGTGTTGCGTATCATCAGTGTGGATGCCGTAACGGGCCGGCCCCGTGCCGTCATTGATGAGCAGAGCGAGACTTTTATCGACTACTCCGGCAAGCAATTCAGTCATTACATCGATGACACAAACGAAATCATCTGGATGTCGGAGCGGGACGGCTGGAACCATCTCTATCTCTACGATGCCAAGACGGGAAATGTCAAAAACCAAATCACAAGTGGCCCGTGGGTAGTCCGCCAAGTTGAGAGCGTGGACGAAGAAAAGCGGCAAATCTGGTTTCAGGCCGGCGGAATTAGGCCCGAGCAGGATCCTTATTACATACATTTCTGCCGTGTAAACTTCGACGGCTCCGGTTTGGTGGTCCTGACTCGCAGCAATGGTACACATGACATTACTTTTTCACCTGACCGGCGTTTTTTCCTCGACCGATGGTCCCGCGTCGATATGCCGCCGATGACGGAGCTGCGCAGCACCGAGGACGGAAAGCTCATCTTCGAGTTGGAACGGGCCGATTGGAGCATGCTGCTTACGACCGGCTGGCGAGCAGCCGAGCGGTTTGTTGCAAAAGCCCGGGACGGTAAAACGGACATCTACGGAATTATTATCCGCCCGAGCAATTTCGATCCCGGCAACGAATACCCCGTAATCGAGAAAATCTATGCCGGCCCGCAAGCCGCCTTCGTACCGAAATCGTTCGGCCTCCAGACTCGTGAGCACGCGATCGCCGAGCTGGGTTTCATCGTCGTTCAAATGGACGGCATGGGAACATCGTACCGTTCGAAGGCGTTTCACGATGTATGCTGCAAGAATCTCGGCGATTCGGGCTTTCCCGACCGGATATTGTGGATGAAGGCTGCCGCGGCTAAGTACCCTTACATGGATCTGACGCGAGTCGGAATCTTCGGCGGCTCGGCCGGCGGCCAGAGCGCACTGCGTGGCCTGCTTGCGCACGGCGAGTTCTACAAAGTCGGAGTCGCCGACTGCGGCTGCCACGATAACCGGATGGACAAGATCTGGTGGAACGAGCTGTGGATGGGCTGGCCCATCGGCCCGCATTACGAAGAACAATCGAACGTCACTCAGGCACACAAGCTGCAGGGCAAACTGCTGCTGACCGTCGGCGAACTTGACAGGAACGTAGATCCCGCCTCAACCATGCAGGTCGTTAACGCGCTTATCAAAGCGGACAAAGATTTCGATATGCTGATCGTTCCGGGCGGCGGCCACGGTATTGGAGAAAGCCCCTACGCCAGCCGGCGGCGCATGGATTTCTTCGTACGTCACCTGCTCGGAGTCGAACCGCGCAGCCTGCCGTAAAATTGACAAGTCGTCAGTTCGACAGGTCTTTTATATAAATATCCTTGTAGCGGATTCTCAGCAGATCGCCCGTGTGTATCTGCAGCGCGATATGGCCTAAAAGTCCAACATTCCGCATCTTATGCACATCGTCATCGAGCACGCCGGTGCCGTCGTATTCTGTGACTTTCACGCCGTTCAGATGAGCGGAGATTTTAGTGCCGACCGCTTTGATTTCGAAATCATTCCAGCCGGGTCCTTCATCGCTGTAATAAAAGACCATCTCCTGCGGCGCCATGGACGGATCGACCCATTCGCCCTTCGGGACATCGGGATAAAGCCAGCATTGGACGCCTCTTGTCTCGTCCCAGATCATGCCGGTTCGCCAGGGACCGGGCGGGTTTATATCGACCTGCGGGCCGTCCAGCCAGCCGGCCTGATCGTCGTATCGGCTGCGAATCTGGATCCCGCTGTTGCCCGGGTTGTCGCTATAAGCCTGGAAACGCAGACGCAGGATAAAGTCGCCGTACTGCTGTTCCGTGAGCAGCCAGACATAATCGTGCTCTTTGACAGCCATCGAATCAGCGAGTATCGTCCCGTCCTCGACCTGCCAGAATTGCTTGCCGGCATCGGCCGGCTTACATTTGACGACCCATCCGGTCAGGTCTTTTCCGTTAAATAACGACTCCCAGTTATCGTCCTCGGAACAAAGATCACACTGCCGGCAACCGGTACCGATGGCGATTGCAGCCAGAGCCGCAACAATAATGCCGGATCGTTTTAAAAATCCTCTTCTATTCATCAAGATTCCCTTATAAGAATACCAATCTGATTTCCACGCTAATACTACACTTACCTCATATATCTTAACCGAATCGAGTATTTATAGCCAACATCTTTGTCGGATGACCGACGATAAAATATTCGGCGTGTAGTCCCATATTTTTACGGCTATCAGAATAGAAACTCAAAGGCGAAAAAAAAGTCCTGAAGCGGCTGATTTTTGTTCGGTTTTTGTTTGGGTAAATCAGCACGCCCTGCCGATAGAACATTTGCTACTAAACGAATTTGAAGAATCGTGTCGAGGGCGTCTCGCCCTCGAATCGCGGGCTTCAAGCCCGCGACACAGCTTAGGAAAAAATATGATACCAGACAGAGAAAAACAAGCTGAGCCGCTCTGCAAGTTCGGGCCCGGCGGCGATTTCGTCGCTACCTGGGAGCCGGAACCTTCCGAGCACCCGGATGTTCTGGCGAGATTGCTTGGCTCGGCGGCCGAGGCGCTCGCCGCGGCATTCGGCCTCAAGCGTGCAGATATGCCTTTGAGCAGCAGCCTTTGTCCTGACGAACCGACCGTCCGTAACACGGAGAAATTAAACGATGCGATCCAGAACAGCACAGCCTGCGATTCAACTGACGCCGCGCCAGCTCCAGCTCCTGCAAATGGTAGCCCGTTTCCAGGAGAACCGCTGCTATTCCCCGACCTTGGCCGAAATGGCCTGCGAATTAGAAATCAGCCGAAGCACCGTGTTCGAGCACCTCGCCGAGCTGCGAAGAAAGGGCCTGCTTTCAGGATACCAAAACAAGGCTCGCTCTTTGAAGGTCAGCTCGCAAGGGCAAAAATTGCTTAGCGAGCTGTCAGGTCAAAGCTCTCCAACTTATGCCACAGAGGCCGGGGGCATCCCGTTAGCCGGCAGTGTCGCGGCCGGTGTGCCCGTGGAGGCCGTCGAGAACGTCGAATTACTGTCGCTGACCTCGGCCTTCGGCTCCAGCGATGACATATTCGCTCTTGAGGTCGCCGGCGACAGCATGATCAATGAGGATATCCGTCAGGGCGATTACGTTATCTGCCGCCGGTGCCGCGTCGCCGATGACGGCCAGTTGGTCGTCGCTAT
>CAZSOR010000416.1:0-3854 GCA_964608395.1 uncultured Pirellulales bacterium
AATAAGGCTTTTTGGGAAGGTGGAATAATGCAGACTAAATTTAACGTCTTTGAAGTTCTCCAAATAGCCGAAAAGATCGAGCACAACGGCGCTAAGTTCTACCTCAAAACAGCGGAACTGTTCGATGACATGGAAGTTCGCGATACCTGCTACAAACTGGCCACATGGAAAGCCCGGCACGAAAAGATCCTCGCGCAGAGGCGAAAACGGTTTTCCGAACAGACCGGCGAATTCGGAACTTTCGATCCTAATAATTATGTCTTGTCCAATCCCGATGTAATGGCGGGTCTTGCCGTGTTTGCGACTACGCCGGGCTCGCTAAAAGGACCGCCCGACCATGAAAACAAAAAGGAGATATTCAAGGATGCCATCAGGCGTTCGAAAGAAGCTATCTTCTTCTATCGCGGATTGAAGGACTTCGCCCGTGACCCGGCCAGCAAAGATACAATCGACAAGATTATCAAAGAAGAGAACCGTCACATCCGCCTGCTAACCGAAGAGTTGCAGCAGCGATAATCACCATGTCACCACCACCCCATCGGCCGGCAGCAGCATCGAAGCAACAGCAGGTATCTACACTTGAGTAAATTGTTGTATGCCGTGTTTCGATTTTTATCAACGAGAGCGAATCAACTGATTGCTATTGAACTGAACGTGAGGAAGATTGGTTTTTATATCCTCGATAAAACGCAAACCGTCCTTCCAATATCCTGCTGTCGGTTTCAAGTCGTCACTGAAGCCAATAAAATAACGGTTTAAACTACCGATCAGAAGCTCCCTGAGATATTTGCTAACCATCGATGCCAGCGAGACCGGCAAAAATCGCCCGTCGGCGCCTACTACAAAATGCATGCGCATAGCTTTGCCGCCGGCCTGCAATTCATAGCTGCTGGTCGCCGGGCTCTCGCAGATAATCTTCAATTCCATATCGCCGAACATCCGCTGCAAATTCTTGCGATAGTGGACCCGCCCGCCCTGCCGGTCGACGATGATTTGCAAATCGTCATCCGCAAAGTTGTCATAAGCACTCTTGATCAGGCTGCACGTAGCACTGAAAAGAACATTCGCCTTGTTCTTCACGGCAGCCACCATTTTATTGTAGTACGCAACGTCCAGGCAGCAGCTTTTCAGATCGAGCAGCTCGATACCGTTCGAGGCCAGGTCATCGGCCAGCACCACCGAAGCAATTTCCTTATCAGCCGTATCAATCGAAAGAGAATAATCCCTGATATCCTGATACCAGGGATAGTCACTTAACCGCTCAAGGCAGCTTGGACAGAAGAGTTCTAAAAGCGCGGTTAACGTCGCCGGCTCTTTATCGAGGCATTTCAATGCCGTCAGAACCGTCCGCTCCAGATGTTTGATCCCGATTGACTTACTGTAAACCTTTTTGCTGTCAGCAATGAGTAATCTACCCGCAAGCCGTTTTCGCCTGTCGCTGACGCTTTTATTTAAAATTTGCCACAGGTCGGAAGTAAGAAGATTATGCGGGAGCGAAAAAGTGCTCGATGATACGACTAACGGCCCGAGGATCGGTCCATAGCCAGCCTCGTCAATTCCTACCAAAACAACCATCCTTGCGACTCCGTGACTCCACCATAAGGCGCCCCCTGCTCCGACTGCCATCCATATCAAAAGCTACAAATCGTCGATCCAAAAGCAGGATTAACTTCAATCCGAACCAGAATTGTAATCATACTGGCGTTCGAATCAATAATATTCTCAAACTGACAGATTTTGAGCCGAATAATATGGTAAGTTGTTCAATAACAACAACATAACACGACTTGTCATTCCCGCGAAAGCGGGAATCCACTACATCCGTTACATTCCTGGATCCCTGCTTTCGCAGGGATGACAACGCGAATCGGTCAGTTTGAGTAATATTGTTAATTTCAAGCTGAATCCGTTAACACAGAATTCTTATAGCTCGCCCGGGGATGGAGAGGCTGGATGCCAGCTCTCGGCTATACTCAAAGTCGCTGGGTGAGTGAGCGGGTCATTGATCGCAAGCGAGCTGCCGTCACCGTCGGTTGCCGGGTACCACGTATCGCTGTACTCGAATCGCAGTATAGCAACGTCCAGAGGCGATGGAAGGCTCAGAATAATCCTCTCGCCTCCATTGCTCAGGTTGCCTGAATATTCGCCCGCCACGTTGAAGCCCGTGCCGTATGTCGACCTAAAGGCCGTGAGGTTTTTGACAACCACAACGTATTGGCCGGATTCGAGCAGCATCTGGCCGAACATAAAGTCAATCCCGTCGCTCAAACGAACTCCGGCAAGGTTCAGAGTTGACTCGCCGACATTCTGCAGCTCGATATAGTCGTAGCTGCTGCCGGCAGATGCGTGGTACATCAGCTCTGTCACACGCAGGCCATCCAGAAGCGCCAGGGCATTAGCGTATGGGAAATCATCGGTTGCCATCGTGACGATCCCGTCAAGCTCGGCACTGATGAGCATGTCGGAGCTGGTTGTAGATGCGTTCATACCCTGGATTGCAAGCAAATTGTCGCCCAGCTTAAGGTCACTGATGAACTCGGAGATGTCGATCTCCTCGAAGACTACAGCGGCGGAATCCGAATGGCTGGAGCTTGCATGGGAATCCCAGGCTGGAATCTCGTCAAAATTACGTCCGGCCACTTCAATTCCGTTCAGGTAGGCGACAAAGCCATCGTCATATCGCACCTTCAGCACCATCTCGCTAAGACTGGATAATTCGTCTGCATCAACAGTGAATGAAACACGGATATAACAGGTTGCATTCGTACCATACATTTGTTCTTGCAAGTCAATGCTGAGGAAGTCTTGATAACCGTTCGTCCTTTCAAAGCCGACCCCGCCGGGACTGCCGGTGCAGGATTCCCATGCCGAATCGTTAAAATGGATTTCCGTGCTCCATTGCTGGCCGATGTCTTCGATCGGAACCAAAACACGCTTATCGGCATCTTCGGGTGCGAGGTTGATAACCGTAATAGTGGCAGGCCCACTTGATGGATTGGAAACACCGGGCGTCGGCAGCTCCAAAAACTCAAAGTTATCGCTGCCATTGGGCGCCCGGCCGTAGGAGACATCGGTGGTCTGGGGGCCGTAGAGGACCTTGTCGATCTGGTTGAGCCCGGCATCGAACAGGCCGATCATTTCATTATCTGCTGAGAGCCTGAAATCCACGTGACCGGGCCGATTGCTGTTATCCGCAATGAACACGGCGAAACCCTCCCCGGCAATGAAACTCAGCGGGCCGAGCGGATATTTATCAGGCTGAGTGACGGGATTGTCCGTCAGGAATAGATCACTCAAATCAACCGGGGAATCCTGAGGATTATACAGCTCGATAAAGTCTTCCTCGAACAGCACAAGACCATCGGCGAGCCATTCATTTATCCTTATCATTCTCGGATCACCGAGTGGCTGAGCGATATTGGCCCGGCCAAAGGTCGGCACGGTCAAACTCCACTGACCGGTGTATCCGATTCTGCCGATGGACAGGTCCGGCAACTGCAAGCCGAACTCGACCGAATCGAGCAGTTCACCACTGCTGTTATAGAGATAGAGACTCTCGCCCTCGCCGTTAAGGGCGAAGCCCAAATGGATGCCGGAACTGGCCATATCTAAGTCGGCGTATAGTCTAAGATATTCGCCGGCTCCGATGGATGTCCCCGCCGGCATGACAAATTTCCTCGGCTCGTCCGGGTTGTCCGTGATGCTCACGCCGGACAGACTTAGCGTGGTTGGGCCGTCGTAATACAACTCTATCATGTCGGGGAATGTCCCGCCCCTGTTGAGTGTCGTGCTGTTAATCGCCAGCACTTCGTTGATTACCAGCTTCGAATAAGATGTGTCGATGGTCCACGTGC
>CAZSOR010000417.1:0-3814 GCA_964608395.1 uncultured Pirellulales bacterium
CATGTTTCTTTGCTGATATGAATGGGGTTTTATTTCTTGAGTATCTTGCATAGAAGCCATACTGTTTCAGACTTGTTCAATACCTTTCGGTTTAATCTGCATTTACTGATACTTTCCATATTAAACGCTTGGTTACACAACCAAATCTTACAATTCCGTAATAATATTAAACTCTCCTTCAAATTACAGACAATTGAAATCTCTTTTTATAAAATCTTGCAGTTGGGGGCACACAATATTCTAAAATTTCCAAAATATTATCGAAGTTGCAAGCTAACGCAAACAACCGAAGAAGAATCTGATTATCAAGAAAATAGTGGCAGGAAAAATCAAGTCCAGCTAAATCAGTTCTGGTTTTAATCTGCTGCTAAAACCCTGGAGAGTATTTATTGATGATTCTAACTTTAATTTTCCGCTATATTTAATATTTCATTCATCGCTTTTTTAATGGAATTTTTGGGCAGTGCTCCTACCGCCATTTGAGGTTTATCATTCAGCGGTACAAAAAGGAGGCTGGGAATGCTCTGAATACCGAAAGCGGCCGCTAATTCCTGCTGAGCGTCTGTGTCTACTCTGTAAATATTGAGCTTTCCCTGGTATTCCTGAGCAAGTTCTTGTAAAACAGGTTCTACCATTTTGCACGGCCCACACCAATCCGCATAAAAGTCAATGATGCAGGGCAGTTCGCCTTCAAACTTCCATTCTTTATTTTGCTCATAGTTAAAAACCTTTTGTAAGAAGATCTCTTTCGTTAAAAATTCCATAAAAAACTCTCCAATCTTAATCAATATTCTAACGGATTCTTTGCTTCCCAGATTATATCCGAAGTGTAACCAGATAACAACTATTAATCAAACGATCCATTACCATCCTCCAGGCTGTAATACATCGGATACCGATTCAGTCCACCATTTGGGATTTCTGAAGTATTGTTTCATCATCATCGCTGTCAAAACACCATCACTAACTGCTGTAACAAGCTGCATAGCTGCACCTACCCTGCAATCGCCAGCAACAAATACACCTGGCACTGTTGTTCGCAGATACGCAGAGTCGCATTTAATAAAACCGTTGTCACTTAACTCTATGAATCCTTTAAGAAACTCGGTATTGGGTACCATACCTATAAAGATAAATATGCCGTCACAATTAAGCTTTTCAACAGTTTGTGTTTTAACATTCTTTAGCGCTACCGATTCTACTTTTTCTTCTCCATTGATTGCCGTGACAATCGTATCTGGTTTCAGCTTTAAATTAGAACCCGGTTCATTGACTTTTGCCATCAACTCTTCGGTCAAAATCCGTGTCGCCCGAAATCCCTGGCGACGGTGGACCAAAGTTACCTCAGAAGCAAACTTGGCTAAATGAAGCGTATCTTCTACAGCAACGTTTCCACCACCAACTGCCGCAACTATCTTATCTTTAAAAAATGGAGCATCACATGTCCCGCAATAACTTACGCCTGCTCCAGCAAGGCGAAATTTCTCCTCACCGGGCACACCAAGTTTGCGATACGAACTGCCCAATGCCAGAATTACAGACCGGGCCATATAAACATCACCATCGCAGCGAATTTCAATTTTGCCGGAATCAAGCTTGCTAAGGGATGTTACTTCGCTGCCGTGTTTTATTTGAGCACCGAATTTCGTAACCTGGCCTATCATTTTTTCTATCAAATCAGGTCCGGAGATATTTTCAAAACCGGGATAGTTTTCTATCCGGTCAGTATTATTGATTTGCCCGCCAGGATAAAATTTCTCAAGTACCAAAGTTTTGAATCGATCCCGGGCGGCGTAAAGTGCAGCACCTAATCCAGCGGGGCCACCTCCTACTATCACACAATCGAATGTTTCTTTGCTCACATTAAGCTCCTTTCTTGCCGGTTCTTATCCTAAAAGTTCATGCACTTGATTCTGTATAGTTGTATAAACTTTTTTCTCTAAATCCTCTAAGGGCAGCTTTTTTAATTTTTTAACGCCAAGAGTTGAAGTTAGCTCGACGTAACTATCTACTGACATTCCCTGCTGTTCAAAGAGTTTCTTGCCGCATTGAACAGCACAGGCATCTATCAGAATGCGTTTTTCCGAAATTTTCAGTATCTGCTTAAATTTCCACGGAACTATAACAGCAGGAAGGCATCCGATCTTTATATCATCCGGGTTTTCTTCCCATATCCTGATACAAGCCTTGGATGCAGCGACACCTGTGGCGCATCCGCCATAGCAGGTAAAAATCAAAAGTTTATAAGTTTCTTTTTTCATACGAATTTATGGCTTTGAATAAGAATACCCATCCTCTGGTAATTTCACAATTTGTATTGCGTCAAGAACTACTTGCCTTTCATTAATTCAACTACTTCCTGAGCATTATTTGCATTAACCAGGGTGTGACAAAAGACTGGGAGGAAGTCAGTTTTGCTATTTCTGCAAGCACCTCGACATGAGGGCCGGCCAGGCCCGGCGGAGCATCTATTATGACGGTGTTGTTATTGGTTGTGTTTTCTTTTACCTTCTTTATCAAAGCAGGTGACCGAACGTCTCCTATTTTCAGCTTGCCCTGACCAAATTTTACATCACCCGCGGTACCCAAATCAACAAATCCAATTTCTACTTGTTTTTCTTTAATAGCACCGGTTGGGCAGACAAGCTCACACCCGCCGCATAATTCGGTGTCAACTTCTGGAACGCCAACAGTAACGTTATGCATCTCTTCTATATTAGGTTTAAGAAAAATGTGTCCATTCGGCTCTTCAACATCGCAATCAAGATACTGCGCCTCTTTGTCCGTCCGGGCAATTGAACAGGCCAGATTTGTCGCTATCGTTGTCTTACCTGTTCCGCCTTTACCGCTTGCAATCGCTATTTTCATATCAAACTTACTCTACAGTCGTATTAACTCTGTCCCAATCAAATTTGTCTTTCGCAATCCAACCGTTCTGCGGCAGAGAATCGAAACAGACCGGCTTTGGATTACGCCAGTGATTACCTGGTAAAATGTCCCACTTCGTATACCTGTTCATTGGTGAAGTAGTTTTATCTATTCTGTAACCATCCGGATGGAAACCCACCTTGATTTCCGTTACCTTAAATGTCTGCTCCATTATTTATCTCTGGGAAAAATTTATAATGTCCTCTTCCAATTTATTTGGACGCTTCAATTAATCTTATAATTCTTTGGCAACTCTCAGGAAGACTCTGCTGAAATGTATCGTCCTGTGGCATAGCCTGTTTAACAAACTTCTTAGTGAATGGTAAATAATTTATAGTAGTTTCCCCTTTCTCAGTATATGCTACTATTTGTTTTGGTTGCAATAATACAGCTGCTCTTTCCATATTACTGCTCATAGACTTGTAAGACCTCTTGTAATTACACACCATAATTTGATATAATTGAAAATCATCATCCACATTAACATTTTGTTTTCTGTATTCTTCCCTCATATCAAAGACACGCCGAACACCAAAATTAAATCTCGGGGCGTTTTCTTTTACACTTTCAATAAAGTCCTGTATCGATTTCTCGCTTGTGGTAGCAAAAAAATTTCTATTTTCTACTTTATTGTTTAAATCCATTTTTTAGTCCTTTCTTGGCTGTTAGAAAAGTTAACCGCTACCTCCAAACAACCTTCTTTTTTTACTCTGTTGAGCCCACAATTCATTTCGGATAATACTTTTTTCCTTTTCGGTTAAATCAGCGAATTGGAAATTCGCTGTCTCCACAAATCGTGCCAGTTCCAAATTCTTTATACCTTTCATATTCGCTTTCTGCATATTAGTGTATTGCAAATCTGCTCCAGAAAAATCAGCTCCGGTTA
>CAZSOR010000418.1:0-3783 GCA_964608395.1 uncultured Pirellulales bacterium
GGTCGGGCGTGGCGATTACCACCGCGTCGATATCCTTGCGCTGCAGGATATAACGGTAGTCGTGATACGGCTCTACGCCGGGCCCTGCCGTCTTTAACGCATTGACCAGGCGGTTCTTATCTATATCGCACACCGCCGCGATATTGACCTGGCCTTTCTTTCGCCGGTTTATCATATCGCGCAGGTGGTGGCCGCCCATTCCGCCGACGCCGATATGCGCCACGGTTATTTTTTCGTTTGCCCCGATTCTTCTGGGTCCCGCTAAAACGCCGGACGGTATCAAGTAAGGCATGCTCACCGCTGCAGCGCCGGCGGCCGCCAGAAATTCACGCCTGTTGAGTTTGTTTGACTTTTTCATCGATCTACTGCCTTTCTGCTTTAATCCCTTCGAACATGATAAATTTTCGAAAACATTCTCACCTTGCCTTGCTATAGCGGCTTGACATCCGTTTTTTTCGTGGGCACCAGCTTTTTGCATGGATATCCGGCCACTTCTTCGCCGCGTTTTCGCAGCGATTGCGCGATGTTGGGTTTGAAATCCTCAGGCGCCGCCTCGAAGCCGGCTTTCAAAGCCGCCAGGGCCCTTCTGTTTGGAATACGTTCGAGCGACATTCGGGCGTCCTCGCGCAGCTCCTCGTTCTTCAACAGCCCGGCGACAGCCTCGATGGAGCGGCGTGCTCCGATTTCCGAGAGCATCCACAACACTTCGCGCCGGACGGCGACCGGTTGGTCATCGCCCAGCAGCCTGACCAGTTCGGTCTCTACGGCCCTTCTCTCCTGGTTGGCGCCGGGCCGGCCGGTATACCGCACGATCTTCCACAAAGCCCGCTTTGCCGCGCGGGCGACTTCAAGATCATTGTCCGTCATAACTTTCGCCAGGGGTTTGACCGCCGGGGCGCCCGCTTTGCCGGCACCGAGCCAGGCTTCTGTTCGCACTTTGTCGCTGGAACTTTTTATCCCGGCGATAAGCCCATCCACCCCCTGGCCCAGGGCGGTAGAGGCCGTTTGCGCCATCACGCCGGCAGCTCCTGCTGCGAGTGATACTTTTTTAAGGCTGTTCGTTGACATGTTTAAATACCCTTTCTCGATTGGATCCCGAGGGATCGTTTCCGAATCGTTTGAGATTCTATCGCCGCCCGGCGGGGCGGTCAATTATTATTTACACTTACTGTAGACCCATTCAAACTATTTAGGATTTAGAACTTAGTGCTTAGGATTTCCGGCCGAAGGCCGGTATATTGGCTTTGTTTGGCTTTGTTTTTCGCCGACCAAAACTGCTCAAAATCATCAAAATCCCCATAAATCCTTACTATTACTGACCTAACGTCTTTTTGCCCATATTAACATTGGCTTTGTTTTTTCAACCCCCAGAGCAGGTCTGGGGGCTAACCGAGATTGGCTTTGTTTGGCTTTGAATTGGGTTTGTTTTTTCGCCGTCTCAAAGCATGAAATTCTTCATAACCACCTTTCATATAGATATTTAAGATCATTCTGCCCTTTCGTAAATTGGCTTTGTTTTTTCAAATTAAGCTCAATTTTTCGTCGTTTTCTACTCTTTTTCACCTGTTTTTTTCATTAATCCGCCTTCTGCCTCTTCGATTCCACTCAGGACTTCAATTGGGTCCGGCACCGCAGGGGTGCGGGCTAAACTTTATTGTTTCGTATTGAGTACTGCGTTCTGTGTGATTGGATCTCATTTTTCCTTTTCCCTTTTGCCTTTTTACTTACTTATGTATCCTATATTCAATTTGTTGTGTATTATACTAAATAAATGTTAAATATCAAGCATATTCTAAAAAAATCTCCGTGACTCGCCGTTTTTATATCTACACCAGAGGACGCAGAAGTTCGATGACTATTGTGCCAACGGCCGTCTCGTGACCGTCACAACCGAACTTGTTGCACTTCGCATGTTAAGGAGCCTCTATTTCCTATCCTCATATAACAAGCCCAGCCTTTTTGAGAAAACTGGACAATTGGGCGTATGCCGTCTGAGGGGGGATAGCATTTGGAGGCGCGGCTCCGTGAGCCACGTGGTGGCGATAAGTTCGGATGTTTTTGGTATTGTTGACGTCCTGATCCGCCACCGGCGGATTGAAAAGCTCGATCACACTGTCAATACGCCAATTGTCCACCCCGTCTTCCAGGAACTTATGCAACTTAGCCGCCAGTTCCGTTGGTGTTGTTGAGGTCGCAGCAATTGGATTCAAACTATCCGAAAGATGATCTCGAAGTGTTCGCTCGAAAGCTGCAAAGAGCGCAAAGGCCACGAGCTTGTTGAGTTGCTCTTCCGCTTGGTCGAGCATGTCGTGCCCTTCTTGCGGAGTCAAACCGTAGAGCCTTGTATTGGACACTGGGTCCGATCGTTGATCGAGAACGCGCCTGGTGATCTTGATGGCGTTCATTGCTGTTTGGAAAGCCTCGATGTGCTCATCAAGTGGATTTGTCATCGCCCCAGCACCTCCAGCAGACGATGAAAAAGGTTGGCATCCAGCGAGGGTAACATTCCAATCTGGCGGTTTTGAACGAAGACCCATCCTTCCGCAACATCTTTCGTAAGGGGACGCGATTTTCCTTTTTCAAGAACCTTCCCGTTCTCCGTCAGAACGTCGATTCGAATGGCTGGGCCACCTTCAGAAATATAGACGAGTGTTTCGGTTCCGAGGTCGCTCTTCATATCGATGCGGCCCTCCGCACCGATAATCCATCGGCCTCGCGGAATCAGACGAATAGTCTTGTAATTTGGGCGATTGATGACCAAGACCTTCGCTTTGTAAGGATCGACGGGTTCTTCTTTGATTGTGATGCTCTCTTCCGCAATTTGCGCCTTAGGATCAAAGCCCTCAATCCAGGTTTTTGCCTGTTTATAGAGCGCCGCTACACGTGAAAGGTACTCATCGCGCATCTGTTCGCGATTTGTTTTATTGCTCATCATAGATTCTCCTTACGGCTCAAAAGCCGATCCTGTTTATTCGCTTGTCTCTGATCTCTTGTTCCGTAATGCGTCGTTGCCCGATTTGAGCTAGTGCTCAATATGAAACAAGAATAGAATATAGCGAACCACGGGAAGATGTCAAGCCCGATTTTTTACCGTTTCTGGAAAGGTGGAGGAAATCCGTGGGCTACCTTACTTATTTCTCCCTTTGATTGAGGCCCATTCGTATCTTGGATTAGGGATCTCCAAACGGATGCGTCGAAGCCGTTTTGTTTAGCATCCGTAAGTTTTATATTATCAAACGTGAGTCTGTTTGCCACTGATTTTCGACAGAATACAGCGAATTCAGTGTACGCCATACTAATTTCTTGACAATTTTTGTGTTGAACGGAAGTAGACAGAGGAAGATCGATTGCTTATGAAAGGTCAATTTGGTAGAGTATTTTTATGAAGAAGGCGAATAAAAAAGAATCAGCAGATGATTTACGGCCGGAATATGACCTTTCCAAACTCAAGGGTGGTGTGCGAGGTAAGTATGCCAGGCGGTTCCAGAAGGGAACAAACCTGGTCCTGCTATCCCCGGATGTAGCTAGGTATTTCCCCGACGAACAATCTGTGAATGCTGCGCTAAGGTCTCTGGTCGGTATTGCCAAGGCCGAGCTGCGTCACACGAATTAATCTATTTCGGCGATATCGTTTTGAGGTTTGCCGACGAGGTAGATTCTGTTTTTGCCGCTGCGTTTGGCTTCCAGCAGGGCCTTGTCGGCCTGCTGGAAAAGCTGCTCTATTGTCCGGCCGTCACGGGGGAAGCTTGCCAGGCCGCCGCTGATTGTCAGCACTCCCTTACC
>CAZSOR010000419.1:0-3778 GCA_964608395.1 uncultured Pirellulales bacterium
TGATTTTAATCCCATCTAAAATCGGCGTCGTGAAAATTTGAATATCGTTCATCGGATTCCTTTCATAATCCCCCGACACGTTCGATATAGACTGCTAATTCGCTGCCGATACGGCCCGGTTTGTCCCAGCTTTGGTCGCCCCCGGCAACGGTTACGTTTTCCATCGTTACCTCGCTGCCGCTTGCACAATCGAACCAAAGTAATTTATACACCCCCGCCCGCATGTTTTTCAAGCCAATTTTACCCTGCAATTTCGATGCATACGCGATATAGCTTCTGCCCGGCCGGGCCAGCACGTATTGCGTCCCGGCGAATCCCAGCTCATCGCGTGGTGTCATATGTTGGAAATCAGTCGACTCGAAAAAACGCGCCAGCCGGCCGCAGTCTTCCAAGTCGCTTTTGGCCGTCGTTGCGATATCCATCCCTAAAATCATCACATACGCGCCGGCCATCGCACAGGCCCAGCTCTTTTGGCGTGCCTCGGCCCCGGTTCCATAGTCGGCCGCCTCAGCCATATTCAGATTATATCTGCCCTTCGCCCGCTTCCATGCCATCAGAAGTCCGGCGTGCAGCTCTTCTGCCGTCTTGACGTTGTACTGAATTGCGAACTGGTCGATGTTCGGCTCGTCGGCAAGCTCCGAGAAATCCAGACCGTTAAGCTTGTGTACGGCGATAACATGGTTGTAATCGTCGGCGGCGTGAATTTCCGCGGCAATATTTTTTACCCGTTCGGCGCTGAACGCCTCCTGGTATTCCTCTGCGACGCACCATATCAGATTTCTATGATGCTCGAACCGGTTGACGAGCGAATGGATAAAATCCTTTTCGTTTTTGCCCACACTATCGCCCGTCCTCCAGATCCGCGCACTGTCGTCATAAAAAAACAGGTATATGGCAATGTCACTTTCATCCATTTCAGTAAACCACATTTCCCACTGATCGAGTACGGCGGGATTTATGCCTTTTGCCGGGTCGTTATCGACAAACGGATTATGTGTTTTATCACCGTCGCCGCCGTGCGAGCGTATCGCCATCAGGTAGATGCAGTTGGCCCCGGTGCCCTTCATTTTATCGATCAAATCCATCTGGTCGCCCGCGTGCGTTCCATCCGGCCTTAGCCTGCCGCGATAGAGAAAATCCTCCGGGTCGCCCGGCCCGCACATGAAGAACGGCCTGCCGTCGTTTCGTTTGAGCCACTCCGGATGCTCGGGGTCAGCAATAATCCGGCCGCTTCGAGATGTGGTTGAAGTCACGGAATCCTTGAGCAGCTTCAGCGTGTGGTTTTCCTTCTCGCGGCCCTCAATTTTGGTGTCGTTCCAGCTTATAATCAAATCCAGGCCGGGCAAAACGACCATAGCCCGCAGCCCGCCATGCCCGAAGCAGCCGTATGTATCAACCGGCACATCGGGCCAGTGCCGCACGCCTTCACGGTCGATACCATTTGTCCACCAGAGCCAGCTATAGCTGCCGGCGTGGTCGCACTGGTTGTCCGGGATTCGTTTCGAACCGATGGAACGCTGGCCCGGGATCATCTCGGCCGCTACTTTGCCCGCTCGCCGAATCGAATTCGGCACGGGATTGGTGACCGCCATCGTCGCGTATTCACGGCTGAGAAGTTGCTTATCTTTCCATTTGCCGCCTCGCAGATACAGCAATCCGAAACGCGCAAAGTCACGCGGCGAAATCGCAAGCCGGCCGGGCCTGTCGCCGGTGCCGAAGGCCATGAAAGTCGGATTATCCTGACATTGAATTTTGTCGGTCAGCATCGGATGAAAGACCTCGGCATCCACCGTCTCGAAGCTCGCGCCGTAGACCTTCTGAAAAAGCGTGTCCCAGAACAGTGACATCTGCCAGTCGTTATACGCAAAGGCCGTGCCGGGCGCCTCGGCCAGCCCGTAGCACGATATCTGGTTGGCACAATGCCGCCATGTGATGTCACTGTCCTTACAGCCGATATTTTTATTAATCCGGTTCAGCCGCGGCTCCCACTTGCTGATGTGCTCGTCGAAGCTGAAGATTTTGCCGTCCTCGACGGCCTTGAAAAGAAAGTGTGCGTAAAGAGGTTTTGCCGCCGAAGCAACGTCTTTTCGCCTTCCGGCATCGCCCCACGTATAGACCATATATCCGTGCCGCACCACGCAGCCGAATCCGCCGGCGTAATCGCTCAATTCTTTGAGCTTTTTTGAATCCAGACCGACTTGTTCGGGCCTTTTCGTCGCCCATTCTTCTCCCGGAAACACCGATGTGCTTTCGCTTGCTCCTACTGCCGCACAAGCCAAAAGCACCGCCAAAAGCATCTTTGTCAATTTCATTTTCAACCTTTCTTCTCACTGGCCTTCCAGATTGTCTTTAACGACAGAGGCCTCTAATTTTTTGTGGTCGCCGGCCGTATCGACCAGGACATTATCCGAAAACAGCACGTGTCTGCTCACCGGGCCTTCGAGGCTTAGCGCCTTTGGCCTTAAGCCGGAGAAAAGATTGCCTGTTAAGGCGACGCCGGATGTGCCGTTCAGAACCACCCCGGCCGCCGCCAGGTCGTTTGCCTCCCGCTTGAGCTTATCGGCGCCGATGTAGCTGTTGGAGAAATTGTTGCCGGTCACGGTGATGCGCCCGGAAGCCGGCCCGATGTTAAGGGCGTCCCTGCCCATGATTGTAAAGGCGTTGGCGCTGACGGTGCAGCCGTGCGCATCTCGCAGCGCAATTCCGCCGGACGCATCGTGTGCAATCACATTGGCGCTCAGCGCGATTCCATAGCAGTCTCTATCGAGCACGATTGCGGTGCCTTTGCACTCCTCAATCATATTGCCGGAGACGACCGAGCCGTAGGTATTTTCGATAACGACGCCGTCGCCGAGATGGTCGTCGAGGCAGTTGCCCGTCATGCAGAGATTGAAACCGTCGATGAACCTGAGGGCATCGTGATTCTCCTCGAACTGGTTCGCCGAGACGACTACGTCGTGACAGCCGATTATGTTTAGCCCGGTTTTCTTGTTATACGTCATCAGCGAATTGCAGATTCGCGGGTCCTCGTAGCAGAAGTACATCCTGATGCCGTCGCCGCCATGATAGCTGACGGTAACGCCGTCGATGAAAAGTTCGTTTATCCGCCGGGCTTCGATGCCGTGGCCGTTCTTTTCGTTGCCGGTAATTCGGAAGTCCGCTAAGCGAATCCGCCACAGTTCGGCGTTTCGATTGTCGCCGCCGCCGGGGTGCTGAAGGATAAGGGCGCTTTTGCCGGCGGTATTGACGTTCTTGATATGCGTAGCGGTGCCGGCCCCTTCGATAAGAACGTCGGACTTGCTAACCTTTAAGGGCTCGCTAATCTCAAACGTCCCCGGCGGCAATTGGACAACACCACCTTCATCCGGCAGCGCATCTATCGCCGCCTGAATCGTAGGATACAGCCCGGCGTCAATCACCGCCCGAGCCCCCGGCAGCCGCACAGGCCCCGATGCGTTCCCAGGAACCTGGCCGCCTGCGAAACAAAAAAATCCTGCTATTAATGCTGCGAACGTTACTGCAATAACATGTTTCCATTTCATTTCGTTGCTCCTTATCATGGTTTCATTACAAAAAAAGGCGGCGGTCTTACTTCTGTAAGCAATCCGCCGCCATGAGGGGTCTCTTCTGCATTATCAAGCCCGAAAGGCCGTGGAAGTCAATCGGAATTAGCCAGCGATTTCTTTGCCGCCTTGACCACGTTTTCCGCTGTGATGCCGTACTTTTCAAAGCAGACTTTGCCGGGTGCAGAGGCACCAAACGACGACATCCCGATGAA
>CAZSOR010000420.1:0-3765 GCA_964608395.1 uncultured Pirellulales bacterium
AGATATTTCCTGCAAATGTAACGCTCTTCTCAGTGCCTTTATAATCTAATCTTCCCACGGCACCGAACTTTAGCACCACCAATAGGCTATCTTAGACGAGCCGGCTTGTCAACGCAAGAAACACGCCCGGTGCTTTAGCGACGGGTAGTTTTCTCCTGGTTTTCTCTCAGGCAGGATCGCGACGATACCGTATGAAAAATCACCATCTTTCGAATCGGGATAACTCAAAAGGAAACCACGTCTAAAGTGAGTGTCCGGCAGCAGCGGCTGTCTCTTGACCGTTTCATCCCGATCCCGGGTGGGCAGTGGGACTGGCAGGCGTTCTGTGAGGCTCTTTGATACTCGTGTTGAGGATTTTCTTCGGATCAGTAGACCATTTAGATTTTTCGTAGTCAAATGGAACGGCTACGAGTTTTTCCGAATCAATGCGTATAACCGTAATCTCGCTGGGAGAGCCCGGAGCCGGGGAAGGCAGTTGCACAAAGTTTATGCCTCTGTAGCTGTTCACACTTGCCTTGTGGTAGTGCCCGCCCAGCACAAGTATCACATTCGCGTCTCCGAATGCGTCGATGAGCTCGTCTCTGTTCGTAATTGAATCGAAACATAGATGAGTAGCAACCACGATGGGAGTTTCCTTTGCTACTTTCGATAGACTATTACGAAGATATTCGAGCGCATCTTTGGATATCGGCTGGGCGGGGCTGTTAAGGCTTTCATCGTACTTCGAATACAAAAGTACGAAGTGAACACCTTTCCTGTCGAATGTATAACTCAAAGAACCGTGACGTTTAATCAGCCAGTTGTGCATTGTGGCACTTGGAGAAAGGCCGCCGCTGTCGTGATTGCCCGCCACATCATAGCTGGGATATTTCAAACGCCCGGTAATCAACTTCTCATACGTGTCCTTAGCTGCTATTGTCGGCCACTCCGTGATATCCCCTAACCCGATTACAAAGTTGGGCTCGGCCACCTTGCCTCCGATACCTGCCGGATAATCCGTTTGGGGCAGTTTGTTCATCGCATCGATCGCCGGTACCAGATGTGTGCCGTCCCCATCGGGTTGGATGTGCTGGTCCGACCATCCGAAGAAGGTCAGAACATTCGTGTTACCACAGATTCCCGGCTGCGATAGAGCACAGATAAGAAGACAAACAATATATATGTTCAGCTTGATTTTGGCCATTCTGCATATTCCTGTTTTCATGTTTCGACTACCCAAATTATCTCCTGCAATCATAAAAAATGTATTTTAACATTTTTTGAATCGGCTGTAAAGTGGGTAGGATGGGCAACTCGTTTGCCCATGCTGTCAATGTAACGTAACCCGAACCGCATGGGCAGGAAACCTGCCCATCCTACAATCTAAAAATATTTAGCCCGCCGATTCACTCGGTGGGTTTTCTTTCAAATCAACACGTTAGAGCATTTTATCCCGCGGCATGAGCAATTTCTGCCCATCCACAGGTGGTCAAAACCTTCTCCTCTTTCCATGCTTCTGGCTTAAGGCGATAAATCCCAGTGGTCTGGGGACAGAGTCCCCAGAATCTCGATGATTATTGTGCTGCCGGTCGGCTCGTGACCGTAAAAACCGACCTTGTTGCACTTCGTATGTTAATGCGCCAGCAATAATAAAACTTGAATTTTAAAATTTCTTATCTCTCAAGAAGAAAGCTTCTGTATATTAGATAATGCTCAGTTTCTTGGTACTCTATTACACTTGTTGGACTATGATCAAAACTGTATATCTTAGCATCTTCGAAAGCCAACAAAATTGGGGAATGTGTCGCTATTATAAACTGTGCATGTCCTACTTTGCTATTTTCACGAAGTATATCTAGCAATTTAAGTTGACTTTTGGGAGATAGCGATGTTTCTGGTTCATCTAGAAAGTAGATGCCCCTTATCTTATAGCGGGAACGAAAATAAGACATCATAGATTGACCATGCGATTGTGTAACCAACGATTCTCCACCAAAATAATTTAATTGCCCAGGATCTGAGGCTGCCCAACTATCGAGTATTCTTCTAAAATCATTAAAGATTTCTGAACCGAAATACGATCCAGGTACGCTTCCATTTGCCCACTCTATGGAGATATATTTGTATAATTGTTTTTCATATTGGTTAACCTGGAAGCGTGCACCTTCTTGTTTACGCCAAATATGGATATTGCTCGCAAGTGCTAATGCCTCCAATAAAGTAGATTTTCCCGTACCATTCTCCCCTACGAAAAAGGTTACTGGGGATTCGAACAGCATTTGCTTAGTTTGATTAAAAATCGGTAAAGAGAAGGGGTAATGACAATCCGATGGATACTTTTCAGGATGCAATGTAACGCTAGTTATGTGATTGCTCATTGTGTTTTTCTATTTCCTTCAAGCAGGCTGAATTCTAATCTCTATTTCTTTATAGACGCCCAACGCACTGGCTGATGAGACGCGAGCGTAGCGAGCGGTCTCAATCAAGCCAGATGTTCCAATTCTGCAGAGGCATAGAGCTATCTCATTTATTACTGCATTCAACATATCAACTCATATATATTTTATTGATTCGTCTTTCTTCGCAATAAACACCTCTGCTTTATACCAAACACGATATCCATTTTCAACAACGTTTAGGTACCGATCAAAGGAAGTAAGGGGGTCACGTCTTAAATAATAAATATTGATTGACACAGATTCATTCTCACAGATTCATTCTCACAGTATCATCATTCTATGGCCAGGCCATTGCGAATTGAATACCCAGGTGCCTTTTACCATGTTCTCAACCGCGGGCAACGGCAAGATGTGATTGTTGATGATGATCAGGATCGACAACGTTTTGTGTTTTGTCTAGAAAGAATGGCAAAGCAGTATGGCATACGAATTCATAAGTATTGCTTAATGACCAATCACTATCACCTGATCATAGAGACACCAGAAGCCAATTTGAGTCGAGCCATTCAATGGCTCAATGTCAGTTATGCGAGCTATTACAACCGACGTCACCATTATGCAGGGCATTTGTTTCAAGGGCGGTTTAAGGCTATTGTTGTTGAAGCGGATGAATATTTGGAATCTCTGTCACGATAAAGAAAATAAGTGGTCAGGCTTTTGATTTAGTTGTTGGGGCGCATTGACATACGTTTGCTTTTGGAATAATCTGGCATTATGCCGAGATTAGCCAGAGCAGCAGCAGTTTGATTCGCCCATCATATCACGCAGCGCGGGAATAACCGCCAGGATGTGTTCTTTGTCGATGATGATCGCCGGGTGTATCTGGAGCTGTTGAAAGAGCAGGCGGACAAGTACTCGCTGGAGCTGACCGGCTATTGCCTGATGAGCAATCATATCCATATAGTCGCAATCCCGTAAAAGCAGGATTCGCTGGCCAAAGCCGTCGGCAGACCACGAAAAGGAAAAATGAAAGAAATAACCAGAACTAAATAGGGGGCTGCAAGGCTGTCCTTAGTTTTTCTTGGAATCCCGTCAAGCCGGGATGACTCTTTATTATCTAAACAACGTCGGCCTTTTCGAAAATACACGCCAAAAACAAGAAGCTGAATAATTGTAGTACAGAATCTTTGAAATGCGAGTTGATATTGTTGCAATTCAGGTGAAAATCCGGTATTTTGATGGATTGTATGGCCCGGAGTTGTAGCCGGGAAGTTGATATTGGAAATACGAAGTCATCCATAATTGTGATATTCGGTAAGGCTTTTAGTTTTTAGGAGAGGTTATTATGACGAAACGAACTCGACGACAGTTTTTGCAGGACTCGATT
>CAZSOR010000421.1:0-3734 GCA_964608395.1 uncultured Pirellulales bacterium
GCACGGGAGGGCCCGACAATCCTTATCTTATCTACACCGACGAGCACATGAACACCATCGGATTGCACGAAGAAGACTTCGACAAGCATTTTAAACAGATGGCAGATATCGACCTTGGCAGTCTGGGTGATAAGGATTTCAACATTATTGGAAGATACCCCTCGTCGTTCAGGGGTGTTTTTGACGGAAACAGCCGCACAATCTCGAACTTCCACTATATTTCCACAGATGTCAATGACGTAGCACTATTCGATTACGTCGAAGGTGAGCAGGCCCGGATCACGGATTTGGGATTGATTGATCCGGTTATTGACGTCAAATCGATTGCTCCGAATGTTAATGATGGGGAAGGAAATACTGCCGGCTCGCTCGTTAACAATCTGTCGCACGGAGCCCGTCTCAGCCACTGCTACGTTCGTGGCGGCAGCGTTTCAGGAGATTTATGGGTCGGTGGGCTTGTCTCAAATGTCGAAGAAGGTGCAATCGACCGTTGTTATTCGACTGCCGAAGTATCTGGAAAGCGGGATGTTGGCGGTCTGGTGGGATATAACTACTCGGGCACAATTACCAATTGCCATGCGATTAGTAATGTCACAGGAGAAGGTTCCACCGGAGGCTTAGTGGGGTACAATGGTGACACAATCCGAGATTGCAGTGCGATGGGAGACGTGACGTGCGATTCAACGGCCGGCGGTTTGGTAGGCAACAATATGGGAACGATCCAGAGTTCATATTCAACGGGTCATGTTACCGGTGTCTATGATATCGGGGGCCTGCTGGGTCGCAGCCGCGGAAGCCTTATCAATTGTTATTCAAACAGCAGCGTTTCCGGCGAGTGGTCTGTCGGCGGCCTGGTGGGATTTTTTGGTGGCCCTATCACCATCACGAATTGTTACTCGGCCGGAAACGTCACAGGCATCACAGAAGTCGGCGGTCTCGTTGGGACCGGTCACTCTCTCGATAATGTTCTCGAATCTTTCTGGGATATCGAAACCAGCGAACAAACGACGAGTTTCCGCGGGACGGGCAAGACCACGGCCGAGATGCAAACGGCCGGCACATTTCTCGACGCCGGCTGGGATTTCTTCGACGAGACGGAAAACGGCACCGATGATATCTGGTGGGTTACCGAAGGCCAGGATTATCCCAGACTGTGGTGGGAACTCTCCGATTGACTATTTACGATTGACGATTGACTATTGTTCCTGTTCAGATTCCATTGCGGCAATGTTTAATTAGTGTTCACATTTCTATAACCAATATCTCATAAAAGCCTCTTTTCAGCCGATTCGGGCCGGATTCGAGGGCGGCAATAATTTACAAGTTTCGAACTGTGAAAGTTCTACAAACGTATGTACATTTGATTTATAATTGAAAAGTACAAAGGAATAAGGAGATTAGTCATGGCAAAAGTACAAATCGTTTTTTACAGCATGTACGGACACGTATATCAATTAGCCGAAGCCGTCGCCGAAGGAGCACGCGAAGTTCCGGATACCGAAGTTTCCCTCTATCAGGTCCCGGAGCTTATGTCGGATGAAGCGCTGGAGCAAAGCGGTGCCAAGGACGCCCGCGAGGCTTTCGCTGACATCCCCGTCGCCGAGCCAGCCCAGTTGGCCGAGGCCGATGCGATTATATTCGGAACACCGACTCGGTTCGGCAATATGTGCGCCCAGATGCGGAATTTCCTCGATCAGACGGGCCAATTGTGGTTCACCGGAGCCCTGGTCGGCAAGCTCGGCAGCGTTTTCGCCAGTACCGGCACTCAGCACGGAGGCCAGGAAACAACGATTACGAGCTTTCATTCGACATTATTGCATCACGGCATGATTATCGTCGGCGTACCTTACGCCGAGCAGCGGCTGCTCAATATGGATGAAATAACCGGCGGCACGCCCTACGGCGCGACGACGCTCGCCGGAGCCGACGGTTCTCGCCGGCCGACTGAAAACGAGCTGGCAATCGCCAGCTTTCAGGGCAAACACGTAGCCCAGATTGCCCGGAAGCTCTGCCGGTAATCTATCCGCCGCATCGTTGAAGTGCAGTATGTAAGGTGTGCACCACACCCATTTTAGTGGATAACCTGCCCGAAAAAAATCCCATCAAGCCGTTTATAAGGCAAATTTCTCTTATTCAGCCCATTTTGCCTATATTTCCATTTTTTTCTTGCATGGCTTCGCTAATTTGTGTAAACTATGGTTTGATATACGAGGAGGCTATGATTTTTGGATTCAGTACGGCGTAGGGAAAATGTCTAAATACTGTTTATTCCTTGGAGGATCATACGATGTACACCTCGTGTAAACATTCGAATACTGTAAAACATGCCCTCATCCACTTGTTAATGTTAGCTTTGTTTCTGATGCCGGGCCCTCAGTTGATATTCGCCTTAGAAGAAGCGCCGAATGAGACCGGAACAATGCTTCTTGTGCTGGATGACTGTGATATCGATAACAAAGACTCAACGCCCCCGTATGGAGACTTGGTCTCTCTACTAAACTCAAAGGGCGAACTCATCAGAAAGTACCATAGCCTTGAGATTCAAAGTACCTTTAACGGTTGCACGAAAATCTCGGCATCCGAGGATGGTCGTTTCTTTGTAGTGTGCGAAAATATTCCGAACAAGCTGACTATGTGTGAAACTGCAACGCGTAAAGAACTTTGGTCCCTGTGGATGGATTTCGAGTCTGCCGTATTCGCAAACGAATTGATATATGCTGTGAACAGAAACAATGTCTTCGCAATTGACAATACAGGTACAATTGTTAAGCATGCCAGACTCGGCGGATTTGATATTGCCGTCGATAACAAACACGATTGCCTCTGGATTGTCGGTTTTGATGTCAAGAAGTGCAATTTGGACCTTGAGTTGCAGTTCAAAACAAAGCTAACACTCGATGCCAATAAGACGGGCGCATTTTCAGTTGACGTCAGCCCGGATGGCTCAATCTGGATTGCTGAACAAAACCATCATCAAAAATATGGCAGCAAGAATCGGTTAGTGAAGAGATCACTATACGGCGGCATCCTGAAGAAAATCGACCTGGACTTTTCGCCGATACGCCTGCGCATAGATAAGTATGACGGCAGCGTATGGACAACCGGCATGACAAGAGAGCGGGACTTTTCAGGAATTGGTGACGAATGGCCGGAGACCCTTGATGAATTGAACGAGCTGGTAAAAACAGAAATAGAGACTTTCACCCGTAAATATGATTCAGAGGGTAATTTGATTTTCGAAATCAGCGAAGGCGGCTATTCAATCGAGCTGGATCCTTCGGACCGCTCGGCCTGGATTGCCGGCAAGAAAAATATATGGCATTATTCCGCCAACGGCCGGAACATCGTCTCATACACCGGCTCTTCCGACGGCCAAAAGTGGCTCGCAATCGTCCCCGGCAAAAGCAAATGACCAGTCGCTAATAAATTTGATGGTGTGCGGTGCACACCCTACCGCTGTGTTATGGGTTGTGTTTGTCAGTAAAGGATTTGAAGCGGCAGGTATAAGCTTATAGAACATTGCACTTCGTATGATCAGGTAGGGTGTGCACTACGCACTCTATAGGGAACTGTGCCTATTTTTTTCATATTTTTTAACCGCCGGATATGAACGATTGTATAATACTAATTGATGGGCAGGTTGTCCGAATAGGTAGGGTGTGCACCGCACACCATCTCATTTTGAAAGACCAGCTATAGAGAGTCAAGAAATAATTAACAGAATTTTTTGGATA
>CAZSOR010000422.1:0-3724 GCA_964608395.1 uncultured Pirellulales bacterium
CTGCTAAAATGTTTCCTGCCGCCGGCGAATTTTCAAGGCTCGGCTTCGGCGAATTTATGTGCATTTCGGCACAGAACAATCTCAACAAATCGGTCTTGCTCGATACGATTTTCGACAGACTGGCACATTTAGAGTCGGACAGGCCGACCGAGCCGACTATGAAAATTGCGATTGTCGGCAAGCGAAACGCCGGCAAGAGCACGTTGGTCAACGCGATGGTCGGTTCCGAGCGGGTAATCGTAAGCGAGACGCCGGGCACTACAAGAGACGCGGTGGATGTACGCTTCGAAAAGGACGGCAAAACCATCATCGTTATCGACACTGCCGGCGTAAGAAAAAAAAATAAGATGGCCGACAGCATCGAATTTTACAGCTATGTTCGTGCTACACGCTCGATTCAGCGCGCCGATGTCGTGCTGTTTTTGATAGATGCCGCCGTGCCGGTCTCGCAGGTCGATAAGAAATTAGCAAAATTCATCGCCGAAGAATACAAAAGCTGCATAATGGTAATCAACAAATGGGACCTTGCAAAGGATTCGGCCGCTACCGAGGACTACGAGGATTATTTGACGAAGCTGCTGCCGGGCCTGAGATATGCACCGCTGGCATTCACTACGGCAACCGAAGGCAGGAACATCCAGAGCGTTTTGGACCTATCAGCGGAAATCTTCAAGCAAACGATGACATGGATACCGACAGCTATGCTGAATAAGGCTTTTGAAGCCATAAAACAGGAGAAGATCACCGCTGCTAAAAGGGGAAAGAAAGGCTGGCCGAAGATTTATTATGCAACGCAGGTGGCCGTCAATCCGATTACGTTTCTTATGTTTGTGAACAGGCCCGAACTGTTCGAAGAAAACTATCGCAGATTTATCGTAAATCGGTTACGATCTATACTTCCGATTGACGAAGTGCCGATAAGGCTCTTTACTCGAAAACACAGAGAGTAGCGAGTAATGCCGAGCGGATAAAGGGTTGAGAAAGACAGTTTAATGGCGAGGATATTTCGAATTGTGGTCTTGGTACTGGTTTTATGGGATTCACAATGCGCCAGCGGAACCGAAAGAACAAACTTCACATCCTCAACTTATACTATAGCCATAACTCGTTATTTCACGAGATGGGAATCCAAATATTGTACATTACAGGCGTTGTTCATTAGCGGCTCCTTGGAGATATTTGCCACCTCTGAGACTTCCGTTGCCGAAGAACAGCAGCCTGGTGTGTATTCGTCACAAGCCAATTCTCACAGGGTCGGTATCGGCGTCATGACCCGCCTGATACAGTGATTGACATAAGAAATGTAAGGAGTCTGATAAATGAATTCGCTGGTTGTTGCGGGAATCGCGGTTTTTATGTTGCTCTTGGGATACATTTTCTACAGCCGGAAAGTCAAAGAGTGGGTTGGTCTCGACGACAATGAGGTTCCGCCCGCCGTAGCAATGAACGACGGCGTTGACTACGTGCCGGCAAAACACTGGACAATTCTCTTCGGGCACCATTTCGCCTCTATCGCAGGGGCGGCACCGGTGATAGGGCCCGTCATTGCGTGCCTGTACTGGGGGTGGCTGCCCGCCGTGATCTGGATTGTGCTCGGCGGAATTCTCTTCGGAGCCGTGCATGACTTTACAGCGCTTGTGCTGTCTCTCAAACACAAGGGAAAGTCCATTACCACGATTACAGAATCCGTGATGGGAAAGACCAGCAAGATTATCTTCAGCGTTTTCGCTTTCTTGTCTCTGATCCTGATCGTCGCGGTCTTTGCAGCGGTTGCCGGAAAGACTTTGTCAACGACGCCCGAAGTTGTCATTCCTACTTTCGGACTTGTTGTGGTCGCCTTCGTTATCGGATTTCTGATGTATCGTATGCAATTTCCGGTACTTCTTTGTTCTATCGCGGGATTGCTGCTGCTGGTCGGTCTGATTGTAGCGGGTTATTATTTTCCGATCCGGCTTCCTTTCGCCAATGAGGAAACTGCCGCACGTTGGTGGACTGTAATTTTGCTTTTCTACGGCATGGTCGCATCCGTAACACCGGTAACGCTGCTGCTTCAACCGAGAGACCATCTTGCCGGCGTGGTATTGTACATGGGCATGTTCTTCGGATTTCTGGGTCTTATTATTACACGTCCGGAAATGAAAGCACCGGGCATTGTCGCATTTTCCTCCCAAATGGGATGGATGTGGCCCATGCTGTTCGTCAGTATCGCGTGCGGCGCCATCTCGGGATTCCATAGTCTCGTTGCAAGCGGCACAACTTCGAAACAGATTCCGCGAATGCGTGACGCTCGTGTGATAGGCTATGGAGCAATGATTATGGAAAGCGCGCTGGCAGTTCTGGCGGTTATGGCAGTCTCGGCCGGCTTGTACTGGAAGAACGCCCCGGCCGGTATCGAAGGGCCCGTATACCAGGAGCTGTTCAATAAAGGCGGCTGGATTAAGGCTTTCGGAACAGGGTACGGAGAGCTTACAAAGCTGTTTTTCGGCGGTCTTGGAACACTCATCGGAATTACCATGCTAAAGACTTTCATTATGACAACTCTTGACTCGGCAACAAGAATCACCCGCTACCTGTGCAACGAGCTGCTCGGCGAAACATTCAGAATCCCCTATATGAAAAACAAATATGCCGCGACCCTGCTTGTCGGTGTTCTGGCAGGCGCCCTGGCGCTGGGTAACTGGAAAGCGATCTGGCCGGTATTCGGTGCCGCGAACCAGTTGATTGCCAGCCTTGTTCTCATTGTCGCAAGCGTGTATTTATTCACGCATCGTCGCAGCTATCTGTTTACCGCCATTCCGGCTGTCATCATGCTCGTAACCACAATCGGCGCCCTCGTATACAACACATACATCTTTACGACCGCCGAAAAGCCCAGTATCATGCTTGCAGTAATAAACGTGATGCTCATAATTCTTGCGGTATTCCTCGCTTATACGGCCTTGATGACCGTTGGAAGGGCAAGAAAAAACATTCCCGGCGGGCCGCAGGGAAACTAACCCCGGCAAACAAGCTGGTTCTTATCACAGCCCGGAATTGACTTATGGCTGTAGTCGAAGCGGGGATGTTCGTTCTGGCATTGTGGATGACAATCGAGGCCTTGATGGCCTTCGGGCTCCGGCGACCTAGTCACTCTCGGCGGTAGGCCGGGTTTTGAGTTGAAATTCGGCTTGAGTTGGTCCCCCCATCAGTTCGATCTCGCCTGTGCGAACATATTTCTCAGGAAAATTGTAGTGAACTGCCTTTCGATAATCTTCCTGACCTTGTTTAATATCACTTTCAAAAATGTACAGCGTCATCTGCGGCAATTGCTGCCCTTCATACGCACGTTTTGCATCGGTTGTCGCTTTAACAGCGAGAGAATTCAGCACGTTGGACAGATTTGTAATATCAGCATAATATTTCGCTGATAAGGTCGGACTCATGGCAATACCGATTGTCGCGTCCTCTATTCTCTGGACAGTGAGCGGATCTTCTTCCGGTGCCAACCTGATCGTCACGGCTGTAGACGACTCTCTAATTTGCTCTGCCGCCAGCTCGACGTACGGAATTTTTTTAATTGGTGCTTTTCTTGCCTCTTCGATTTCACTTCGCGTCAGCTTAACTTGAGCAATGAGTTTATCCAGACCCCAATCACTCGGCACAAGCGCATTTACTGCTGATGGTTCAATGCTCTCATACTTCTGAGAATTTCCACTCTCATCAATACATTGAACGGTCAGTGGTC
>CAZSOR010000423.1:0-3714 GCA_964608395.1 uncultured Pirellulales bacterium
CGTTGTCACTTAAATCCTCATTATTATAAAGCTGTTCATTCGGCCATAATATTTTTATGCTCGCGCCGGCGCTCAGGTTCAAGTCCGCTCCTATGCGTTTTATTTCAAGGCCTTTCTCGATCAGGCAATCGTTTAGAAACTCTGCCGTCCCCCACACATCCTTCCCGTCGAAAAAGGCCCGATTAGCATAGACGCTTCTTACGTTGCAGTTTTCAACAACCTCCGGAATGCCGTTGATATGGTCAGTGTCGTTATGGCTGACGAGCAGAGCGTCGATTTTTCGTATTCCAATGTAATCCAGATACGGCGATACAATTCGTGTGCCGATGTCGTTTCCATAGAGCGAGCCCGCATCGAATAAGACGTTGGCTTTGCCCGGAAGTTGTGCCAGGATTGCCTGGCCGTGACCGACGTCGAGACAGGTCAGCACGAGATTGTCCCGATGAGTCCTATGCCATTTTAGTGCGCCGAAGTAAATTATTAACGAACACATCATAAAGGTGCAGATTGCTCTTTTTATCACGGGCCGGCGAAAATACGCATAGCCGGCAAAAACAATGATGCAATAGTACAGAACGACAGGCACAAGTGACACCCGGCCGACGAGTATTTGCGAAATATCTGCTTGCGCTATGAGTTTTACTGCCCAGACAAGAACGTCCGAGAGAAATGTTGCTGCGATGCCTAAAATCCAGCTCAACGTAGGCAGCAGGAAAAACAACAGCATCTTCATAAAACCCAGGGTCAGGATCGCGGCAACTAATGGAAAGACCAGCACCGTCCAGATACCCGCCAGCGGATTGATTGTGTAAAAATGATACAGCAAAATGCCCGCGCCACCCAGCCAGGCTGCGACACCTGCTGAGAGTAGTCGCAATGAATACGGTCCCAGCCTTGGAACCATGCGGAAAGATACCATTGTCTTCGGGTCTTTTTTACGCCAACGCAGGCCAGTTAATTTTTCGTGTAGAAAAAAGTGGAGTCGTTCACAGAAAAGCAGAAGTCCGAGCACCGCGGCGAACGATAGCTGCCAGCCTGCCTCGAACAACTGCGTCGGCCTGATCAGCAAGAGAATGATCGCCGCTAACGATAATGTGTTGATGGGATTGGAACGTCGGCGGAAAATAATCGATGCACAGAACACCCAGCATATAATTGCCGCCCTTAAGGTCGGCGCTCTCGGAGGGACAACCAGCAGGAAAACAACGACCGCAATGGCGCAGATTACCGCTCGGGCCGGCTTCATGAATCCTGCCGTCTTACACAGCCACCAGATAATCCCGACCAGAATTCCGAGATGCATTCCGGATAGACTGATAAAATGCAGCAGGCCTGTCTTGCGAAAGGCCCTATATGTGTCACTGTCGATATCCCGCCTGTAACCCAACAGCAATGCCTGTAACAACCCACGGCTGGTCTGCTCCTGGGGCAGGTCACCCACCAAAGCGCTCGTTGCCGCCCGCCTTAATCGATATTTGAACCTTGCGAAAGCTCCGGCAGGGGAGCTTTGTAGTAATTCGATGCCGCCGCGTGATTCGATATATACTCCGACAATTACATTTCTCCTCGCCAGGTAGGCAGCGGTATCGAACTGGCCCGGATTCGTGGGCGGCCCGAATCTGTCCAGCCAGCAATAGGCCTGGATATTGTCGCCGGGCTGCAAGTCCAGCACAGGCTCGCCTACCAGCACACGGACGGTCCCGGCAACTCTCGCCCAGCCGACAACGCTCTCGATTTCAGTAATCTTAAGATAAAAACTGCTGGTCGGGTCACTGGGTTTGAACCGGGCAAATTCCCAGTCGGGATATTTGCTGATGTAAGGCTCAGTGACAAGAGTTCCTCGAATTGCCGCCAGCTTCGGCTCATCGGCGAGCAGATTGCGGATATCATTCGGCTCCGGCTGATGAAAACTGCTCAGCCGAATCGCTCCGAGACAGATAAAACAGGCCAGGGCAAGGTACGCCGTGACGTATCGCCCAACGGAGGAAAATTGTGGCATGACAAAGGATAAAACGGTCGCCACCGCCAGCACGGCAAGCAATATTGACCAGATATAGACCGACACGCCGGACTTCTCTTGTGCCAGGATGCCCGCTATTAAACCGATAGCGACAAATACAAGAGGACACGTGCTGATGACTCGCTCGTGAAAATTCGGGCCCGTTAATTGCCTATCGATGAGTTCCAATTTCCGCCGGATGTCATCCATGACAAGACAGCCTACAGGCTCAAAGGGCAAGACTCAAGTGCAATTTTGCCGGCTTATTTCTTCCAACCGGGTCCGCGCACAACCCGGCCGGGTTTGGCGCCGGTATGTTCGCCGTCTTTCAGTACCTGTGTGCCGTTAACGAAAACATGGACCATGCCAGTAGCGTACCGGTGCGGCTTTTCATACGTCGCATGATCGGAAATCGTATCCGGATTGAAAACGACTATGTCGGCGTAATATCCTGTTTCAAGTTTTCCCCGCCGATCGAGTTTGAGATTGTCGGCCGGAAGTGACGCCAAACGCCTGACCGCCTCGGCAAGTGTGATGACCTTCTCCTGTCGGACATATTTGCCGAGCAACCGGGCGAAATTCCCGTACGCACGGGGGTGCGTGCTTGATTTCAGGAAGACTCCCTCTGGGGCTGATGAACCAGCGTCGGAACAAAAGCTGACCCAGGGAAGCTTGATCTGCTTCTTTACATTTTCCTCGGACATCAGAAAGTAAATCGTGCTGACCCTGCTGTCGTCTTCTATCACAAGGTCGATCGCTGTTTCTTCGGGCGATTTTCTTCTCATGCCGGCGACCTGGGCAAGCGTTTTCCCGGCGAGATGCCTGAGCCTCTCGTTTTTGAATCCTACCAGGAGAACATTTTCAGGCGAGCCGGCAAGAAGATACAGATTTTCCCATTCGTCGGTGGGTGTGGACATCTCCCGCAAAACCCGCCGCCTGATTGCCGGATCTTTCAGCCGCGTCACCCATGCACGATGTCCCCCGGCCTGAACCCAGGGAGGCATCGCGGCGTCGAGGCCGGTGGCCCCCGCCGTATAGGTATACATATCCGCCGTAATCCTGAATCCTTCGGCCCGGGCCTTGTCAATCCTTTCAATCATAGCATCGAGTTTAGGCCAATTCGCTTTGCCGGCGGCTTTCATGTGATAAACTTCGGCGGCGACGTTTGCCTTTCGTGCGATAGTTATCAATTCGTCCACGGCTTCGAGCAGATTGTTGCCTTCACTGCGAAGGTGTGAAATATATATCCCGCCGTACCGGCCCACCACCTCGGCAAGAGCGACCAGCTCATCCGTATCGGCATACACGCCGGGAGCGTAAATTAGAGCCGAGCCGACGCCCAACGCTCCCTCCCGCATTGCCTGGCCGACCAATCGCCGCATCTGTTGAAGTTCCATATAAGTCGGCGTCCTGTCCTGATATCCGAGAGCGTGAACACGAATGGTCGCTGCGCCGACGAAAGAGGCCACGTTGGTCGATACGCCTTTTCTTTCAAGGTATTCGAGATATTCTCCGAGTGTGGTCCATTCGACGTCGAACTTTATGTCCCCCTGAGATTCGAGCATGTCCCGCTTCATCACCTCGTTGAGAGGCCCCATCGAGAATCCTTCACCCATAACTTCGAGAGTCACGCCCTGGCGAATATCGCTCTGCGATCTGCCGTCCTCAATAAGAGAGTCGGTCGCCCAGCTCAGCATATTGATAAAACCCGGCGC
>CAZSOR010000424.1:0-3713 GCA_964608395.1 uncultured Pirellulales bacterium
ATCTGGAAAAAAACGATAAGCGTTCCGGAGCATAAAAACACCGATTATCAAGGCCTGGTAACGACTATTTCTGACTTTTCTTTGGAGTTGTCTTAGCCCGCCACTGATCTGCCTGTTCGGTTTTGCCCCAGGCCTCGTAAAACTTAATCAAATGCTCCAGTGAATCCAAAGTAGCCGGATGGCCTGCACTTAACCGCTTTTCCCTGCCTTCGTATGCCTTGAGGAGCAATGGCTCTGCTTGTTCGTACCTATTCTGGCTTGCATATAGCACGCCAAGCTCGTGCATAGATTCTAATGTATCGAGATGCTCTTCGCCAAGTTGCTTGCTTCTGATCTCAAACGCCTTTTTGAGAAGCGGTTCTGCATCTGAGTAGCGTTTTTGTCTGGTGTATGACATGCCCAAATCATTCATAGATTGCACTGTATCGGCATGTCCGGCCCCAAGCTTGGTGCGCCTGTTGTCCAGCGCTGTGACAAAAATTTTCTCGGCCTCATCGTAACGACCCTGGTCTCTATATATCACAGCCAGTCTGTTAATAAAACTTAGTATTATTGGATGATTATCACCGAGCAGCGGGCGTCCGATCTTCACAGCGTTGGTCAGAAGCTGTTGTGCCTGCTCATATCGGCCCTGGGCTGCGTAAAGAACTACCAAGTCGCTCATCGAGCTAATCGTTGCCAGGCTCTTTTCACCCAGCAGAGTTCGCCTGTCCTGCAACACCTCGTTCAGCAGGGGTTCTGCTTTGTCATATTTAGCATGCTCGGCATAAAATACCCCCAGGGAGGCCTTGTAGGCCAGTGATTTTGTGTTCTTCTCGCCGAACAGAATGCCGCTTATCTCGATTATCTTAAGGTACGTCGACTCCGCCTGTTCGTATTGACCCTGTGAGGAGTACGCCTGGGCAGCGGCGTTCATCGCCCAGAGTATGGGTTCGTGCTTTTCGCCAAGTATTGGCTTTTTACGTTCGGTCTGAGGTCGATCGGATAGAATCCCATTCCACTGCATCAAGTAACTAATAATGGTTGGAGCAACAGGCATTTTCTCCACGATTGAAGAAATTGTGAGGTTAGTACTCGAAGGCTTTGCCTTATATCCGACCAGGTCGGCGCTTGAAATACCCGGAGTCAGCCAAACCACCGCCACTAATGCCCAAATTGCAAAACTGCTGTTTGCCATTCTGCCATCCTCAAAAAACTTTCAGTATATCGAACGCCCTATACACAGAGGCACTGCCATAAAAAAACGAAACGACCGGCCTTTGTTGTCCCATCAGGTTGAAGGTATTTAAGAAACACAATAATGATAATCCCCCATGGGTACAAAAGTCAAGGATAATTGGTCCTCAAATATTGCTTATAACTTGTGGATGGACAAGAATTAGGGCTGCGGTGCTATTTATAGAAGCATCTAAAAAAAGCCCCTGCTCCACGGAGGAGAGGAATGGTTGAAACAGGGGCTTACTTCGTAGTGTATTCAATACACTATACCGCCTCCTTCCTTGGAGAACTAATCGGTACAAACTATAATTAGGTGCCACTGTTGATGCCGAGTGTAACGCTTTTTTTTGAAATTTTATCAGGGAGCTGGTCCATTCAAGGCCGGTGTGCGGATTAAAAGTTATCATTATCCCCGACGAAGTATTCAGTGTATGTAAAATAATAGAAGATATTTTCTTCTTTTCTGAGCAACGACTGTATCTTACATAACGGAAGGCTCAGGATGACATTTTAACATTCCAAAAAAATCTGAAAAAATTTTATTTTTTAGTTGACATTACATAGTCTGCATTACATAATATGCAAAGCTAAACAGAAGATGTTTATGTTAAATCTTTGAAATCATGATCTTTAAGGGAGATTAACGATGAAGTTTGAAAGTCAGTTGTTAAAGGGTGTAGCCCCGGTGGTAGTACTCGAGATCCTTTCCGGCGGCCAGATGTACGGCTACGAACTAAGCCAGGCGATAGAACAGCGGAGCGGCGAGATTTTGACGCTCGGCAAAGGGACGCTGTACCCGCTGCTTTATAATCTTGAGGCAAAGAAACTGGTGCAGGGCAAGTGGGAGACAGCGGAGACCGGCCGAAAAAGACGATACTACTCCATAACCAGCAACGGCAAGGATGAACTGGCAAAGCAAAAGGCCCAGCTTAAAGAGCTGACGGCAGGCCTTAATCTCGTCTTCGGCGGAGCAATCGCAATAGCCTGATTCAAAATTTCAATAAGCAAAGAAAAATGATTCGCAACGATAAAAAGCAAACAATGGTCGTAGAATGTGAGCAGTTGACAAAGGTGTTCAGAAAACTGTTGGCCGGCCGGTCGAAAGATGTTTGTGCCCTGCAGAGCATCTCGCTATCTGTGGCCAAAGGCCAGATTGTCGGTTTGATCGGTCCGAACGGCGCTGGAAAATCGACTTTGCTAAACCTGATGGCAGGACTGATATTCCCCACAGAAGGTCGCGTGAGCGTCTGCGGACATCCGGCCCGGTCTATCGAAGCGAGAAGCGGACTGGGTTATATGCCGGAACACCCTGCCTTTCTCGGCCGCTATTCCGCATGGGACACCCTGAGATATCACGGGGCACTGTTAGGCTTGTCCGGGCAGGATATTACCGCCCAGATAAACAAATTGACCGAGCAGCTTCAGATGGATGAGTATATCGACAGGCCTTGCGCGGATTTCTCTCAGGGAATGAAACAACGCCTGGCTTTGGCGATCGCATTGATGAGCAATCCGCGTTTTCTGCTGCTGGACGAGCCCAGCAACGGCCTCGATCCGATTGGTATTATCCAGCTTCGCGATCTGCTCAAGAAGCTACGCGACGCGGGCACCGCCATCGTGATAAGCTCCCACCGTTTGGGAGAGCTGGAGAAGCTGACGAAAGACTATATTTTCCTGTACCGCGGAGAAGTAGTCAGTTTCGGCGACAAGATTTCCGCCGGCCAGATCGGCCGGCTGCGCGTGGAACTTGTATCAAACGGAAATCAGATCGCAAAAAAACTGTTGCCGCCGTCTAAACTTCTCAGCAGTTCCGAAACAGAGCTGGTGATTGCCGTCGGAGACGATAATGAAGTGCCCGATATCGTAAGCAGTCTTGTAAAAGGCGGCGCCCGAATCACAGGTGTGCTGCTGCAAAAAGAGGATACTGAGGATATCGAGGATGTATTCCTGCGATTGTACAACGAGAGGAATTAGCCGATGAGAGCGTACGAATTGATGAAAGAGACGTACTGTAGAAGGGGTTACATTTGGATTGTACACATCGTCTGGTTGGTATTATACGGCAGCTTCTGGTGGCTGTTTCTTCCAAGTGGAGAAGAATTCGGCCGGTTTATTTTTATCTGGGGTGGTTTCTTTCTTCCCCTAGCCTTGAGTGCCGGCATTTTCGGTGATGATATCGCCTCCGGGCGAATATGCGTTCTGGTCACCAAGCCTTTCTGGCTTGGCGAACTGTATATTTACCGCTTGCTGGGATTGTCGTTGCAAGGCGCTGTAAACTTCATCCTGGCCGGCTGCATCGTGTTCGTCCTTCATTTTCTTATGCGCAAAGGCAGCACGGAGGATCTCGGCTTGTGGCTGCTTGCATCCTGGCTTCTGTTCAATACGTGTGCGGCATTATCAACTTCTCTTTCTATAGTGGTGGGACGGGCCTATAACTCTTTGCTCCTGTTTGCCGTGGTCGTCACCGGCTACTTCGTCGTGAGCTTGCTGATGGT
>CAZSOR010000425.1:0-3709 GCA_964608395.1 uncultured Pirellulales bacterium
GCGGTAACAAGTGCGCTCAAAACAACGTGAATGGGATGAAGTATGTAAAATATGTCATAGGAAAGATTGGAAGGCAATTTATGAAATAATGCTATGATTATGATTCCTGTAATCGCCCCAAACAAGGTAAAAGGAGCATGGTCTCTTAACTCTTTCAATATTTGCTTAAGCATCGATTTCCCTTCGCCGAGATAGAAGTCAACAATGTTTGCTGCTCAGGCTCTCTTGTTTTCAATTTATTGATAAGCTACCTCTGCTATATTGGCCTGCCTGCTCGCATGTTCGATAGTCGTATTTACTAGGGAACAGTCTGGTGGTTTCCTCGTATAAAGAAAATACTGGGTAAATCTCATTTATATTTCTCTTGCCTGGCTTCTGAATTATACAGTGCCGTGTAAGAACTCGAACAGCGCCTATTATGCGTATAAACAGTATGAGCCACAAGCCATTTTTCCCCCTGCTATCCCGTGTCAATATTATCTGCATTTTTTTTATTTGTATTTTCTTTCTCCAAATATTGCCGTTCCAATTCTGACCATATTAGAGCCTTCTTCTATGGCGACCTTATATGAATTCGTCATACCCATAGACAGATACTTCATATCTATGTTTGGAAGACGAAGTGTCTTGATTTTTTCGAATATCTTTTTTGTTCTGCGAAAATATGGCCTGACGTCTTCAGGATTGCCGAAGCGAGGCCCCATGGTCATTAGTCCCTCCAACCTTATGTGCTCAAGCCTCGACATATCCCTAACTAAATTTTCAACGTATTCATCAAAAGGTTCATGCTCCATCGGTTTTATGCCCGCTTTTGAGTCCTCGCTACCAATGTTTATTTCTATGTAAATTGGAACTCTTTGCTTTCTTGCTCTTTCAACCCTTCTATCAATAGCTATGGCCTTTGGCAGAGAGTCGATACTCTGAATGGTATCAAAAATTCTTAGTGCTTTGTTTATTTTGTTCGTCTGCAGGCTGCCTATCATATGCCATCTGACTTTAGTGGAATCTTTCTTCAGAGCACTGTACATCTGCCCGGCTTCCTGAACATAATTTTCGCCAATATCTGTAGCCCCAGAATCTATGACCTCCTTTATTTCTTCTACGGTTCTTGTTTTGCAAGATACAACTATGGTTACATAATCAGGGATTTCTCGCCGGATTCTTGCATAACTCTTTGAAATACTCATACTCAGGGCATCCTATCATGGCTTACTGCCGTTATGAATTTTCATTTAAGACTCGCACGGCCTCTGGTCGCAGGGCGTATCACGTCCACAGCAGGGCCGGTCTCGACCGCAAGCCGGCATATTACCGGCAGCATAATCAGTTGCATCGGATCTTGAATTTTTGAAAATTATGCCCCCTCCGCCGCTGATCAAACGCTGAACCCTGCCATTACACTTTGGGCATTTCTCCAAGGATTTGTCTTTCATGCTCTGGAATCTTTCGAATGTCCAGCCACAATCCTGACATCTGTACTCATATGTTGGCATTATCACTTTCTCTCTTTTTCAGATTTTCTTGCACAATGTTAATCTTGCTGTACGACATCGGTTCAATTTTTATTTGCTGAGCGGATCACTGGGATTAGAATAGTAGCTACCTCTACTGCATAGGCTGGATGCAATATTGTAAGGTATACCAATAACAAGCTGTTCTTTTTCAATACCTCCGAGTTCTCTGGAGTCGGGACAGCCGAAAGAGATACTAATGCTTTGCCCAAGGCAGCTTCTGACCGCAACGTTTCCGCACACGGACATTATGCCTGAAATTTCCACACGTAGATTTTGGCTGGTCATTTTCTGCCAATCTCTGACCAGTTTCATTGCTGATTCAGGATTGGCATAACTTATGTAAACATCCCCCTGAATGTTCGTGCCAAGGGAAATCCCAACGATATTTTCATTGAGAACCGGCACATTTTTTATCAATTCATAAGCTGCATCTTGGTCTATGGCTGTTTTCTGAGAGAGCCTTTTAGCCAGCTTCATATCATTGTTCTTAAGCCACCCAAAGCATCTTCTGGCACCATCACAGGATACGTTATCGAAAGATAGGGCGACACTCTTTTTCTGTGCCTTATACACGGCTTCACAAAACCTTACGGGTTCAGCATCAGCCACGGACATATGTTCCTGAAACTTAACTGCTACCCAGTCGGAACTGCTAATTTGAGACAATATCTTGCATATCTTACTCAATTCCGGTCGTTCACTTGACATACGACATATTGCACTCCGTTAACAACAGATTTGCTCCCCTGATCGTAGAATTTACCCTTAGCTGTGGCTTTGACTTTCCCATCCTGGACGATATTAGCTTCCAACAGGCACAAAGGATGGTAAAAGCGCGTGACGTGTGCTGAGACTATCGCCTGCTGGTTTGTGACAACCGGATGTCGGAACCTCGTCGTCATCTCAACCGTCACCGCGAACCTGCCCTCGTGAAAACATACAATGACCCATAGCACCATCCAAAATCGAGGAGACTATCCCACCGTGCACGACTCCCGGGTAACCTTCAAGAGCTTTGTCACATGTGAACGTGGCTGTAATACCTCCATCCTCTCCAGAAACGAACTCTAACTGCAAACCGTTTGTATTAGATGGACTGCATACAACACAATTTGGATGGACTCTATCACTTATATTGCTAACGGTACACCGTTGTACTTCAATGCTCACGGCTACTCTTTCTTGCTTCCATATTCGCCTCTTGCTACCCTTCAGAGTATATCTCTTCAGTTTCGATATAAACCAGCAGAACACCGTTCGAGACGCAGACACATGTTTCTGTCTGAGATAACTCATTACTGAGACCATGCGTGGCAGAATTCAAGCACTCATCCCGTAACGCGTACTTCAGCCCGTTGGTCCTTACTGTAAAAGGATCAAGACCATACGGTATGAGTGAGACAACTGTCCCAACTTGACCGTGCAATGTGCATTTCTCACTTTTATCAACTGCAATGAGTGTAGATGTACCATCAAAGAAAGCTACTTGCCCCGGGTGACTGGCGATCAACGCAACATTTCCCAATGTGTGATCAAGTCGTCCACCCGTTGCCGCGACAAGAATGACCTGCTTGCATCCGTGCTCTAAGGCGTATTCCACAGCAAGTTCCGCATCGGACTTATCTTTCGCTTCCGGGTACCGAATATGCTCAATACCACGGTTATTCTTCCACATATCATCGTTAACAGAGTCCATGTCACCAATGATGACTTGAGGAATGAGTCCTATATCGACAAAATGTTTTGCCCCTCCATCTGCGGCAATAAGCAAGTCACACTCCATTGCGATTTGTTTGACTCTTGTCGGATTACTCAACTGGCCGTTGCAGAATATGCAGGCTTTTTTAGCCAAATCAGTGGTCACAGATGTTATCTCCTGTTTCAAGAGTGTCTTGCAAATAGGCTGATACAAGCTCTTCAGGCGAGCCGGAGGAAGCACCTGTTACAACATTAACGTCATTCTGTGCAAACAGTTGCTGTGCTCGCTGCCCCATACCGCCGGCTATAATAACACTGACATTATTTTCATGTAACCACTGCGGCAAAACTCCAGGTTCATGGGAGGGAGGAGCTTCATCTTTCCTGTTTATAACCTTTTTAAGATTATCATCGATATCAAAGATTGCAAACTGATCGCAGTGGCCAAAGTGAAGACTCATTTTACCCTGTGCTAATGGAACTGCTATGCGCATTTT